>NZ_CAKJTL010000052.1 GCF_917627385.1 Protofrankia sp. CiT1
TCGTGGACGAGGCCATTCTGGATGACGTCGCTCGGCTGACGGCGGCCGATCCGGCCGGAATGTTGCTGCATGTGGCGTCATCGGCCCGCCAGGTCAGGGAGTCCGCGGCGCTGGCCGGAGAGGCCCGGCTCGATTCACTCGCCGCCGGCGGTCGCCCACGTGCCGTGTTCGTTGCCGGGGCCGCCGGCTCGGAGGCGCTCGGCGCGGCCTTGGCCGCTGTGGCGGGGCCGCGGTGCCCGGTCCCGGTGTTCGGGGACAACGGCTACAGCCTGCCCGGGTGGGTGGGTGTCGCCGACGTCGTGTTCGCGATGTCGGCCTCGGGACGCGATGCGCGGACGCTGACCGCGTTGCGGGAGGCTGATCGTCGCGGTTGCCGGGCGGTCGTCGTGGGCGCACCCGATTCGCCGCTGGCCGTGCTGGCCGGCCGGGCGCGGGCGCTGTTCGTTCCCGTTCCGGTGGTGGATGACAGGCCCACCCGCGCGAGTTTCTGGGCGCTGCTGGTCCCCGCGGTGGTTGCCGCGCGTGCTCTCGGCCTCGTCCCCAGCGAGGCCGGGGGACCGGGCGCGATCGAGGCCGCGGCGGAGCGGCTGGAGGAACTGGCCGTGCGCTGTCGACCCACCAGCGAGACCTTCGTCAGCCCCGCCAAGGAGCTGGCGCTCGCGCTTGCGGGTTCGTTGCCGTTGCTGTGGGCGACCACCCCGCTGGCCGCCGCCGCGGCCCGTCGTGCAGCCGATCAGCTGGCTGCCGACGCTGGTTACCCCGCGTTGCTCGGCACGCTGCCAGCGGACGCGGGCGCCCAGGCGGGCGTCCTGGATGGCGCGTTCGGAGTCCGCGCCACCAGGGGCGGTGCCGATGGTGCCACCATCGGTGGCGGTGCGGCCGAAGATCTTGAAGATTTCTTTCGCGACCGGGTGGCGGAGACGGAGCAGGTGCGGCTCCGCCTTGTGCTGCTGCGTGACCAGACCGAGGAGCATCCGGCGGTCACCCGGCAGGCCGATGCCGCGATCGCCGCCGCCGCCGAGCGTGGGATCGGGGTCACCGAGCTGACCGCGCAGGGGGCGAGCCGGCTGGAACGGCTGGCGTCCCTGGCCGGCCTGTTCGATTACGCCGGTGTCTACCTCGCCCTTGTTCTTGGCCTTGATCCCACCCCGGTCGCCGCGGCCCGCGATCTCGACGTCCGCCCGGCACCGAACTGACGCCGACGGCCAGCCCGTCGGCTAGCGGGACCGGGCCGCTGTGGCTGGCGGTGCTGTCGGCAGGATGGCGCCCAACGACGGTGTGGTAGCTCCAGGCTGGGCTATCGTGACGCCCGGCAGCGGCCCAGCCGTCGTGGGTGCGGGTGCCGGTTGCGGCGGGGGAGTGGAGAGCAGACCGCCCTTGGTGCCTTGGGCCACCGTCGGATCGGCCTTTGACATCGGCATTGCCGGCACGCCGGTGAGCGCTTGGCGCAGCGAGCGGCCCCAGATGATCGCTGGAAGATCCCCGCCGAACACCCGGGGCCATGTCCGGCCGTCGGCGACGACTCCTTTGAGGGGGTTCCCCTGCGCCCCCTTGGGATTGCCGACAGCGACGGAGGCGGCTATCTGCGGGGTGTAGCCGACGAACCACGCAGCCGAGTAGTTGTCCGTGGTGCCGGTCTTGCCGGCGGCTGGCCGCCCGATCGCCGCCGCGTTCGGGTATCCCGTGCCCTGGGTGATCACTCCGGTGAGGACGCTTGTCACCGTGTCGGCGACACCGGCGGACACCGCCCGCTGGCAGCTGGGTGCGGGGGCAATGTCCACGTTCTGCTGGCTGGAGTCGGTGGCCGACAGGACATAACGCGGGTCACAGTGGACGCCGTGGGCGGCAAGCGTGGCATAGGCGTTGGCCATGTCCAGCGGGGTGACACGCTCGGAGCCAATGGCTATCTCCCCCTTTGCGGGGGAGACTTCCTTCAGGTAGGAAGCCGGGATCCCGAGCCGGGTCGCCATGCTGACGATGGCCGGTACGGAGATTTTCTCCGCGAGCTGGATGTAGTAGGTGTTCACCGAGTCCCAGGTTGCCTTCGACATGTCGTAGATGCCGCTTTCCTCCGGTTCGGCGTTGGCGAAGCCGGTGGGACAGTCACCGCCGCTGCGTGGATCCCCCCGGGGGAACCGCTTGGAGACGTAGCATGCGGGCGAATAAAACTGGGTGTTGAGCCCGTACCCCGCCTCCAGCGCGGCGGCGAGCGCGAAGGTCTTGAACGTGGAGCCGGGCTGGAACACCGCCGTGGTCGGCAGCGGCTCCTTGGTCTGGTTGGCCGCGGCGTTGGAGCCGAAGGCCCGGTTCACCGCCATCGCCAAGACGTTGCCGGTGCCCGGTTCGATCACCACCTCGGTGGCTGACACCGGGTTGCTCGGCGCTATGACGGCATTGACCGTGTCCTGGACCGCGGCCTGGATCTTGGGTTGCAGGGTGGTCCTGACGACCAGCCCGCCTTCGTGGACCCGCCGGGCACGCTCGGCCTCGGTCGCGCCGAGCGCGGGATCGGCCAGCAGCTGGGTGCGCACGAAATCGCAGAAGAAGGGCGCGGTCGACGTCTCGCACGAGTCCTGCGCCGCGGCCGCGGCGGCACGCACCACCGTGACCGGGGTGGCCTTCGCCGCATCCGCGGTGGCCGAGTCGATGTAACCGAGTTCGGCCATCCGGTCCAGGACGACGTCCCGGCGCACCCTGGCGGCATCGGGATGGTTCACCGGGTCGTACAGGGACGGGCTCTGCACGAGCCCGGCCAACAGCGCCGCCTGGGGGAGCGTCAGATCGGTGATACGTACATGGAAGTAGTTCTGGGCGGCGGTACCGACGCCGTAGTTGCCGTTGCCGAAGTAGGCGATGTTGAGGTAGCGCTCGAGGATCTCGTCCTTGGTGAGGCTGTTCTCCAGGGCGACGGCGTACCGGGCCTCCTGGAGCTTGCGCTGGAGGGACGTCCCGGCGGCGTCCTCGCGCTGTTGCTTGGTGCGCGCGTTCTGGAGCAGCACGTTCTTGACATATTGCTGCGCCAGTGTTGACGCGCCCTGTTGGACGTCGCCTGCCGCGCTGTTGCGCAGCGCCGCCCGGACGACTCCCTTCACGTCAACCCCGCCGTGGATGTAGAAACGCGCGTCCTCGATGGAGACGATGGCCTGCCGCATGACCGTTGGAATGGCCTTGCCGTCGACCACAGTGCGGTTCTCCTGGCCGCGCAGGGTCGCGATGACACTGCCGTCCGCGGCGAGGATGGTGGAAGTCTGGGGCAGCGGTGGCGTGACCAGTTCGGCGGGCAGGCTCAGGTAATGGTCGGCCGATGCCTTGGCGAACAGGCCGACCGCGCTGATCATGGGTAGGAACAGCAGCGCGAGGCCGATGCCCGCGGCGGTGACGACCAGCCCGATCCGGCTGAGCCGGCCCCGCCTGCCACCACCGTTGCCACCACCGTTGCCGCCGCCATCGCAGCCGGTCACCACGTCGCCGTCATCGGCTGCGGGCGCGCTGGCGTCCATGCTCGGCGGTGGCTGTCCGTTTCCGCTGGCGGTAGCGGAGCCGGCGGTACCGGCCGCGCTCGCCAGGCCACCGCCATTCGCAAGGCCGTCGTCCGGTCTGTCGGAACCCGCCGCGACAGCGGCGGCATCCGATGCGCGACGCTGCGCTCGTGCGCGGAACGCGGAGTCTCTCTGCACGGCGGTAACGTCACCTTCCATGATTCAGTGAGCTTCGGCCCACGGGGAGATTCTGACCGACCCCCGTGGCGGAGCTGTACCCGGCGCGCTTGCCCGCCCCCGCATGGGGCTACGTTGTGCGCGGCGCCGCCAGGCTGTACGCGGAGCGGTCGATTGGGTGCGGCTGGTCACCGTGCCGTACCTCGGAGATGTGCGTGTGCATGTGCGGCGGCATGAGCGAGCCCACGTCCTGCCAGGCCCGCGGGGAAGGTCCCACATATCCGGATTGTGCTTACCGTGCTCCGTGCAACCGCGTTCCATACAGTGGTCCCGTGGCCACGGGACCACTGTATGCCGGCCCACTGCGTGCCGGCGTGGAGGCGGACAATACTAACGATATCGGTAATTTCGGCGGGCAGGCCAGGTGAGCGCTGAACCAGCCGCGGGCGACCGGCCCGAATCGGTCACCCGCGAGGTCAACATGTTGTGTCCGACCTGTGAAGGCCTTGGGTGTGTGACGCTGCTTCAGGTGGCCAGGCTGAGTGGTGAGCCGTGCCAGCTCAGATCCACGACGGCCTGCCCGGACTGCGTGACCACCGGCTACCGCCCGCTCACGCCGCCCATCTGACCTCGGTGGCCTTCCGGGGCCTCCGGCGACAGGGGCATGGATCAACGGGAGATCCGCAGTAGGCGGCGCGCCTTTTGCGCGTCGAAGTCGAGGGCTTCGACCGGCGTGGAGGCGAGCCGGTGGACGAGCTGGCCCAGTCGGTGTACGTCGGCGGCCACCGCTGGATCGGCGAGGACGCGCAGGGCGAAGGCCAGGTCGCGCGGGCCGACGCCGTAATGCCGCTCCAGCTCGTCCGCGTAGGCGGCGGCGGCGAGGTCGCGCTCGCCGTACTCGCGGTGGCCGCCGCTGGAGCGCGAGGGCGCAAGCAGCCCCAGGGACTCCCGGTATCGCAGCATCCGCGCGGTCGTCTCGAGAACGCCGGCCGCACGTGTGATCGGCAGGCGCTCGCCGGGGCGCAGGCGCACGCGAGTCCGGATTGTGTCGAGTATGCGTGGGGCGTCCAGCGCTTTTGGTATGGTCATGATTACCACCGGTCATCTTGACAAGAAAAAGTCAGCTTACTTGACAGGGCGGGCGGGTGACCGGAAGGCTGCTGGTCGACGTTCGATCACCGTTTGTGTGCTCCCCGTTGTCTGACGCCCGCAGCACCGTTGACAGGAGAACCCCAATGGCGGACCTGCCCAAGAACGACATAGCCGATCTCGCCTTGGCCCAGCAGGGCAAGACCCGAATCGAGTGGGCAGACCGGGCCATGCCGGTACTCCGGCAGATTCGCGACCGGTTCGCTGTCGAGCAGCCGTTCCAAGGTGCGAAGATCGCGGCCTGTATGCATGTGACGACCGAGACGGCCAACCTCATGCGGGCGCTCGCGGCTGGTGGCGCCCAGCTCGCCCTGTGCGCGTCGAACCCGTTGTCCACACAGGACGACACCGCCGCCGCGCTGGTCGCCGAGTACGGTATCCCCACCTTCGCCCGTAACGGTGTTGACCGCGACGGCTACTACGCGCATATCAACGCCGCGCTCGACGGCGCTCCGCACTATGTCTTCGACGACGGCTGTGACCTGGTCAACACCTTGCACACCACCCGAACCGAGCTGCTCGCGGGTGTGCGCGGCGGGTGCGAGGAGACGACCACGGGGGTTATCCGGCTACGGCAGATGACCAAGGACGGCGCGCTGCGCTTCCCGATGGTGGCGGTCAACGACACCGACACCAAGCACATGTTCGACAACCGGTACGGCACCGGCCAGTCAACACTGGACGCGATCTTCCGTGCTACCAACACGTTGCTTGCGGGCAAGACCGTCGTGGTTGCCGGCTACGGGTACTGCGGCCGCGGTGTGTCCTCGCGCGCCAAGGGCATGGGCGCGAACGTGATCGTCACCGAGATCGATCCGACCAAGGCGCTGGACGCGGCCATGGACGGCTTCCGCGTCCTGCCGATGATCGAGGCCGCCGCCATCGGAGATGTGTTCATCACCGTCACCGGTAACCGTGACGTCCTGCGCCGCGAGCATTTCGAGGCCATGAAGGACGGGGCGATCTTCGCAAATTCGGGGCACTTCGACATCGAGATTGACATCACGGCCCTGTCCGACCTGGCGGTCGCGGGCCCGCGCCGGGTGCGTCACCAGACCGACGAGTACGTCCTGGCCGATGGCCGTCGCCTGCTCCTGCTCGCCGAGGGGCGCTTGGTGAACCTGGGAGCCGCTGAGGGACATCCGGCCGCGGTCATGGACATGTCCTTCGCGGACCAGGCGTTGACCGCGGAATGGCTGACCAGGAACTGGCAATCCCTCGCCCCGGGGATCCACGATGTCCCGGTTGAGATCGACAAGGAAGTCGCGCGGCTCAAGCTCGCGACGATGGGTCTCACGATCGACGTCCTCACCCCGGCCCAGGAGACCTACCTCAACTCCTGGGAGCACGGTTCCTGACCTTAGCGGTCGCCGCCGGAAGTTCGTCCAGGGTCTGCCGGCGCCAGACGGCGCCTCGCGTCATCGCTCCCCGCACATCGCTTCGCGATGCACGGGTACCCCGGCTCGTCGGCCCCGGTAGAACACCGCTACCGGGGTCTCCGCCGACCGGCGCTGTCAGCCATGCCGGCGGCGGATCAGGCCGGGGGGACGAAGGGCCCGGGCGCCGGCTTGTCAACAGGCTCGATCAGCCGGGTGGCAGACGATGCGGGGTCCTCGGGTCCCTGTCCCGGTGGGACCTGCTGGCCCTCCGGCAGATACGGGTACGGATACGGATACGGCCGGAGTGGATCCGGCGCTGTCGGGCGCTGATAGCCCGGATGCTGGGAACCCGCGTTCCAGGCTCCCGGTTGCCACGGCGCAGCTCCCGGTTGCCACGGCGCGGGGGCGTCGGCGAAGCGCCGCCGCGCCCGCGCGGTGCGTTCGGCAAGGACGGCGGACAGGTACGCCCAGCCAGGCGTATCCGGTGGCGGCGGCGGGGTGACGACCGCCCGTACGGATGCGGCGAGTTGGCTGCCGATCCGCTCGCGAGCCGCGGGCGAGAGGTCCTGGACCCGCCCGAGGAACTGGCGGATGGCGAGTGCCAGGGCGTCTTCGACCGATGACAGATCCAGCGTGGTCGCCCAGTAGGCGAGTTGCGGGGGCATCGTCACCGGCGCGCTGGTGCCGCGTGGGATCCGCTCCTGCAGGACGACCGTTCCGGCCAGGAGGTCGCCCAGCCGCCTGGATTTTTCCGAGATCAACATGCTGATCACGGCGGGGATCCCCAGCAGGGCTCCGGGCCGTTCGACCACAGCGCCGATCAGGCCCCGGACCAGGGCATGCCGGAACCGGATCGGCCCGCCATCATCCCGCACGACACGCAGTCCCATGGCCGCCTTGCCGAGGGTGCGGCCCTTCCAGACGGTCTCGGCTGTCACCGGGTAACCCACCAGTACCGTGATCACAACGAGCAGATAGACGGTGGCCGCGAGCGCGTCGTTGTCAGGAGCCACGATCCTGAAGGCAACCCAAGCCATGATCATGAGGGCGGTGAGCTGAAGGCTGAAGTCGACGATCCCGGCGATGAGCCGCGAGCCGAGCCGGGCGACTCGAAGGTCGATCGTGACGGCCTCGCCGGTGATGAACTGGCTCAAGCCGCACCTGTGGTCCGTGCCGTTCCGTACATGATTGTTTTTCCCGTCCTGTGGTCGGTCTCTCCGCGCATCTGTGCAGCCTGCCGGATCCCGGGTGATGCAACTCCGGCGGAAGCGCCGGTTATCCTGATCCAGTCTGTCCCCACCCGTCCGGTGTGCGCGCGGTAACGGCCGTGATTCAGATGCAGCGTTGCGGTCCGGGTATGGAGCGTGGCGCGGCGGTGGAGAGGCGGGAAGATTGTGGATCTTGACGCGTATGTCGGTCTGCATCGCGCTGAATGGGCGCGCCTGGAAAATCTTGTCAGGCGCGCGGCGCGGCCCCGCCGTATGTCCGGCGTCGAGCTCGACGAACTGGTGGATCTCTACCAGCGGGCCGCGACCCATCTGTCGGTGATCCGTAGCCGCTGTCCGGACCCGATACTGGTCGACCGTCTCGGTGGCACGGTGACCCGGGCGCGAGCCGTTGTCACGGGCGCGCGGGACCCGGGCTGGCATGTCGTCGGCAGGTTCTTCACCGTGACCTTCCCGGCGGCGGTGTACGCCCGCCGCGGCTGGGTGCTCGCCACCTGCGCGGGCTCACTCGCGGTTGCCCTCGCCCTGGGCCTGTGGGTGCTGCACTCCCCGGCCGCCTACAGCGGGTTGCTCCCCCCGGACGAGGTGGCAGCCATGTGCCGGACGGATTTCGCCCGGTACTACTCGGAGAACCCCGCCGCTTCGTTCGCCGCGCACGTATGGACGAACAACGCCTGGGTGAGCGCCTCGGCCATCGCGCTCGGTGCGTTGGCGGGCCTGCCGACCCTGGCGGTGCTGCTGGCCAATGCCACCAACCTGGGGCTTGTCGGCGGTTACATGACCAGTTGCGGTGAGTCAACACAGTTCTTCACGCTGATCCTTCCGCACGGGCTGCTGGAACTGGCCGTGGTGTTCACCGCGGGGGCGGTCGGTCTGCGGCTGGGGTGGTCCATGATCGATCCGGGTCCGCGCCGCCGGGCCGAGGCCCTGGCGATAGAAGGCAGGGCCGCCGTCGTGATCTCACTCGGGCTGGCCGTCGCGCTGGCGTTGAGTGGCTTGATCGAGGCGTTCGTGACGCCGTCATCCCTGCCCGCCGGGGTGCGGATCGCCATCGGTGCCGTCGCCCTCGCGCTGTTCGTCGGCTATGTCCTTGTCTACGGCAGCCGTGCCGTGGCCGCGGGGGAGACGGGCGACCTGGAAAAGGATCTTCTCATCGACCTCGCGCCGACCGTCTGACCGGGCTTTGTGACTGGCTGACCGGGGTTGACCGGGGCTGACCGGGGCTCCGTGGGCCGTCTCGGTCGATCTTCTGGTGATCTGTTAGAGCGTGTGTGAGATCGGGCTTTCGATCAGTGAGCCGGAATGGCGATCTCACACGCGCTCCTACAGGCGGCCGGCGGATTTCAGGCTCAGGTAGCTGTCGGTGACAGCGGACGCGTAGGTCGCGGGTGGGGCATCCACGACCTGAACGCCGTGCCCGCGGAGCAGGCCGGTGAGCTGGCGCCGCTGGAGCAGCGTCTGCTCGGCCGCGGCGGCGGAGTACAGCGCACGGACGTCCCCGCGCCCGGCCGCGAGCTCGGCCAGGCGCGGGTCGCTCACGGCCGCGACGATGACGGTGTGCCGGGCGGTCAGCGCGGGCAGCGCCGGCACCAGGCCTTCTTCGATCACCGCCGGGACGAGTTCGGTGAACAGCACGACAAGTGATCGTCTGATGGCTATGCGCAGCACCGAGGAGGCGATCGCCTGATGATCGGTCTCGGTGAGCACGGGCTCCACCAGCGCCAGCGCGGCGCTCATCCGGACCAGCGGATTCGGGCCGCCAGCCGCGGGGAGCGTGACGCGGGCGGACGCGTCATGGGCGATCAGGCTGACCCGGTCACCGGCACGGGCGGCCACCGCGCCGAGCAGCAGGGCGGCGTCCATCGCGTGGTCGAGGCGCGGGGTGTCACCGATGCGGCCCGCGCTGGTCCGCCCGGTGTCGAGGAGGCAGATGACCCGGCGATCCCGTTCCGGCCGAAACGACTTGACCGCGACGGTGCCGCGCCGCGCGCTGCTCCGCCAGTCGATCATCCGTACGTCGTCGCCTGGAACGTAGTCGCGCAGGCTGTCGAATTCCGAGCCTTGCCCGCCCCCGCGCAGCGTGGCGTCACCTTCGATCTCCCGCAGGCGGGCCAAGGCGGCGGGCAGGTGGCGGCGGGAGGTGAACGGCGGCAGCACCCGCAGCCGCCAGGGCGCGGCATGCCGTCCCTGTCGGCCAGCCAGACCGAGGGGGCCCAACGAGCGGACGGTTATCCGGTAGGGGTGACGATCACCCCGCCGGGTGGGCCGCAGCACCAGGTCGCAGAATCGTCGCTGCCCCGTTGGAACGGTCACCCGCCAGACACGTGGCGTGGCACCTGACGAGGGCGGCCAAGCGTCCCGGACCTGGGCGCGGACCGTCCGGCGGCCGGTGTTCGTCACCGCCAGCACAAGTGGCACCGTCGTTCCCAGCCGTGCGGTGCTTGGCCCGGAACGGGTGAAGACCAGCGTGCGCACCCCGCCGGCAAGGGCGAGATCCACCGCGATCGCGGCGATCAACAGGCCATTGGCCAGCAGCAACGTCCATCCCGGGGCGGGGGAGAACACAACGGCCAATACGCTCGCGAAGGCGAGCGCCGTTGCCCGCCGGGTGACAGCCACCTGGGACTCCTTCGGGCCTCCGGGCACCCGAGCACGATCATGATCGTGTGCCCTTCGGTGGTAGCGCGCTACCGCGGTACGGGCACCGTGGCGAGCACCTGGTTGATGACGCTGTCCGCGGTGACGCCCTCGAGCTCGGCTTCGGGACGCAGCGCGATCCGGTGCCGCAGGGTCGGCCGGGCGAGCGTTTTGACGTCGTCCGGCGTCGCGTATCCGCGGCCGGACAGCCAGGCCCAGGCCCGGGTCGTGGCCAGCAGGGCGGTGGCGCCGCGTGGGGAGGCCCCGAGCTGGACGGCGGGCGCGGCCCGCGTCGCCCGGGCCAGATCGACGATGTAGCCGAGGACCTCCGACCGGATCTGGACGGCGCGGACCGCGTCGCGGGCGACCGCCAGCTGGGACGGCCCGGCGACCGGCCGGATCCCGGCCGCCGCCAGATCGGACGGGTCGAAGCCGGCGGCGTGCTGGGCCAGCAGCCTGATCTCGTCGTCCCGTTGCGGCAGCGGCACGGTGAGCTTGAGCAGGAAACGGTCGAGCTGCGCTTCCGGGAGCGCGTACGTGCCCTCGTGCTCGATCGGGTTCTGGGTGGCGATGACCGTGAACGGCACCGGCAGCCGCCGTGGTGCCCCTTCGACGCTGACCTGGCGTTCCTCCATCGCCTCCAGCAACGCGGCCTGAGTCTTCGGTGGTGTCCTGTTGATTTCGTCCGCGAGCAGCAGGTTCGTGAACACCGGCCCTTCCCGGAAGGTGAACCGGGACGTGGCCGTGTCATAGACCAGCGATCCGGTGACGTCTCCCGGCATCAGGTCGGGGGTGAACTGCAGCCGCTTGGTCTCGAGGGAAAGCGCTGTGGCAAGCGCCCGGACCAGCAGGGTCTTGGCAACCCCCGGGACGCCTTCGAGCAGCGCGTGCCCGCGGCAGAGCAGTGCCACGACAAGGCCGCTGACAGCGGCGTCCTGGCCGACGACCGCCTTGCCCACCTCGTCCCGTAACGCGATCAACGCCTGGCGGGCCGATTCGGGATCGTCTTCGGGATCGTCCGAGGTGCCCCGGTCCGGCAGCGCCTGGGCTGCCGGACGGCCGGGATACAGGCGCGGTTCGGCCGACACCGGTGCCCCGGTGGCCGCCTCTTTCCGAGCTGGTGTCCGCGCCGCGGCCGCTGCCACGGCATCGCTGTCGCTGGCTGTCCCGGGCGCGCTCACTGTGTCATCACCTGCCTGTCCAGCGCGTCGAGCCGCTGCGCCAGCTCCACCAGTTCGTGATCCGTAACCGATGTGCGCGCCGGCTGGGACATGCCGGTGGCCGCGGCCATGGGATGACTCATCCCGGAACCGTACAGGAGTGACCTGATTTCTACTGGTGGCTGCCCGGTCCGGTCGGCAACCGAGATCACGAGCGTGTCCGGATCCGGTTCGGGATGCGCCGCCGCCGGTTCCCGCCAGGCTGCCGGGCGGGGCCGGGTCGCCAGCCCGAGCCGTTCGGCCAGGCGTGCCCGCAGCCCCGCCCGCAGCGCCGCCGCGGCCAGCTCCCGTGCCTTCCCCGCCGCGTAGAGCCGTCCTCGCCCCTCGACGGTCTCAGCCGCTCGTACCACGACCGGCAGCGGTTCGGCCACCGGTGGCCCGAGCCTGCGTCCCCGCCACAACGCGAGGACGACCACGGCGAAGGCGATCTGCAGGCAGCCGAGCACGACCCGGTCGGGAAGCAGGTCCGCCAGGCTGCTCCTGGCGGCCACCGAGCCTGGTCCGCCCGGACGCGGGAGCACCCATGTCACGCCCGGGTGCCGGTTGAGCAACCCGATCGCAAGTGCCGCGTCGCCCTCCTTTGCCAGCTGCTTGTTGGTCATGAACTCGGCGCTGCCGGACACGACGAACCGTCCGGCCGGGGCTCCCGAGGCGGTACGGACCGGCTGTTCCAGCACGACCAGGGTCGCGGCCGAACGCATTGGGTAACAGGCTGTCACACCGGTGGCGTCCGGTTGAGTGACCCGGAAGCCCGATCCGCCGCCCACGACGGCGGCCCGTGCCACCACGGCCTCGGGCAGCTGGCATTCTGGCGCACGCGCCGCGGCCGGCACACCGCCGGTGTTGGCCAGCGGCAGATCCAGGTTGTTGAGGACCGCGGTGGTCGGCTCGAGGAGCAGTACGTCACCGCCACGGCCGACCACCGCGGTGAGGGCGTCGAGGGTGGCTGGGCTGACACGTTCGGGATAGCGCATCACGATCGTGGTGTCGCGGGCAGCCGCCGTGGCCGCGACAGGATCATCGCTCACCGTGACGCCGATGCCGCGCGCCCGCAGGATCTCGGCCAGCGCTCTGGTCCCGCCTGGTGCGGCCGACGCCGGATCGAGCGGGCGATCGCTGGATTTTTCGATCATGGCGGACGCCGCCGCGTAGGCGACGACAAGCAGCGCCAGGACGGCGCCGATCCGGACACCACGGCGGACCGCCCGCGGATCGGGCCTGGCAGGTAGCGCGGTGGCGGTCACACCGGCACCGCGCCGCGTGCGGCCTGGCCCACCGGGCGTGGGCGCACGCCGGTGAGCGCCTCATCCGCCCGGACGACGAGCCGGTAGGAAGCTTCGGACGCGTCGAGCGCGCCATACCAGATCTCGCTGAACACGGTCACCGCGGCGGCCAGCGCGGGAGTGCTCCCGGCGTCTATCCGGGCGACCTCGGCGACGAGTTCGCCCGCGGTACGCCCTGGCCGGGGCTGTAGCACTCCGGTCTCCTCCAACATCCGCACGATTGCCCGCAGCCGTGACCGCACCGCTTCGGCGAACGCGCCCGCGAGCGCGAGGCCGTCGGCTTCGGCACGCAGCGTGGCGGCGGACAGCGGGCTGCTGAGAGAAAGATCGTCCGGGTCCGTCCGCGAGCGCCGTCGGACCGGGCCGAGGCGCAGCCACACGACGCCCGCGGCCAGGGCCGCCACGATCACGATCGCCGCTATGCCAAGCCCGCGTCCCGACGGCTGTGTGGCGCTGGTCCACAAGTCGGTCAGCCGATCGCCGATCCAGTTCAGCACGCGCTCGGACCATCCCGGGCCGGCCTCGTGATAGATCGTCCTGGAAAGCTCACGGCGGGCTTCGCCCGCCGCCCCGTCATGGGTGACCGTTGGCCCGACCATGACGTCTACTCGTACCTCCGGTCGTTCGTCGCGCGCTCCCGCACCGTCTGGACGAGCGTCACGTCCAGCCCCTCCAGCCGGATGCGGCGGTCGATGTACAGCAGCACGATGACCCCCGCGCTGATGGGCGTGGTCACAGCTCTGGCCGCGATGTTCATGACGGCGGTGAGGAGGAGACCGAGTGCCGTCAGCGTGCCGTTGGACGGATCGGTCAGGGAACCGCCGCCGACAGCGATGATCACGGCAAGAGGGATCAGGAGGATGGCCGTGAGGATCCCGACCATGATCTCGGCGAGCAGCAGGATTCCGAAGGTCCGCCACCACGTGCCGCGGACCAGCGTCCACGAACGCCGCAGGGCTGTCGAGATGCTGCCGCCCTCGAGAACGAAGGCGGGAGTCGCCATGCAGAGCGCGACCATGACGAAGATGGCGCCGACAAACAGCCCGATGAGCCCGAGCACGGTCAGGAGACCTACCGCGATCGACAGGCCGATCAGCCCTCCGAGCCGAGGCTGGATGCGCCGCAGAGCCTCTCCGGCGCTCATCCTGCCACCCAGGACGGCCTCGCTGACCACCGCGCTCAGCATCCCGGCCAGGACGATGGCGAGAACGCCGTAGAGCACGAAGGTCACGGCTGTGGCGAAGCCCTCAGCCGCGGTGGACGTCCGCTGGCTCCAGGCGGTCAGCAGGGTACTGATGATCTGGACCACGGCGGTTACGGCGATGGTCAGCCCGACGGTCGCCCCGGGGTTGCGGCGCACCGCGGTGAAGGCACCGTCAAGGATCTCGCCGACCGCGAGCGGGCGCAGCGGGATGATCCCCGGCTTTTCGGCCTGATGCCATGATCCGGGCTGTCCTGGTCCGTACTGGCCAGCATCGCCTGGCGGTTGCTGGTTCCAACCGGGTGGGGGCTGTGGCTGGCCCCATCCGGTTGGCGGCGGTTGCTGGTGCCAACCAGGCGGGGGTGGTTGTGGCTGGCCCCATCCCGGCTGTTGTGAGCCCTGGACGGGATCAGGCCCACCGTGCTGCTGAGGCTGCCCCCAGCCGGCGCCGTCGGTCATATCGCTCTCCCTGCGAAATCAAGGTCCCTGGAGCTTCTACCGGTATGAGCGGCGGTAGCTCCCCACAGATCATTCCGTCCTCGGGCGGTTTTTCAGACAGCCCGGCCCCGCGTGCTGTTCCCGGCCGGGTCAGCAGCCGGCGAGCTGTGTGCTCACCTGGGTCCGTCCGGTGGGTGATCATTCCAGCTTTCCGCTTGTATCCCCCGCGATCGGTAGGTGCACGGCCATGGCCGGGATCGTGTCAGGCCGCCGCGGCCGTACGGCGAGCGGCCTGGCAGGACGTTCGCGTCGGTCCGCGCCGTATGCCGTTGTAGGCGATCATGATTCCGCGGGCTGGCGCCAGACACAAGTAGATGGAACAGGTATCGCGTACCACCGGTGGTTTGCGGGCTGCCGCCACCGTCCACAACCTGTTTGTCCACAGGGTTGGAAACACGCTGGCCCGGCGGGCGCGACGGGACGAGCATCCACGTTATGCCCAACACGTACATCAGCGCCGCATTCGATATTTTTCTCGATCTTCTCCTGCCGCGTTTCTGCGCCGGTTGTGGTTGTCCGGGCCCGGCGGTCTGCGCGGTCTGCGCCGGCTCCATCGATCGTCCGGCATTCCTCGCCGCTCCGGGACAGTTGGCCACGCCGGAGCGGCGGGGGCCACCACCGTACTGCTTTGCCGGCGCTGTTTACGACGGTCCGTGCCGGCAGCTTCTGCTGGGGTTCAAGGAGAAGGGGCGGCTGGATGCGCTGGGGCCGCTTGCGTCGGCGCTTGCCCGCGCGGTGCTCGCGGCCCGAGCCAGGCCGGCACATACCGGTCCGGTCATCCTCGTGCCGGTGCCGTCGAGCCGGTCCGCGGTTCGGCGGCGTGGTTTCGACCATGTGCGCAGGCTCGGTGACGGTGCGGCAAGGGCGCTGCGCCGGGCCGGCATGCCGGTACGGGTGGCCGCGATGCTGCGGCCGGTCCGGCCGTTGGCTGATCAGGCAGGCCTCACCGTGGCGGAGCGCGCGACCAATCTCAGCGGTGCGTTCGTCCTGCGTCACCGTGTCCGGCCGGTGGGCGGGCGCCGTCTCGTCGGCGGTCCGCCGTGGCGAGACGGCGCCAGGCAGCGCTTGCCGTCGCTGGCGTTGTTCATCGTCATCGATGATGTTGTGACAACGGGTGCGACCCTGGCCGAGGCCGTTCGGCCGCTGCGGCTCGGCGGGGTGCCGGTATCAGCCACCGCGGTAGTCGCCGCGACATTGGCGCGTCATCGCCCTTCCCGAGATGACCGGCCCCAAGGTGTCCATTTGCCTGCGACCGGGGTACCGGAGGGTTAAAACTGTCGTCACCCGCACCGGCGCCGCGGGAGTGGATCAGCGAAGCGACGGACCAGGGCGCTCGGGGTCCGGGCGGAAGGAACGAGGCAGCAGATAAGCCCTGACGTACGACATGGCATCGGAAGGTTGGTCTGGCCCGTTGCCGCGGGAGCCGCTGGCCGTCACCACCTCCGGTCGACAGGAAGGTGAAGCGAGTGGACATCGTTTTCAAGGGAAGGCACACCGCGGTTCCCGAAAGGTTCCGCAAGCACGCCGAAGCCAAGATTGCGAAGTTGGAGCGGTTCGATCACAAGGCCTTCCGGGTGGATGCGGAACTCTCCCGTGAGCACAACCCGCGTATGGCGGATGTCTGTGATCGCGTCGAGCTGACCGTGTTCTCACGGGGCCCGGTCATTCGAGCCGAGGCAGCCGCCGCGGATCCGTTCGCCGCCTTCGACCTGGCCGCGGCGAAGCTCACCGAACGGCTACGGCGTGCCGCCGACCGCCGCAGCCGCCACAACGGTGCGGCACGTGGCTCGTCGGGTCAGCTTGCGCGAGCTGTCGGCGGCCCGCGGGCAGGCCTGGCTGGCTCCACTGGCCGTGAGGCCGATGTCCACGCAGCTGTCGATAGCGACGCAGATTACGGGGATCCGGACTGGTCACCCATGGTCGTCCGTGAGAAGATCCATCGAGCCACGCCGATGACCCTCGATGAAGCACTGTCGAACATGGAGCTGGTCGGCCACGATTTCTACCTCTTCCGGGACATGCGTACGGGCCTCCCGAGCGTTGTGTACCGAAGGTGTGGATATGACTACGGAGTGATCCGGCTTGAGCTGGGCGAGCATGAGGAGCCCGGCGCGGACACTGCGGGACGAGATCACCGGAACGGCCGGGGCGAGAGGCATGACGAAGCTCGTGGCGCGGTCGCAACGGTGTAAACGTAGGCGGGTCTAGCCGACGTGGGACCATCTGCCGTGGACGTCTTCAGTCACGTCCCCGCCACCCCGTGCACCAGCGCGGGGTGGCGGAGGCGCGGGCCGTTGCGACGCGAAGGAGGTCACATGACGGGGGATGGGCGTCAGCTTCGGGAGGACGCGTCGTCGCCACCGACGGATCCCGTACGGGTGCTCGTCGTTGACGATCACGCGCTTTTCCGGCGCGGCCTGCAGATGGTCCTCGAGCAGGAGAGCGACATCGAGGTTGTCGGCGAAGCCGCGGACGGTGCGGAAGCTGTCACGATGGCGGTGGACATGGCGCCGGACATCGTCCTCATGGATGTCCGGATGCCTCGCCGCGGCGGGATCGACGCGACCAGCGCCATCAAACAGGCGGTGCCCAGCGCGAAGATCGTTATGCTGACCATCAGCGATGAGGAAGTGGATCTCTACGACGCGATCAAGGCGGGTGCCATGGGGTATCTGCTCAAGGAGATCTCGATCGACGAGGTTGCCACCGCGATTCGCGCCGTGCACGGTGGGCAGAGCCTGATCAGCCCTTCCATGGCGTCGAAGCTCCTCACCGAGTTCGCGTCAATGATCAAAAAAACGGATGACCGGCCACAGCTGCCGACCCCTCGACTCACCGATCGTGAGATGGAGGTCCTGCGGCTTGTGGCCAAGGGGCTCAACAACCGTGATATAGCCAAGCAGTTGTTCATCAGCGAGAACACGGTCAAGAATCACATCCGCAACATCCTGGAGAAGCTTCAGCTGCACTCACGCATGGAGGCGGTGGTCTACGCGGTTCGGGAGAAGCTTCTGGAGATCACCTGAGATCGTGTCGGCTGGACGTCGGGCGGCGATTCAGGTGATTGTCGAGTGGGTCCTGTGGCCGCGGGACACGCTCGGGGCCGCTTCGATGTGCCCACCGGCATCGCCCCCGCGGCCGACGGACGGTGTATCGGCGTTTTCGGGGCACCGATCCGGGGTCTCAAGCGTTGTGCAGGCTGAAGTCCGTGCGGATGTTGATCTAAGATGATCATTATTTCCTTTCACGTGGAGGAAAATAATGATCTTACCGTCACTGGCTGGTCGGGTAGTCTGTTGACCCGCCGGACCTGTCGTACGGCCGGATCGATCAGCGCGGACGGACTAGCCTAGTCTCGTTGCGTAGGTGACCCCGCTGACCAACCGCCCGAGGAGTTTCGCCCGTGGTACTTGAGAAGATCCTCCGCGCCGGTGAGGGTCGCATTCTGCGCAGGCTCAAGGCGATCACAGAGCAGGTGAACCTCCTCGAGGATGACTTCGTCGGGCTCACGGACGCCGAGCTCCGCTCGATGACCGACGAGTTCCGGCATCGGATCGACGAGGGGGAAACCCTTGACGAGATCCTCCCCGAAGCGTTTGCGGCCGTGCGCGAAGCGGCCCGCCGGACCCTGGGGCAGCGGCACTTCGATGTGCAGATCATGGGTGGCGCGGCGCTGCATCTGGGGAACATCGCCGAGATGAAGACCGGCGAGGGCAAGACCCTCGTGTCCACCTTGCCCGCCTATCTCAACGCGCTGTCTCGCAAGGGCGTCCACATCATCACGGTCAACGACTACCTGGCGCAGCGGGACGCGGAGAACATGGGGCGGGTGCACCGTTTTCTCGGCTTGACGGTTGGCGTCATTCATCCGCAGATGCCGCCGGCCGTCCGTCGTCAGCAGTACGAGGCCGACATCACCTACGGCACCAACAACGAGTTCGGATTCGACTACTTGCGGGACAACATGGCCTGGAGCGGCGAGGAGCTCGTCCAGCGCGGGCACAACTTCGCCGTCGTCGACGAGGTCGACTCGATCCTGATCGACGAGGCTCGGACCCCGTTGATTATCAGTGGTCCGGCGGACAACCCGACCCGTTGGTACACCGAATTCGCCCGTATCGCGCCGATGCTCGTGAAGGACACGGACTACGAGGTCGAAGAGGGCAAGCGAACGGTCGCGATCACGGAGT
Organism: Protofrankia sp. CiT1; assembly: GCF_917627385.1. Lineage (GTDB taxonomy): Bacteria > Actinomycetota > Actinomycetes > Frankiales > Frankiaceae > Protofrankia. The sequence continues at coordinate 18,440 of NZ_CAKJTL010000052.1, forward strand.
CCGGGGTAGCGAAAGTCGAAGACCAACTGGGCATCGACAACCTCTACGAATCCGTGAACACGCCGCTCGTCGGGTACCTCAATAATTCGCTGAAGGCCAAGGAGCTTTACCGCCGGGACAAGGACTACATAGTTACGGACGGCGAGGTTCTTATTGTCGATGAGTTCACCGGTCGTGTCCTGCATGGCCGCCGTTACAGCGAGGGAATGCACCAGGCGATCGAGGCCAAGGAAAAGGTCGAGATCAAGCAGGAGAACCAGACGCTGGCCACGATCACCCTGCAGAACTACTTCCGTCTGTACGACAAGCTGTCCGGTATGACCGGAACCGCGATGACCGAGGCGGCGGAGTTCCATCAGATCTACACACTTGGCGTCGTGCCGATTCCGACGAACAAGGCGATGGTCCGGGTGGACCAGCCCGATGTCGTTTACAAGACCGAGATCGCCAAGTTCGATGCGGTCGTCAACGACATCGCCGAGCGCAACGAAAAGGGACAGCCGGTTCTTGTCGGCACGACCAGCGTGGCGAAGTCGGAGTACCTTTCCAAGCAGCTGACCAAACGTGGTGTGAAGCATGAGGTGCTCAACGCCAAGCATCACGAACGGGAAGCGGCGATCATCGCCGAAGCAGGCTGTAGGGGCGCGGTGACCGTTGCGACCAACATGGCCGGCCGTGGCACTGACATCATGCTCGGTGGCAACCCGGAGTTTCTCGCGCAGGCCGAGCTGCGGGAGCGTGGCCTCAGTCCGATCGAGACCCCGGAAGACTATGAGACCGCCTGGCCGGAGGCCATCGAGAAAGCGCGGGCGTCGGTCGGCGCTGAACATGACGAGGTCGTGGAGCTCGGTGGGCTGTATGTTCTGGGCACTGAGCGTCACGAGTCACGCCGGATCGACAACCAGCTACGTGGACGAGCCGGCCGGCAGGGTGACCGCGGTGAGTCCCGGTTCTATCTGTCGCTGGGCGACGACCTCATGCGGCTGTTCAACGCCGCTGCCGTCGAAGGGATCATGGATAGGCTCAACATTCCCGACGACGTGCCGATTGAGTCGAAAATCGTTACCCGTGCGATCCGATCCGCGCAGACACAGGTCGAAGGCCAGAACTTCGAGATCCGAAAGAATGTCCTGAAGTACGACGAGGTGATGAACAAACAGCGTACTGTCATTTACGAGGAGCGCCGCAAGGTTCTCGAAGGTGCGGACCTGCACGAGCAGGTCCGTCATTTCATCGATGACACGGTGGACGGCTATGCCCGCGGCGCGACGGTAGACGGCTACCCCGAGGAGTGGGATCTCGACACTCTTTGGTCCGGTCTTGGTGAGCTCTACCAGGTGGGCGTGGAAATTCCGGCTCCCGATGAGCGTGATGGACTGACGACCGAAACCCTGATCGAGGAGCTGCAGGTCGATGCGCACAATGCGTATGACCGGCGGGAGGAAGAGCTGGGCGCCGGTCCGGACGGTGAACCGCTCATGCGGGAACTGGAGCGCCGGGTCGTGTTGGCGGTGCTTGACCGAAAATGGCGTGAGCACCTTTACGAAATGGACTACCTGCAGGAGGGAATCGGCCTGCGGGCGATGGGACAGCGTGACCCGCTCGTCGAGTACCAGCGGGAAGGTTACGATATGTTCCAAACGATGATGGAGGGTATCAAGGAGGAATCGGTCAGGCTGCTGTTCAACGCCGAGGTCCAGGTTGCCGCTCCGGAGGACGCGGACGCCCAGAGCGGAAGCCCGTCGGACGGCACCGCGGTCGTCCCGGCCGACAGCGCGGCGCGGACCGCGGACGGTGCCGCTCTTGTCGCGGCGGTACGGGCCGCCACCGCGGGTGCCGCTGTCACCGCTCCGGCCACCCCGGCTGAGCGCGCCGCCCCGAAGACGGCTGTTGCCCCCTCAGCGCCCATGCCGCCGCCGGTATTTGTCAAGGGCCTGGAACCACGCCGTCCCATTGATGATCTTCGTTACACCGCGCCTTCCGTGGACGGCGGATCCACAGTGGTCACGACTCGGGCGTCTTCCGCTGGGCTCACCGCGGCGACAGCTGACCCAGCGGTGACAGGAAGCAGTAGCCGGCCCGCTCGCAACGCGCCGTGTCCGTGCGGATCTGGCCGCAAGTACAAGCGTTGCCACGGCGATCCGGCAAACCGCAACACGGCGTGACAGGGCATGCATGAGCTGGTTTGGGCGCTTAGAGCGACCGGCAGGAGGGGACGCGAGGTGCGTGCCTTGGCCCCGCGACGCCGCGTCTCCTATTGCCGGGCGCATGCCTGCGGCGGTCCGTCCCAGATGGCCCTTAGGGCGAGCGCCTTCCCGGGGTTCTCTCAGGGGGGCGTCAACGGGTCTGTCAACGGGTTTGTAGCGCCGTGACCCGCCAACGGCCACTGACTGTTTCCATGCGCAGCGCGAGGGCCGACACACGCTCGCCCCGCGCGATCACCGCGGCGACCTCGGCGACCCCTTCCCGAGGCTCGCATACTCGCACACAGCGCAGGGTGTAGCGCCGCCTACGGACGTTGTCCCCGGCCAGCCGCTCGAGGTCCGCCTGGACCCGCGGGGAGGTCCAGGCGGCAAGATGGGTCACGGGCCGGATGCCCGTCATGGCCTCCACGATGGCGCGCACGACCACCGCGGCGACGGCGCGTGCCGACGGGGGGGCGGAGCGGTTATCCGAGGTCGCCATCGCCCCGGAGCGGGGAGCGGGGCGCCCTGTCCCAGGCCGGTTGGCCGCCTGTTGCGCTGGGATATCCACGCGGGTGTCAGGCATAGCGAGAAGCACTGGTGCCGCGGCGGAGCCGGTGGGCGGGGCGGTGAGCCAGGCCGCTGCCTGCGGATCGTCATCATAAGGCGGATCGGTGGGCATGATCGGTATTTGGTAAAAACGACCGGCACGGATGGAGTGCGCACGGGTGGGTGCAGCAACGGTCACAGCGTTGT
>NZ_CAKJTL010000053.1 GCF_917627385.1 Protofrankia sp. CiT1
AACTTCCGGCGGCGACCACTAAGAGCGCCCGGCAATAGGGACGTGGATCAAGGAGCGGGGCTGGGGCACGCACCTCACTGCGTTGTCGTCGGTCGCCACCCAACGCCAGGGTGGCTCCCTCCTCCGCCTTGCGATGTACGTGCCCCAGCCCCGCTCCTTGATCCACGTCCCTATTGCCGGGCGCTCTAAATCGTCCAGGGGCGACTACCCCTGTCCTCCGCACATCCGGTTTTGATGGGTTGACGGGGCCGGTTGATGATCACGGTGGGTGGGTGGGGTCGACGCCGAGGAGGTCAAGCACACGCTGCTGGAGCGGGGTGGGCCGGGGGATATAGCCGGGTTGGCCGTCGCGGCCGGGCACGAGGCGCATCGGGGCGAGGGCGCGCACGATCAGCAGGGTGGTCGGCACCGCCGGGCGGCGGGCGTAGAGGCCGGCGACCTTCCCGCTGGGGCCGGCGGCGCGGCGGGCTTCTCGCTCGATGAGCGCCCAGACCAGCAGCGACAAGAGCAGGTGGATCAGGCCGTGGATCCGTTTCGGGTTCTGCAGGAAGACGGGCGCTATCCCGAGGGGGCCCTTGAGCGCCGAGTAGCGGCGCTCGACGGCTTCCTGCCCCTTGTACGTCACCAAGACCTCGTCGGCGTCGGCCTCGTCCGTGGTCAGGTTCGTCAGCACCGCGAACCAGCCGTCGGCGTTCTCGTCGACCGCGAGCGTTTCGGCGTCGAAGTGCCAGACCAGCAGGGGCTTTCCGGTGTCCAGGTCGGTGTCGGTGTGGACGCGCAGCCAGCGACCGACCTTCCGCTCCGCGGTGATCTTCGCGACGCGGGTGTCGACAGCGTCCGTGTCGCGGTAGTAGCGACCGCCGAGGGTGCGGTGGACCCGGGCCAGGTCGGTCCGGGCCTTCTCGATCGCAGCTTCGCGGGCGGTGCGGGACGCCTGGGCCCGGCGGGCGGAGTGGGCGAACACCGCCCGGTACGTGGCCGGCGGGTCGGCGGCGGTCGGGCCGTTCAGCGTGACGGTGCCCTCGCGGACCCGGTGCAGGTCGCGCTGGTGGGCGAACAGGTCGGCCTCGCGAGCCGGGACGTAGTGCACGATCGCCGCGGTCGCCACGTCCTGGGTGGCGAGGACCGCCGGTGGCACGATCGAGCGCGGGGCCGGGGCGACGAACCGCACACCCGTCTCGTCGATTGCGGTCAGGTTGCGGTAGGAGACGAGCTTACGGTCCCCGACGAGCAGGAACCGGCGCGGCCCGGCGAGGTCACGCATCGCGCGCATCGCCTCGTCGACCTGGCTGATTTCCGCGGCGCCGCCGTCGTAGGCGCGGGCGAGCACGGGGATCCCGCCGTCGGCGGACACCGCCAGGCCGGCCTGGACCTGGCGCAGGTCGGTCCGGCCGTCCTTCGGGTGGCCGAACCGCGGGGTCGCGTACTCGCCGCCGGCCTCGGGATGGTTGTAGAGGCCGTAGAGCGACATGGACGTCATGTCCCCGTGCAGCTGGGAGACGTCAATCCCGAACTCACGGATCGCGGTCGCGCCGATCGAGCCGACGACGGTCTCGTCCTGCTCGGCGAGGGCCTCGAGGGCGCGGCCGATCCGGTCGTCGTTGAGCAGGTGGGCGGGGGTGCCGAGTATCTCCTCGACAGCCCACTGGGCGGCCCAGTCCTCGACGCGGACCAGCGCGGCCGGCTCGGTGACCCTGTTGGCGATCAGTGCGGCGATGACCTGGCCGTGCGTCAGTCCGGCGTCGCGGCGGATCGGGCAGAGCCGGTCGATCGTGTCGAGGAGGTCGAGGCGGGCGAGCACGTCACGGACGACGGGCAGCACGCCGAGCTGCTTGTCGCTGTTCGGGGGCCCGTAGTCGAGTACCGCCGTGGCCTGCACGGATCCAGAACGTGCCAGGCAGAACACTCCCCGCACCAGTGGCCACGACACCATCTGATCAAGAGACTACGGATCTAGCACACCAGACGAACGTGCGGAGGACAGGGCTACATCGGTGTCAGAAGCGGAGTTCCCCGTTCTCGACACCGTCGACGAACGCCGCCCACGCGGCGCGGGAGAACGACAGCACAGGCCCGTCGGGGTTCGTCGAGTCGCGGACGACTACCCCGCCGTCATGCGCGCCGGCCTCGACGCACATGCCCCCGGCACCGTTATTGAAGCTGGACTTCTGCCAGGCGACAGCGGCAGGGTCGAGGTCGTCCAGGCTGGGCTTGCGGGTGCGGTTCTTGGTCTCGGACATGATGATCCCTTCGGTTGGGTGTTGGTGCACGCGCCGGACCGGCGCGCGTTCGTGGCGGGGCTCCCCGGACGGGGCGACACGGGCCCTCCGGGGAGCCCCGGTCTATGGGGACTCGCGGCGCGGGTCCACGTGGGAGAAGTACGCGGGGATCACCCGGTAGTCGCCGAGCCGGTGATACCGGGCGTGGGCTTCGGCGTCCGCGGCGGTCGGGAAGATGAGCATCGCCCGCTCGGGCTGGCCACCGGTGTCCAGGACCACCACCACGTAGGAGACGTCCTGGTCAAGAAGCGGGAACTGCGGTTCGGCTTGCGGTAAGGCGTGTCGGTTGCTCTGTGTCGACGCGACCGGCCGGCGGGTGTACGTCTTCGGCGTTGCCACAACATCCCCGTTCGTGGATCGTCTGCGTGGTCGGCCGGTTATCGTGCCGACGCGAGCAGCACACAACATGCAAGTGGGGTAACGGCAGGACGTAACAGCCGGACGTAGGTAACCAGTTACGGGCAACGGGTCACGCCTGTTACCCCTGCGATGGATGCCGGGAGGCACACGATGAGCGACGGCGGAACAGGCCGCGCGTTGGCCGACCGCATCCGCGCGTTACGCCTTGCCGTCGGGTACAGCCAGGAACGACTAGCCAGCATGATCGGCTTTAAACGTGCCTACCTGTCGCAGGCAGAGTCGGGCCGGGACGTACCGTCGGAGAACCTGATCGACGCGCTGGACGAGGCCCTGGACGCGGGCGGAGAACTGCGTACGCTGCGCGCACGGGCATGGCAGGAACGGCGGACCCGGCGTACCAGCCCACCCAACCCGCGGACGGTACGAACGGAGGATGCCACGGACCGGCGACAGATCCTCCAGACCTCGGCGCTGGTAGCGGCGTCCGACGTCGCGGCCGACCTGTTCCACCGGATCACCGCGGCGGAACCGGACCAGCTCACCCTCGACGAGCTCGAAGCCGATGTGGACGAGATCGCCCTCACCTACACGACCGTCCCGCACGCGGTTGCCGCACCCCGGATCATCAGCGGCTGGCAGCAGGTCGAAACCGCGCTCGACCGGCGGACGTCGGCATCCGCCCACGTCCGGCTCACCCTCCTCGGTGGGCAGTTCGCCTACTACCTCGGCCGGCTGTCGTTCAACACCGGGGACATGCGGTCGGCCCGCCGGTTCGCCGCCCTGGCCGAGCATCACGCCGGCGAGGCAGGGGAACCGGTGCTCTGTGCGTCGATCGTGGCGCTACGAGCTGGTATCGACTACTGGAGCGGCCGGTACCGTTCTGCTCTCGATCATCTCCAGGCGTGCGAGCACGCATCCCACCCCTACATAGCGGCGCGGATGAGCGCCTACCAAGCGCGGGCGTGGGCGATGCTCGGCGCACGGCAGGCGGCGATCGACGCGTTGAACCGGATGGACGCCGCGGCTGGGCCGTTGCGTCCCCTCCCTGGAGACACCCCGGTCAGCGAGGCCGCGGCCGCGATGTTCAGGGCGGGTATCGCCGCGCAGCTCGGGGACCGCGCGGACGTCGTCCGGTGGGCGCCGCTGGCGGTCGCCGGCTACTCGAAGACCGGCCCCGACTACTCGGCGGAAGAGGAGATGCACGCCCGGCTGACCCTCGCGATCGGCCATCTGCTGGGATCACAGCCGGACGTTGATGGTGCGGTCGCGGAGGGCATGACCGTGCTGGACGGGCTGGAACGGTCACCGACCCACACCGTGAGATCCAAACTGGGCAGGGTCATCGGCGCGTTCACCCCTGCCCAGCACAGCACCCCGGCGGTCCGCGAGTTCGTCGACGCCGTGCACCTGCAGGCGCTGCCCGCCGGTACCGGCCGATGAACATCCCGACGCTGACCACACCACGGCTGATCCTCCGCCCGATCCACCGTGATGACCTCGACGCCGCCACGGCCATCTGGTCCGATCCCGAGTTCGGCCGGTACGTCGGCACCCACGACCGGCACAGCATGTGGCACAACCTTGCCGGCAACGTCGGTGTGTGGGAGCTGGAAGGCGTCGGCCCCTGGTCGGTGGTGGAACGGGCTACCGGTGTTCTGGTGGGCCGGGCCGGGTTGTGGAACGAGCCGGGATGGCCCGGGATCGAGCTGGTGTGGTTCATCGGCCGACCGTGGTGGGGACGCGGCTACGCACCCGAAGCGGCCCGCGCGGCGGGCACCTGGGCGTTCGCGCACCACGACGTGGATCGGCTGGTGACCGTCCCCAACCGTGCCAACCGGAAGTCCGTCCGCGTCGCGGAGAAGCTCGGCATGACGTTCGACCGCTACGAGGTGCTGCACGGCACCGACAGCGCCGTGTACGTCATCACCCGAGAGACATGGGCGGCGAGATGGCCGTAAACACGATCCGGTGGGAACAGGAACTTTGAGGGACGTAAGCCCCGCACTCCACGATGCAGTGAAGATGATGTTCGATCCGATCCGGGCCGATGAGCACACAGATCATCAGTATTGATGCGGGGGTGATCGGTGGGTTTGGCCGAGCCAGAGGGTGGCGCCGGTGACGGCGAGCCGTGTTTCTACGTATTCCTCGTCGTGGAGATCGCCACTCGACAGGTGCATGTTCTCGGGGTCACCCGGCATCCGACCGGGGCGTGGGTCACCCAGCAGGCACGGAATCTGCTGATGGATCTCGGCGAACGGGCGGCACGGTACCGACCTCACCGCTCCCTCGGCCAGCACC
>NZ_CAKJTL010000054.1 GCF_917627385.1 Protofrankia sp. CiT1
GTCCTCGGCGGCCGGCTTGCCGCGCTCGGGGTGGACTGGCTGCTTCTGCAGGAGAGCAGGGCCCAGGAGGTCCTGCTTCCGCTCCGTTCCGTCCTCTGGCTGCGCGGCCTGACCGCGGTGTCCGCCCAGCCCGGCCACGAAGGCCCGTTGGCCGCGCGGCTGGACCTGTCGTACGCGCTGCGCGGCGTGGTGCGGGATCGTTCGGTCTGTTCGGTCGTGCTGCTGGACGGCACCGCCGTGATGGGCACCATCGACCGGGTCGGCGCGGACTTCGTCGAGGTGGCCGAACACGCCGATGACGAGTTCCGCCGAGCCCGGTCAGTACGTGCGGTGCGGACGATCCCGCTGCCGTCGGTCAGCTTCGTCCGCCGGACAGCCTGACAGCCTGACAGCGAACTACCTAGTCGGCATACCGGTCGTCGACGAGCGCATCGCCGCGGCCCAGCGGATTCGCGACCACGAACGCGCGAGTCTGCTCGTATGCCCGTTGGATGTAGGCCTCGAGCTCGGTACGTTCCACCCGCCACTGGCCACGCCCACCGATTTTGATCGCCGGGAGCTCACCCGAGCGCACCAGCGCGTAGGTCTGGCTCGACGAGATGTTGAGAATCTCCGCCACATCGCTGAGCTGAAGGAAGCGCTCGTTCATCGGTCTGTCTCCCTGGCGATGGATGGGTCGTGACTCCTGTGTATCAGAGTCTGAGGGCAGGATCGCCTGTGAATGCCTCTACTTGTGGATAACAGCTGTCATTCGCCTGATTGTGTTGGTAGGTCCAGGGCTGTCGTCGCAGACCACGTACGCTCGGCGACCAGGGAGCCGCGCATGCCCTGACCGCCTGGTCTGTGCCGCGGCGCCTGCTGCCCGCCAATCGACTGTTCCTGACTGGCCAACGACGCCGCTGTCGCGGGCCCCGGGACATGAGCCACATGGAGGTCCGGGTGACCGACCTCACGCCCGCTGTCACTCTTGCGGAGAAACCCGCGGTGGTGCCGTCGCCGCCGGGGCGACGGCTGACCCGCCCGCGCTGGCGCGATTCCCGGCTGCTGGTCGGCGTCCTGCTGGTGCTGGTTTCCGTTGTGCTGGGCGCACGCCTGTTCGTCACCGCCGACAAGACCCGCGCCTGGGTCGTGGCGAAGGGGGATCTTCCAGCGGGGCATGTCATGGTGGCTGCCGATCTGGCCACAACCTCGGCGTATCTGAGCCCGGACGCCGCGAAGCGCTACTATCCCGGTGAGCGTGCTCCGGAGATGGTCGGGGCGGTGCTCGCCCGTCCGGTTTCAGCTGGGGAGCTGGTCAGCGGCGCTGACTTCATACGAAGTAATGTCGCATCGACACGATTGGTGTCGGTGGTTGTGAAGGACGGTCGGGCACCTTCCCTCGTTCCGGGTGATCATGTGGATCTTTTCGCCTACCAGCGATCGAGCGCCGTGATCCCAAGCGCGGCACCGCAGGCTGGCCAGTCCGCTCAGGCAGCCCAACCGGCGGCGGGAGGCGCCGGTACGGAGGTGCTGGTGCTGCATGACGTCGAGTTCATCTCGCGGGAAGCTCTCACCGGTGGTGCTCATTCGTTGACCTTGCGAGTTCCGGTCGATTTTGCGATCAACGCTGTGGCGGCATCGCAGGGTGAACGCGTCGACGTCGTCAAGCTCGAGCGCGGCGCCCGCGGTGAGGTTGGCGGAGCGGGCCCGAGCGCTGTTCCGGGCTACGGACAATGAGCCTGCCGATCCTCACCGCGGTGACCAACTCGGTGGTCGAGTCGGGGCTGGTGACCGCGTTCGGCCGCCGTGACCTCGGGGTGACGGTCGTCCGGCGGTGTGTGGACCTGCCCGACCTGCTGGCCGCCGCCACGACGGGCGCCGCGCGGGCCGCGTTGTTGTCGGCGGACCTGCGCCGGTTGGACCGGGAGGCGTTGACGCGCCTGGCAGTCGCCGGGGTCGCGGCCATCGGGCTGATCGTGCCAGGCGACGAGGAGGGCGAGCGGAGGCTGCGCCAGCTCGGCGTCGCGGCGGTGATCGCGACTGACTCAACCGCGGAGGTGGTGGCGGCCGCGGTGGTGGAAGCGGCCCGGGCGCTTTCCGACCGTGGCCAGGCGGCATTGCCCAGCGGCGCCTACGGCGAGCCGATGGCGAGTTTCGCCGCCGTGGCACCGGTGGTGCCGATGCCCGAGGCCGCGGATCTGCCCGAGCTCGGCGCGGGGCGAGTGATCGCGGTTTGGGGTCCCACCGGCGCGCCGGGCCGTACCACGGTGGCGTTGTGCCTGGCCGCCGAGCTCGCCGGCATGGGACTGCCCACGCTGCTCATCGACGCTGATGTCTACGGTGGATCGATCGGTCAGCTGCTGGGGCTGCTGGAAGAGGCGCCGGGGCTTGCCGCCGCCACTCGGTCGGCGAATCAGGGCACTCTGGACGTGCCCCGGCTCGCGGTGCTGTGCCGGGACCTCGGTGGGGGGCTGCGGGTCCTGCCCGGGATCGCCCGTCCGTCGAGGTGGCCGGAGCTTCGCCCGGCGTCCGTCGAGGTTGTGCTGGCACTGGCGCGAAGGCTGGCAAGTTTTGTCGTGGTCGACTGCGGGTTCTGCCTGGAGATGGACGAGGAACTGTCGTTCGACACGGCCGCGCCCCGCCGCAACGGGGCGACCCAGGCGGTGCTCGGCTCCGCCGACACCATTCTGGCGGTGGCATCGGCGGAGCCGGTGGGACTGGTCCGCTTCGTCCGTGGCCTGTCCGATCTGCGGGAGGTCATACCGGGGACGGATCCGTGGATCGTGGTGAACCGGCTGCGCGGCGCGGCCGTGGGGGGAGACGCCCGGCGGGAGGTGTCCCGCGCGATGGTGCGCCATGTCGGCTCGGAGCCTGTCGCTCTGGTGCCGCTGGACATGGCTGGGATGGACGCCGCGCAGGCCGCCGGCCAGCTGCTGCGTGATGTCGCTCCACAGTCCCCGGCCAGGCTCGCGATCGGCGAGCTCGCCGCGAGGGTGGCGGGCCGCCCGGTGCGCGGGCGCCGCCGGCGCTCCACGGCCCGTCACTGAGTGGTCGGCGCTGGACGTTCATCCAGGGGCTGCCGGCGCCAGCCGGCGCCTCGCGTCGCTGTCGTCAGCCCAGGTAGGGCACTGCTACCGGGGCCTTCTCCGCCTCGCGATGCACGCACCCCAGCCCCGCTCTTTGATCCATACCCCTATTGCCGGGCGCTCTGAGCCCGCCGACACAACGCGTCACCAACGACGGTGAGCAGCCCGAGCCGCGAATGTCATTTTTTGCCGTGAATGTCCTTTTAATCCTCGCGTCGCGCGGTTACTGACCGCGCTTCCGGGGCAGTCTGTCTGGGTGACTGATCGTACCGAAAGACGAGCGCTCGGCAGCTGGTTTGTGCCTTGGGTCGGCGTGTCGGCGTCATCGTGGGCGTTTTGGGCGGACAAATAGACCGATCATTGCCGGGAGGCAACAATTGTGGCAAGGGGGTCACGTTTTGCATATTTAAGAGGCGAGTAACAATCTTTCATAACATTAAGTTAGGGTGAGCACCTGCGTCACCGCAGTAGGCGGGAGCAGAAAATGATCACCAAGTGCTCTATCAAGGCGGCGGGGGGTGTATCGGGTGAGCCGGGAGTACGCCAAGGCGGTGGGAACCCGTCTTCGGGCCATACGGATCCAGCAGGGAATGTCGTTGCAGGGGGTGGAACAGAAGTCACGCGGGCGGTGGAAGACCGCCGCGGTCGGCTCGTACGAGCGGGGCGATCGGATGATCAGCGTCCATCAGCTGTCCGAACTGGCGGCGTTCTACGGTGTTCCGGTGTCGGCGCTTTTGCCGGACGAGGAGGCGTTGCCGCCGCGCGAGCACCGGCCCCGTACGGTTCTTAATCTGAAGAAGCTCACGGAGGCGCCACCGGACTCGTCCGGGCTCGTACGGCGTTGGGTCGCACAGATTCAGCGCCAGCGCGACGACTATGCCGGGCAGGTCCTGTCCATCCGGGATGGCGATTTGAGGGCGTTGGCGCTGCTGCACGACACCACACCGCAGGAGTTCGCCGAACGGCTGCGGGCGTGGGGCGTGCTTGAGACCAGTTTCGGTGAGGAGGAGGCCGCCGAGTAGGGCTGTTGCCGAGCCGGGCGCGTTGACGTCATTGTTGTCAGCCATGCGCGGTGGTCGGCGGCGGGATAGCGCGCAGCCGAGATCGCGACGTACTACGGGAGGTGGCTGATGGCTGACAGACGGGCGCCCCGTCGTGGCCTGGTCCTGGGTGCTGGGGGTGTGCTCGGATCGGCATGGATGATCGGTGCGCTCAGCGCATATGAGGACGCGACCGGAACCGATGTCCGCACCATGGACATGGTCGTCGGGACATCGGCCGGAGCGGTGCTCGCCGCTCTGATCGGGACCGGCACCGGGGTCGGGACAATGGTCAACTCCGAGTACGGGCGGCCGCTGTTCGGGGATCCGGTCCTGGACTACACCCGGCTCGGCTCGGCACTGCCGCCGAGGCCGCGCATGCGGATCGGCTCCCGTCGGCTGTTGGCCGTCTCGGCACGCCACCCGCGCAGTGTCACTCCATTGGTAGCCCTGGCCTCCCTGCTCCCGCAGGGGCGCGGGACACTCGCCGCGCTTGGCGAGCTCGTGTCCACGGCGGGTAGTACCACCGCGACCTGGCCATCCTCGGCGAAACCGTGGATCGTCGCCATGGACTACGACACCGGGACCCGGGTCGTGTTCGGCTCGCCGGGAGCGCCCCGGGCCTCGCTCGCCGAGGCTGTGATGGCTTCCTGCGCGATTCCGTCCTGGTACGCGCCGGTCATGATTGACAGCCGGCCCTACATCGATGGCGGGACGAGATCGCCGGCATCGGTGGACGTACTCGCCGGCCTGGGGCTTGACGAGGTGCTGGTGTTTGCTCCTGCCTGCTCCCTGGTCCTGGACCAGCCTCGGGGCGCGCTGGCCCGGGTCGAACGCCAGCTCCGGCGGTTGGCGACCCGGGTGGTGGTGCGCGAGGCCGAGCTGCTGCGGTCCGCGGGAACGAAGGTCACGCTCATCTGCCCAGGACCGCAGGACCTGGCGGTCATCGGCGCCAACGTCATGGACCTCAGCCGGCGGCGTGAGGTTTTCGAGACCTCGCTACGGACCAGCGCGGCGGCGCTGGCGCTGCCCGACGCCGCGGGCGGGCCGCTCGCGGCTGCCGGCTGAGCCTGCTGGTTCAACCGCTGGTTCAACCGGCGGGCGAGGGGATCAGCCGCCGGGCCGGGCCGGGCCGAGCCAGGCCGGTCCGCCTTCCTGCCGCCGGCCGGGCGCCGGATAGCGCACGGCACACTGGCGTCGTGCGCGTTTATCTACCGTCAACCCTGTCGGCCGCGCGGGGCGTCCTCGTGGACCGCCTGGTTCCCGCCGGGCTCGGTTTTGCCGTCACCGGGGCCGTTCGGGAGTGGTATGCCGGGTCGGATACGGACGAGATGGAGTACGCCTTGCTTCTCGAGGCCGCCAGGGGCAGTCTCAGGCTGCTCGATGACGACCCGACGGCACCCCGGCGCCGGGTTGTGTTTGCCGTGGATGTCGACGATCATCAGGTGCGCATCCGTGATGATCTCGATCGGGGGGTGGTCGAAGTCGCGGTACCTGTGCCGATAGCCGCGGTTCGGGCCGTTCATGTGGATGATGCTGATGCGCAGGCTGTCGTTGCCGTGGCCGCCGCGGCCGTGGTCGAGGCCGACCTCGGTGGCGAGGACGCGGCTTTCCTGGTGGACGAGGCTGATGGGTATGAACTGCTCTGGTATGCCACGCAGGAGCTGGCGGATCTTCTGTAGGCGTTCGTGGACGGATCGTGTTCAGGTGTTCGGTCGCATGGATCCGGTCGCGTGGATCCGGGCGGGCTGGTTCTCCCGTATGGGCAAGGGGTGACACAGGTGGACGCTGTCACGATCGTCCCGGAGCCGGTGAATGAGCCGGTCCGCGACTACCCCGCGGGAAGCGCGGAGCATGCCAGCCTGCGGGCTGAGCTTGCGCGGATGGCGGGTGAACGCGTCGAGCTCCCGTTGGTGATCGCGGGCGAATCCCGGCCGGGTACCGGAGAGCCATTCGAGGTGGTGGCCCCGCACAGGCATGCGCTGGTGCTGGGGATGGGCCGGGCGGCGGCGCCGCGGGACGTCGCGGAGGCCGTCGACGCGGCGCTGGCGGCCGGGCCGGCCTGGCGGGCGTTCAGCCAGGACGACCGCGTGGCTGTGTTCCTGCGCGCCGCCGAGCTGCTCGCGGGGCGGTGGCGGGACATCCTCAACGCCGCGACCATGTTGGGGCAGAGCAAGAGCTGTTACCAGGCGGAGATCGACGCGGCCTGCGAACTGATCGACTTTTGGCGTTTCAACGCCGCGTTCGCCCGTGAGATCGTCGCCCGGCAACCGGTCTCGGCTCCGGGGACGTGGAACCGTATGGACTACCGGCCGCTGGAGGGCTTCGTCCTCGCGGTAACCCCGTTCAACTTCACCTCGGTCGCGGCGAACCTGCCGACCGCTCCAGCGATCATGGGTAACACCGTGGTCTGGAAGCCCGCCCCGGCCCAGCAGCTCGCTGCCCACCACACCATGTCGTTGCTGGCGGCCGCGGGTCTTCCCCCGGGCGTGATCAATATGGTCACCGGGGATGGCGCGGCTGTCTCCGCCGTCGCGTTGCGCCACCGCGCTCTCGCTGGCGTGCACTTCACCGGGTCAACCGCCACCTTCCGCGCGATGTGGCGGACGGTCGCGGACGGGATCGAGGGGTACCGCGACTACCCGCGGCTGGTCGGTGAGACCGGCGGCAAGGACTTCGTGGTGGCCCATGCCAGCGCCGACCCGGATGCCGTGGCGGTTGCCCTCGTCCGCGGCGCGTTCGAATACCAGGGGCAGAAGTGCTCGGCGGCCTCCCGCGCCTATCTCCCCGCCTCGATGTGGCGGGCCGGCCTGCGGGACCGGCTGGTGGCCGAGACCGCGGCGTTGACCTACGGTGACGTGTCGGACCTGGGCCTGTTCGGCGGCGCGGTGATCGATCGACGGGCGTTCGGCCGGTTGGCGGCTCTGCTCGCGCGGCTGCGCGCGGATCCGGCCGTGTCGGTTCTCGTCGGTGGCGGTACCGACGACCGGGTCGGGTACTTTGTGGAACCGACCGTCGTGGTATGCGCCGACCCCACACACGAGGTCTTCACGTCGGAGTACTTCGGGCCGGTCCTTGCCGTGCATGTGTATGATGATCGTCCGCAGACCGGTACGGATGCGTTTTCTTCGATCTTGGCCGATGTCGCCGATGTCGCCCCTTACGCGTTGACCGGTGCCGTATTCGGTCGCGACCGGGCCGCACTCGCCACGGCTGCCCAGACATTGCGTTACAGCGCGGGAAACCTCTATCTCAACGACAAACCGACGGGTGCGGTGGTCGGTCAGCAGCCGTTTGGCGGATCGCGTGCCAGCGGTACCAATGACAAGGCGGGTTCCGCGCTGAACCTGCTGCGGTGGGTTTCGCCGCGGACACTCAAGGAGACCTTCGACCCGCCGCGGACAGTGTTCTATCCACATATGGCTTGAAGATTCGTGATGTGTGCGGCCGCGGCTCGCGGGCGATATCACGAGGAGAGCCGTGCCGGCGGCGGACACCTGGACCACATCCGTTGCCGGCTGGTTGTCCGGTAGGAACTGGACGTCTGAAACATGGCTGTGCAATCGTTGGCCACCAGGTGCGGCAAGCACGATGTCCTACCTTTCCCGTCAGCCGTGCGGCGGTCGACGGGACCTGTCCGGCCAAAGAGCGATCGATGATCGAATATGCCGGCTGGATCTCACGGCGAGATACTCCGTTGCCGGGTGTTACGATCGCTTTCGTCCTTCGCGATACTTTGTGAAGGATTGCGGGTGTGCCCGGCGCACCCGGGAAGGAGACTGATCGCTCGTGCTTTACCTTGCCGGCCAGATCCTGGTGTTTGTCGCGGCGGCACTGGTCATCGGCGTACTGCTGGCCTGGGTGTTCCTCATCGGCCCTATGCGTCGCCAGAGCGAGGAGGCACGGCGTGCCCTGGCCGCCGTGTGCGTGGAGCCGGCGGCGGCCCGTCCAGCGGCGGCCCGTCCAGCGGTGGCGAACGGCCGGGTCGACGGGGGCGCGTCGAAAGCGGGCCGGGCCGCGGCGGGCGGTGTCGCCGCGGATGGGGACGCGGGCGCCGAGGGCCTGACGGACCACATGGCGGTCGATTCGGCGGTGCTCGTCGCAGAGATGAGAGCACGGCTCAGCCGTCAGGACGACGAGTGGGCGCTGGAGAAAGCGGCGCTCACGGCGCGTCTGACCGCGGCCGAACAGCGGGCGGCCGAGTCCGAGCAGCGGGTCACGGCGGTGGAGCGCCAGGTCCTCGCCGCGGGCCGCAGGGTGCGGACGATCGAGGGAGCCTTGGCGGAGGCCGAGGCTCATGAGCGGGTCAACCGGCAGACCAGCGTGCCTGTCCAGGCCGCGCCGGTCACCCGGGCGGCGCTCCAGGCGGCTGGTTCGCCGAATGGTTCGTCGGCGGCCGTCGACACCAGCGGGGGATCCGACCTGGTAGCCACCAGGTCGGGCCAAACCCACGCGCGGGGGGATGCGGAGGCTGTCCAGACGCTTGCCGCCGAGGCGGCGCGGCTGCGGGTGCAGCTCTCCGAGGCGGAGGGGCGGGCAGCGAAGTTCTCGTCCCGGTTGGCGATGGCCCGTACCGAGGCAGAGGACGCGCAGCGTCAGGTTGCGACGATGACGACCAAACTTGATCGTCATCAGGCTGAGTGGGCGGCGGAAAAGGTCCGGCTGCTGGCCCGGATCGAGCGGGACGAGCGGAGCGGCCACAGCGGGCGGAGCGAGGAGGCCGCCGGCCCCGGGCACGCGCCGGGTGAGCGGGTGGATACCCCGGTCAGCCGGGATGATGCCGGGCCCGTACTGGCGCACGACGCCGACGGCAATAGCGACGCCGATGGGTGGAGCACCGCTGACAGTGAGTGGGCCGGCGATTTCCCCTTCGACGGAAGGGACCCGGCGCTCGTCGATGTGGTCCCGGTGCAGACCGCGCGCCCGGTACCGGGCGCGCCGCCCGGACAGCCCCAGGCTGTCCTGCCCGGCTCGGTCGCGCTCGCCTCGCTGACGGCTGCCGGCGGCGCTGGCGCCTTCTCGGTCGCGATACCGGCGGAGGTAACGGGAACTCGGCGGGACAATCTCAAGGAGATCGTGGGGATCGGCCCGGTTGTGGAGGCGCGTCTCTACGCGCTTGGCATCGCGAGCTTCCGGCAGCTTGCGGAGCTCGACGGTGATCAGATCGATGGCCTCGTCCAGGTACTCGACGGGTTCGGTGACCGGCTTTTCTCAGATGACTGGGTGGGGCAGGCACGCTCGCTGTATGAGCGCCACCACGGGAACGTGGCCTGATCCGCTGGCTGGCCCGCCGGTCGGGGCCGCGTGGGCAGGCCGGTCGTTGACAACCTTGCTGAGCTGGGAGCTGGTGACCGCTGGTTCGGCCGCCACCGTGAGTATGATCGCGAAAATTTTGTCGGCGTGCGCGATTTCCGGCCGGATAGCTGTGCCCGAGAACAAACCCGCGTCGATCTTCTGACCGCTCCGCGTTCGCCGGCCGGTCGCCACCGTTGCGTGCCGGATTGTTTCGGCCGCGAGGCGCCGGCCGTTTCCCCGGCTTCTGAAAGCGTTGTCTCGCGCCACGGTCACGGCCGCTTTGATCGGCACGCAAAGTAATGAGTCATTGACCGACTTCATGATCCTGTTTGTTCCGTGTGGGGCTGTTCGCGGGCCGGCACGGGCTGGATGCGATAGTTGTGAGAATGGTGATGTCATGGGGGTTGTTTGGCCAAAAGTGGCGTGATCATGGTTTTGTGCCGCCGGCGGCGGTCTCGGGCGGCCGGCGGTCCATGCGGTGGCGGTGGGGCGAGGAAGCCGGGCCAGGCGGAAATCAGGGCTGGGTACTTGATTGCCTGTGACCTTTTTTCTACGCTTCGCGAGGATTCCCGGGAGCGGGTCGGTCCGAAGGGGCAACCAGGAAGATCGGGTTTTCGGTGACAACACGCAGCAGCTGGCTGGACGCCACTTCGCTCATTGAGACTGAAGTGCGTGAACTGGTCCGGCGTCGATCCCTCGACCCGGTTCGCGAGCCCACGCGGATCCGTGAGCTTGTCGAGGACGTCCTTGCTGAATACGAGGAACGCACACTCACCAGTGATCTCCCGGCGATTGTCGACCGCGCCACGACCGCGCGGCTTGTCCACGACGCGGTCGCCGGATTCGGCCCCCTGCAACGCCATCTGGACGACCCGGCCGTGGAAGAAATCTGGATCAACGAACCTGGGCGCGTTTTCGTCGCGCGAAACGGGCGCAGCGAGCTGACCACGACGATCCTGAGCGCCGATCAGGTCCAGGACCTGGTCGAACGGATGCTGAAGAGCTCTGGGCGCAGAGTGGATCTATCCACTCCGTTCGTGGACGCCATGCTGCCGGACGGGTCGCGTCTGCATGTCGTCATCCCCGACGTCACCCGCGTCCACTGGTCGGTCAATATCCGCAAGTTCGTTCTGTCCGCGGCCAGTATGGACGAGCTGATCGACCTGGCGACGATCACCGCGGCGGCGGCGGCCTTCCTGGAGGCCGCTGTCGCCTCTGGCCTGAACATCATCGTGGCCGGCGGGACGCAGGCGGGAAAGACCACCATGCTCAACTGCCTCGGCTCGGCCATCCCCGGGCGGGAACGGGTCATCACCTGCGAGGAGGTGTTCGAGCTCAAGCTGCGGTCCCCGGACTGGGTGGCCATGCAGACCCGGCAGGCCAACCTGGAGGGCACCGGCGAGATCCGGCTCCGTCGTCTGATCAAGGAGGCCCTCCGGATGCGCCCCGACCGCATTATCGTCGGTGAGGTCCGGCAGGAAGAGGCGCTCGACCTGCTGATCGCTCTTAACTCGGGCCTGCCCGGCATGTGCAGCCTGCACGCGAACTCGGCCCGAGAAGCGGTCACCAAGCTGTGCACCCTGCCGCTGCTCGCGGGGGAGAACGTCAGCCATGCTTTTGTGGTGCCGACGGTCGCCGCCAGCATCGATCTTGTTGTGCATCTCGCCAAGGACGCGCACGGGCGGCGGCGTGTCACCGAGATCGTCTCGCTGTCGGGGCGCACGGAGGGGGACGTCGTCGAGACCGCGCAGATCTACCGATCACGTAACGACGCCCTGGTGCGGGCTGACGGCTACCCGCCACATGCCGACCGGTTCGCCCGAGCCGGCTATGATTTGCCAACTCTGCTTGCCATGACCGATCGTGACCGGATGGATCGGGTGACCGAGCTGGACCGGGCGCCGTTTGCCGACCGTTCGTGGGCCGAGATCGCGGTCGAGCACTGATGGGCATCTTCATCGGGCTGCTGTTCGGCCTCGGCCTGTTCCTCATCGTCTCCAGCGGGCGGACCCGTGCCCCGCGTGGTCCCGTCGCCGTGAAATGGCGGGGCCGGACCCGGGAGCTGCTTGTTCAGGCGGGTATCCCGGGAGTCAGCCCCGACCAGTTTTTTGTGATCAGTATCGGGGCCGGGCTGCTGGTGGGCCTGATCGTGCTGGCCTTCACCGCCACCTGGTCGCTTGGCGGAGCCTTCTTCATCTTCGCCGCGCTGCTGCCGCGCGCGATGGTGCTGCGCCGGCGCCGAGCGCGTATGCACGACCTTCGGGAGCTGTGGCCGGATGTCGTCGACAACCTGGCCAGCGCGGTACGAGCGGGAATGCCGCTGTCGGAGGGGCTCGCGTCGGTGGGGGTGCGCGGCCCGCTGCCGCTTCGCCCCGCTTTCACCCGTTTCGGCGAGGAGTACCGGGCGACCGGATCCTTCTCGGCGAGCTTGGACCGACTTTCTGATGATCTTGCTGATCCGATCGCGGACCGGATCATCGAGTCGTTGCGTACCGCTCGGGAGGTAGGTGGGACCGACCTCGGCCGGCTGCTCCGGACGTTGTCGACGTTCCTGCGAGAGGACGCTCGGACCCGCGCGGAGCTTGAGACCCGACAGAGCTGGACGATCAACGCCGCGCGGCTCGCGCTTGCCGCACCGTGGGTTGTTCTGCTGCTGCTGGCAACCCGGGGGGAGACGGTACGCGCCTATGACAGCCCCACCGGCGTGATCGTACTGGCGGTCGGTGGCGGGGTGTCGGTGGTGGCATACCTGCTCATGAAGAAGATCGGCCGACTTCCCGAAGAAGGCCGGGTACTGCGTCCATGATGAGCTGGCTGATGCGGAGCGGGCCGATGCCGATGCCGATGCCGACGGCGGCGGTGCGGCCCAGATGAGCCCAGTCGCGACAGGTGCGCTGATCGGGCTGTTGGCCGGTGTCGGCCTGGCCATTGTCGTGCTGCGGTCGCCGGTGGTCCGGCGGATCCGGCTCGCGGACCGGATCGACCCCTACCTGCGGGATACTCCGGCGCAGTCCAGGCTGCTCGCGGATCGCGCCCGGCCTGCCGCCTCGCGCAGCGGCCTGGAGGAACTGCTCCGGCCGTTCATCGCCGACGCGGCTCACCGGCTCGACCGTTTCCTCGGTGGGCGTGCCGCGTTGCAGCGCCGCCTGACGCAGGCCGGCGGGCGGACCTCCATCGAGGATTTCCGGGTTCAGCAGGTGGTCTGCTCGGCCGCCGGGGCGCTGTTCGGCGCTTTTCTGCTGCTGCTGCGTGCGCTGCTGGGCTTCGGGCCGCCGCCGATCGTCAGCGTTGCGCTGGTCGTTGCCGGTGTCGCGGGCGGGGTCGTCGCCCGGGACTGGTGGCTGACCCGAGCGATACGAGAACGTGAGGAACGCATTCTCATCGAGTTCCCGACTGTTGCCGAGCTGCTCGCGTTGGCTGTTACCGCAGGTGAGAGCCCGATAGGAGCGTTGGAACGGGTAAGCCGGCTGTCGCACGGGGAGCTCGGCCGCGAACTGCGGCTGGCTCTCGCGGACGCGCGTGCCGGCGCCACCCTCGTCCAGGCGCTGGAGGGTATGGCCACCCGGACGACGGTCGCCTCGCTCAGCCGGTTCGTCGACGGCATGGCGGTGGCGATAGAGCGCGGCACGCCGCTGGCGGAGGTGCTGCGGGCACAGGCGGTCGACGTCCGGGAGGCGGGCAAGCGACAGCTGCTGGAAGCCGGTGGCCGCAAGGAGATCGCGATGATGGTGCCGGTCGTCTTCTTTGTCCTGCCGACTACTGTGATCTTTGCTTTCTATCCAGCGGTCGTGAGCTTGACGTTCAATGCGCAGTGATCATGATGTGATGTGATGTGAGGAGTTGTCGACTGTGCGGATATTCGTGAAGCTGCTGGGCCGATGGGCACCGGCGCGGCTGGAGGTCTTTCGCGATGTGCCGGACAACCGGTTTCGGGATCGCGGCGATCGCGGTGACGTGCCCGGCTGGGTGATGGTCACGGTAATGACGGCGGCGCTGGTGGTGGCACTGATGGCGGTCGCCGTGCCCCAGCTGCGGGACGTGTTCACCAACGCGATCGACTCCGTGGTCGGCAACGGCTGACCGGCCGGTGTCGGTCCGCCTGGCTGCTGAGCGGGGCTCGGCTGTCGTCGAGTTCGTGCTGGTCGGAATGCTGTTGTTACTGTTGTTTCTCGGCGTTATCCAGGTTGGCCTCGTCCTGCATGTCCGCAATACCCTCGCCGCGGACGCGGCTGAGGGCGCGCGGCACGCGGCGAACCTGGGCATGACCGATGATTCCGGCGGTCCGTACGCCGAGCGGCTGATCGTTTCGTCTGTTCCCGGGCGGGCCGACACCCGTTGCACGAGTGGAGCGGTGGTTGATCCGTCCGGTGTGCCACTGGTTGAGGTGCGGTGCGAGGTTGTGGTGCCGTTGGCCGTTATGCCGTTCGGAGCGAATACGACGATCAAAGTGGTCGGGCACGCGGTCAAGGAGACGCCGTGAGACCGCTGGGCCGGTCGCCGCTTGTGCGGGCCTGGTCGCCCGCACGGCGGGCGCTGGACCGCGGCGGGCGGTGCCCGCGGTTGCGCGCGTGTTTGTGGCCGCGTCCGTACGGGTGCCTTCGCGGGCCTGATGACAGTGGTACCGCGTTGATCGAGTTCGTTGGGCTGTCGGTTCTGTTGTTGATCCCGTTTGTCTACTTCTTCCTCAGCGTGTTCTCGGTCCAGCGGTCGGCTTTCGCGGTCACCCAGGCTGCTCGGGCGGCCGGCCGGGCCTACGCGACCGCGGACAGCGAGGATCAGGCCGTCCAGCGCGCGCGGGTGGCCGCTCGGCTGGCCTTCGCGGACCAGGGTATTGACGGCGCGCCCGAGGTGCGGTTCGCCCCGGAGGGCGCGGACTGCGGTGCGGGGGACCCAGGCGACGGAGCCGCGTCGCTGGCTCCGGGCGCGCGGTTCGTTGTGTGCGTCCGTTCGGTCGCGGCGTTGCCCGGAACCGCACGGCTGTTCACCGGATTGGCGGATATCACGGTGAACGGGAAATTCATCGTCGTCGTGGACGCCTACCGGCGCGACCGGACAGTCGCATGAGCCGATTGTGGCAGGGCACAGCCAGGCCTGGGCGGGCGTCTCGCGCGGGATCGTGCCAGCAGCCGCGAACTGGCGCGGACGCCGGTACGATCCTGATACTCACTCTCGGCTATGTCATGATTGCGCTGATGCTGGCGCTTGTGGTGACCGATGCCTCCGCGGTGTATCTGGCCAGACGTTCCGTGGCCTCGGCGGCCGACGGTGCCGCGCTCGCCGCCGCGCAGCATGTCGACGATGCCGCCATCTACACAGCGACCGAGGATTTCCAGCAACTGCCGCTTTCCGAGGTCACCGCCGCTGTCGCCGGATACCAGGCTGACGCTGATCCGTCCGGGCATACGGTGCTGACCGCGCAGCTGCTGAATGCGGCCACCGTCCGGGTGACCGGAACCCGGACGGTCGTCCTGCCGGTGGTGGCGCTCCTGGGCATCGGCCCGGTCACCGTCACGGCCAGCGCGGACGCCCAGTCGTTGGTACGCCCGCCCGGCGCCTGACGGCGTTCGGGACGCACCGGGGCTACCGGGACGCACCGCGGGGGAGCGCGGGGGGAGGGTCAGAACCAGCCGGCGGTGGCGGCGACGAGCCCGTCGAACTGATGGCCGGTGCGTCTGATGGCGAGCGTGGAGATGTCGCGTACCAGCCGGGCAACCCATTGGGCCGGTCGTTGCGCCGCCAGCGCGACCGCGCTGGACACATGCTGTTCCGCCTCGTCGGGGTCGGGGCGGCGGCGTGCCAGCGCGGTCCGCGCCTGTGCCATCTGGACAGCAATGATCATTCCGGTCTGCCCGCTGTCCGCGATCAGTGCGGCGGCCCGTTCGAGGTGTGGTTCGGCCTCGTCCGCGACACCGACGGTGGTCAATGCCTCGGCGCTGGCCAGAGCCAGGTCCGCTGGGGAATAGGTGGTGAGTGCGAATCCGGGCCGGCCCTGCGCGGATGGCTCCAGCTGTTCCATGATTTTCCAGGAGCGGGCGACGGCCTGCCGGACACCAGCGATATCTCCGAGGACCGCGTACGAGCCGGCCGAGACCTTGCCGGTCACCATGGCGCGGGCCGGGCTTGCGCCGGCGATCCGGTTGGCGGCCCCCGCGATCTGCAGCGCCACCGTCGGGCTGTGCTGGCGCACCACCCGAGCGCGTACCGCCAGCGCGCTGCCGGCAAGTGGGCCGTCGCCAGCGGCGCGTGCTACCGCCGCGGCCCGGTCGGCCAGCGAGACCGCGTCGCCGTGGCACCCCTGGTCGTATGCGGCGTTTGCCATGGTCGCGGTCACGGCGGCATGCAGCCGCATCCAGTCCAGCGCGACCGAGCCCCGCAACCGTCGGGTACGGGGCACTGTCCGGGTGGTCTTTTCCAGCGGCGTCAGCATTGATACGGTGTCGGCCAGGTTAGCCGTCTCATAGCTGATGAGTGTCTCTGCCAGGGTCCGGATACAGGCGTCATGCAGTTCGCCGGTATCGGTCGAGAGGTAGGTGCCGGCTGTTCTGTCGTTCACGGCTCACCAGCGCCCAGCAACGCCAAATCCGGCCGAACATGGAATGACACCCGCCTGTCACCACTTTCCTGGCCGAAGAGCCTACTGACAGTCAAGATAGTCGTTGGGCCGCGCTGACACCTCGGTAGCGAGGGCGTGCTGGATGTGCTTTAAGTCTCTCCACGTCAATTCTGGTCGGGTCCGATGTCCTGTTGACCTTGGAGGGATTTCCGGCCTGTAGCAGAGCCGCGCTCGGGTTTCGGGCCGGCGGGCCGTGTTTCTGCCAGCTGGCCGTCATTCGGCCGCCGTCCGGTTGCCGCATGCCGGTGCCGGTGCCGGTGCCGGTGCCGGCGGCTATGGCTATGACAGTGGCGGTGGCCGGGCTGCCCGCCGGGGACAATGCCGTCTACGGGCGGGTGAACCTCGAGCGATCGAACCGGGCGGGGGTACCGGTGGGACGACCGCGCGGCGGCGCGCTGGCGCGGGTGGCAATGTCGCCACGCCAAGATCGGAATCCGGCTGGGGGTGGTGCGTTCCCGCCGGTAAGATAGGTCTCATGGCCGCCGACCTCACAGAGGAGATCAAGACTCTCGACTCGACGCTCACCGGCATCGAAGCAGTTCTTGATCTTGAAAGTCTCCGGCGTCGCGCCGCTGATCTGGAGCGTGAGGCAGCGGATCCGGACCTGTGGAGCGACCAGAACAGAGCGCAGAGCGTCACCCGCCGGCTTTCGTCGGCGCGGGGGGACATCGCGCGCGTCGAAGCGCTGCGACGGCGCCTTGACGACATTCTCGCCGCTCTTGACCTTGATGATGACGACCTGCTGGCTGAGGCCGCGGCGGGCCTGCCAAAACTCACTCGTGACATCTCCGCGCTCGAGGTCCGCACGCTGCTGTCCGGTGAGTACGACGAGCGGGATGCGATCATTCAGCTGTCCGCCGGAGCCGGTGGCGTGGACGCCGCCGACTGGACCGCGATGTTGCTGCGCATGTACCTGCGCTGGGCCGAGCGGCACGGGTACAGCACCGAGGTGTTCGACACCTCTGAGGCGGAGGAGGCGGGCCTGAAGTCCGCCACGTTCCAGATCAAGGCGCCATACGCCTACGGGACGCTGCGCAGCGAGCACGGCGTCCACCGGCTGGTGCGGATCAGCCCCTTTGACAACCAGAACCGCCGTCAGACGTCGTTTGCGGGGGTCGAGGTGACGCCCGCCGTCGAGCAGGCCGACCACGTCGACATCGACGACAAGGAACTGCGGATCGACATCTTCCGCTCGTCGGGACCGGGCGGGCAGGGCGTCAACACCACCGACTCGGCGGTGCGGATCACCCACTTGCCGACGAACATCGTGGTGACCTGCCAGAACGAACGCAGCCAGCTACAGAACAAGGCCGCGGCCATGATGGTGCTCCAGGCCAAACTGCTGGAGCGCCGACGTGTGGAGGAGGCTGCCGAGAAGCAGCGGCTGACCGGCGGCCCACAGGATGTCTCCTTTGGCTCGCAGATCCGCAACTACGTGTTGCATCCGTATCAGATGGTGAAGGATCTGCGGACCGATGTGGAGACGTCCGGCACCGGAGCGGTGCTCGACGGCGATATCGACGACTTCATCGATGCTGAGATCCGCTGGCGGCGCACCGCCGAAGGCCCGGCCTGATCGTCGACGGTGGCCGATCGGCGCTCTCGCGCGGGGTACGGGGGCACCGGGCTCAGGGCGTCTCTCGCGCGTCCGCGCCTCCCGAGGCAACCTTAGGACCATGGACAGTTCCGAGACAGGCCTGATGGCCGGCGCCACCGTGTGGGCGGTATCGCCGGATGCCGCCGTGCCCGCGCGGCCCGCCGCGGGTGGCTGGGTGGCGCTGGTCGGCGGTGGGCCGGGCCGTCCCGATCTGATCACTGTTCGAGGTATGGAGCTGCTGCGCCGGGCCGATGTGGTGGTCGTCGACCGGTTGGCTCCGCGGGCGCTGCTCGCCGACCTCGGGCCCGGCGTCGAGATCGTGGACGTGGGCAAGGAGGCGCACGGCCACAACATCACCCAGGATCAGATCAACCGCCTGATCGTGGATCGGGCCGGGCGGGGCCTCGGGGTGGTGCGGCTCAAGGGCGGCGATCCTTTCGTTTTCGGCCGTGGTGGTGAGGAAGCGCTGGCCTGTCGGGCCGCGGGGGTGCCCTGCGAGGTTGTGCCGGGTGTGACGAGCGCCGTGGCGGTACCGGCGTTGGCTGGTATTCCGGTCACCCACCGTGGGATCACCCAGGATGTCACGATCGTCTCCGGTCATCTCGACCCGTCCCATCCGGGTTCGACGGTCGACTGGAATGCCGTGGCGACCGGCGCTGGGACGATCGTCGTGTTGATGGGCGTCGGTGCGCTGGGGCAGATCACCGCGGAGCTGGTGAAGCGGGGCCGCGCGGGATCCACCCCGACGGCTGTGATCCATGGTGGCGGAAGCGCTGGTCAGAAGGTGGTCACTGGGCCGCTCGCGGACATCGCCGCGCTGGCCGATGACGCTCGTATCGGGCCGCCGTCCGTCATCGTCATCGGCGACGTGGTCGCGCTGCGGGAGATGCTGGCCTGACAGCTGTGGCCTGACAGCTGTGACCTGGCGGGTCGAACGGGGCTCGATACCTGTCCGGGCGCAGCGCAACCTATCCGTGCTGGACGGCGAGCAGGGTCAGTGCCAGGAGCACGGACACGATGACGATCAGCATCTGAGGTGTGATCGTGGTGGGGGAGTGGTGCATCGAGTCACGGGCCGATCGGCAGGACGGACACCGTGCCTCGGCGACCGGCCCGGCACATCGGGCGCATACCAGGTCCTCGCAGCACATGCCGTCGACCTCCCCGCGTCCGCTGCCAGCATCATCGCGCTTGCGCGCTGACCCGCACAATGTCTGACGGTCCAGAAAAGTTCCGCCACCGTTCAGCCGGCCACGCCCTCTGTCTACCCGCTGTTCCCCGCGCCACCCCTGTCTGCCTCGCGACGCCGCGCTGGCTGTCTGGTGATGCTCCTCGCGGTCGCTGGATGCCCGCGGGGCCGTGACCGCCGCGTTGTTGGCTAGCATCCACCGATGACCTAGAGTGTCTATTTGGATGCGAGGAGTGGTAAGCGTGATTCGCATGACTTCGGTGACCAAACGGTATCCAGCAGGTGCGCGTCCCGCGCTGGATGACGTGACCGTCGAGATCGCCGAGGGGGAGTTCGTCTTCCTGGTCGGTCCGTCGGGGTCGGGGAAGTCCACCTTGCTGCGGCTGCTGCTGCGGGAGGAACGGCCCACGGCCGGCGTGGTCGAGGTTGCCGGCCTGGATGTGAACCGGATCCCGGAGCGCCGGGTGCCGTTGCTGCGCCGGCGGGTGGCGTGCGTGTTCCAGGACTTCCGGTTGCTGCCCGACCGGACGGTCGCCGGCAACGTGGCCTTTGCCCTGGAGGTCACCGGTCGGCCGAGCCCAGTGGTACGCGCTGTCGTCCCCGCGATCGTCAGCTTGGTGGGGCTGGCTGGTAAAGAGGGTCGTTACCCCGACGAGCTCTCCGGCGGAGAGCAGCAACGGGTCGCGGTTGCCCGGGCCTTTGCCGGGCGTCCGCGCATCCTGCTGGCTGACGAACCAACCGGCAACCTGGACCCGGTCACGAGTTCCGGGATCATGAAGTTGCTGGATGCGATCAACCAGATCGGTACGACCGTTGTCGTGGCCACGCACAACGCCACTCTGGTGGACGCCATGCGTCATCGGGTCATCGAGCTCGAACACGGTGCCCTCGTGCGTGACCAGCTGCGGGGCGCCTACGGGCTGGCACTGTAAGTGATGGCCGTTGGTAGGTGGCTGGGTCAGATGCTCGTGATCGGTGTCAGCGGCTTGCGGCGCAACCTGTCGATGGCCCTCGGGGTGATCGTCACGGTGACGATCTGCCTCACGTTGCTCGGAGCCGGCCTGTTGCTGAGGGCACAGGCCCGGACCGTCGACAGGTTTTTCCTCGACCAGATCCAGGTTGTTATCGACCTCAACGACGGAGTCTCCAGCGCCGAACGTGCCGCGCTAGCGGCCGATCTGCGCGCTGACCCCCTGGTGCGGGCGGTCGTTTACGAGGACAAGGCGCGTGCGTTCGCGCGTTTCACCCGTGACTTCCGTAACTCGCCGGATGTCGTGAGCGGCGTGAGCGCGGCCGACCTGCCCGCGTCGTTCCGTCTCACGCTTGTTGACCCACGCCGCTCTGGCGAGATCGTTCTGGAGTACACCGGGAGGGGCGGCGTTGACCGGGTACGCGACCAGCGCGCGCTGGTCGCGCCGCTCTATCGCTTCCTGCGCGCGTTCGCGGTCGGCACCTTCGCGCTTGCCGCCGTTCAGGCTTTTGCCGCGGTGGTGCTGATCTATGCGATGATCCGCCTCTCCGCGCACGGGCGACGTAGGGAAACCGCGATCATGCGTCTGGTGGGGGCCACCAACGCGACGATCCGCGCGCCTTTCGTCATGGAGAGTGCGGTTACGGGCATGCTCGGCGGGATGTTCGCGGTGGTGATACTGATCGTGTGCAAGGTCTATTTTGTTGATCATAAGTTTGCCCGGCAGGCGATGTTCCCGCTCTTCGGCTGGGGCGCGGTGTGGGCCGTTGCCGTCGCTGTTCTCCTGATCGGCACCGTGACATCCGCGATCTTGGCTGCGGTCGCGCTGCGACGATACCTGCGGGTCTGACCCATCCGTTCCGGCCTGCCCGGCGGCCGGCGTAGCCTGGAGAGCCGGCGGCTACGTGACGTTGCCGCGCACGCGTGGCCGAGGTCCAGGTCCCCGGCCCGTTCGGCGGAATCTGTCTGGGACCTGCCTGGGATCTGCCTGGGACGTGAATGTGTATGGGGCTTGCGAGGAAGAGGGACACCAGAAGTGCCAAAGGAGACCGGTAGGAAGCTGGTCGCACAGAACCGGCGGGCCCGGCACGACTACACGATTCTCGACACCATCGAGGCTGGGCTGGTGCTCCAGGGCACCGAGGTGAAGTCGCTGCGGGCGGGCCGTGCGTCACTGGTGGACGCCTTCGCCCAGATCAACGACGGGGAAGCGTGGCTGCACGGTGTGCACATCCCTGAGTACACCGAGGGTACGTGGACGAACCACACCCCGCGCCGGCGCCGTAAGCTCCTGCTGCATCGTGATGAGATCGCTAAACTGGTCGGCAAGACGAAGGAGGGCGGCCTGACCATCGTCCCGCTGTCCATCTACTTCAAGGACGGCCGGGCAAAGGTGGAGGTCGCTCTCGCCCGCGGGCGCAAGACCTACGACAAGCGGCACGCGCTCGCCGAGCGGGACGCCTCCCGCGAGGTCTCCCGAGCGCTGGGCCGCCGGGCCAAGGGGCGGGAGGATTGACCCCTGCCGGCGTAGGCAGCGCACCGCCCATGCTGCGCCGGGCGCCGTCCGTCAGACCGGGTCAGACCCGGGTGGCGGACGACCGGGACTCCATGGGAAGATAGGGCGCGCAGCCGGTGTTGGGCTGCGTGGGCGGTCGTTCGGGCACTCCTCACGTACGATCGGCAAGCGCTGGAAATGAGCCACAGTCAACACCGACAGAACATCAACACCGACAGAACGCGGGGGTGACCGGCTTCGACTCCGGACGTCGAGGCAGGGGAAGCGGGCCGAGGATGAGCGGTTATCTCGTTAACGATCCGCTCAAAGAAATAACTGCCAACAAGTCGCAGTCTGCTCCATCCCCTTACAGCCTCGCTGCCTAGGGGAATATAAGGAGCCGTCAGCCTGGGAGCTCCTCCGGCTCAGGGCCTGGCGTCGCTAGGAGGATCACCGTCTGACCCGGTCACGGGGTCGGATGGGACATCTCACAGTGACTGAGCCCACACTGGCATGCCTGTGTGATTGGTGGGGCTGAGAAACAAGTAGCAGGCTGCGCCCGGAGAAGTCCTGTTGCGGTGCCGGAGGACGCGGGTTCGATTCCCGCCACCTCCACATGATCGTCAGGGGTCTGTCCGCTCGGAACAGGCCCCTGACCAGGCTAAACACCATTGGTCGTTACTGCCCCGCCGGTTTCGCCGCTGCTGGTGCCCGCAGGGTGCCCACGCCGCACCGCACGGGGGATCGCTGCGGCGATCATTTCAGCTGCCTGCTGCCCGGTTGACCTGAGCAAATGGGCGTACGTGTTCCCCGTCATTGACGTTGACGAGTGACCGAGGATCTTCGATACGGTCGTGATGTCGATACCTCCCCCGAGCATGATCGACGCTGACCCATGGCGCAGATCATGGAGGCGTTTGGGAGAGAGCAGCTGCTCTCCGATCTCGTCCCCTACCGCCAAAGCCACCGGCAACGGCCCAGCCAGGTGCAGCAGCGACCGCGCACCCTGCTGGGTTGCGCCGCTCACCGTCACCTCCCCGATCGGCTCACGGTCGCGGTAGAGCGTCCAGGCGCCCTGTGCCGGCCGGTAGCGCGTGCCGATGGTGAGCGTGGTCGCCCCGGACGGTGCTGACGCCCGGACGTTGCCGAGCAGGCCCACACGGCGCGCGATGCGCTGCATCTGCCTGGTCAGGTACTCCGGGGCCAAGTGCCGCCCTGACGGATGAGTGAAGATCAGTTCGCGGAGCTGGACCGGGACACCATGTTCGTCGGGCAACACTCCGTTGTCCCACCCGTCACCGATCGCGGCACGCTCGTCATCCTGGCGGAGCCGGTGCGCACCGAGAGACCCGACCGTGACCGCAGCCAGGTCGACCTTCCTCCGGCCCGACTTCGTCTTCGGTGGCCAGACGCCAAGTGCCGCCCCGGACCGGGTGATCTGCTGACGGATCGTCAGAACTCCGGCCGCCTCATCCAGCCCGGCCCAGGTCGCCCCACACACCTCACCGCGACGCAGACCGTGAAGGGCGATCAGTTCATACGCTGCCGACAACCGGTCGCCGGCCGCCTCATCCAAGAACCGTCCCACCTCCGCTGCCTCCCACGGCTCCACCTCAGGCGCCTGATGTGACGGCAGATCGACCCCGTCCGCAGGGTTGAACGGGATCATCCGCTGCCGTTTTGCGTCGTTCAACGCGGCCCGCAGCATCTCCAATACATCCCTCGCGGTGGCCGGGCCGACGGGCCGCCCCGGACGCTCCTGAGCGGCGATCACCGCGCGTTTCAGTGCGGCGTCAATGTGCTCGGCACGCAGACCGGACAGGGGCATTTCCCCGAGGAACGGATCTAGATGCAGGCGGATGAATTGCTCGTAGCGCGAGCGGGTGGTGGGCCGCAGCGCGTTTTTCCGACTGTGCCAGTCCCACAGATAGGCGCCGACTGTCAGCGCGCCTATGTGCTGCTGCCCGGTGCGTACCGTCGCCATGGCCTCTTCGGCTGCCTCCTCGGCCGCCTTCTTCGTGACGTAGCCGGAGCTACTCAGCTCTGTCTTGCCGACGAGCGCGACCAGCCCCTTTGGGACCCGGAACCGGTAGTTCCATGTCCCGTGCTTGCGCTGATCCAGCTTTGGACACGTGCCCCGCGGGTATTTCCGGCCGTTCTCGTCACGGCACCCGCAGCGTTTCTCCGTTTTAATTCTCATGGGTCGCCTACAGTCCTACGCCGGTCATGGCGTTGTCGGTCCACTGATCCACGGCGCGGATGTAGCCCAGGACGACCGGGCTGGATGGCGACCAGCGGCCATGCCGGGCGATCGTGGATACGGGTGCGCCTGCCCGGTAGGCGGCTGTGGCTGCACCACTGCGCAGGCTGTGTGCGGTGTACCGGTCGGCGTTGGGCAGGTCGGCACGGATAGCCAGACGTCGAACCGCCTCGTTGACCGCCGTGCCCGACAGCCCCGCGTCGTGGATGAACTGATGCTGATCCACTCGGCGCAGGAGCGGTCCTTCCGTGATGTCGTGCTCACTGAGCAGCCGTCGCCATGCTCGGACGAGGCGGACCGGGTCCGTGTCCGCATGTTGACCAGGCGGGATGGCCACCGTGCGGCCAGCGGCATCCTGATCGGTCTTGGACTGCCGGATCGTGATGAGGAGGCCATCCTCGGTCTCGACAACGTCATCGAGGCTGAGCGCGGCGATCTCACTACGTCTGCCCATCAGGGCGAACCCGACGACTAGGAGGACACGGTCGCGCAGACCCGACGCTGTCCCCGGGTCGCAGATCTCGATCATCCTGCGCAGGATGTCCACGGTGATCGGTGGCGCCTGTCTCGCTCCCCGGCCCGATGCCGAGCGCTCCCGGCGGGCCGTGCGCAGGATCATCTGTGCCGCCGTGGTGTCCGGTTGTCCGGCGTAACCGGCCGCGCGGTGGGCGGTGCGTATCGCGGCCATGGCCTGTTCGATGGTCGATGGCGACAGGTTGTCGTCAGCCAGCATCGTGACGTATTCGGCCAGCGATTCGGCTGTAGCGGGTAGCGGTGTCCGTCCGGTCGAGGCGCACCACTGCTCCCACTGCTCCCACTGGCGGGTGTAGGCCCGCCGGGTGTTCGCGGGGACGGAATCGGCGAGACGGGCACGGGTGCGATCAGACACCACCAAATCCTGCACCGAAATCGCCGTAGTCATACTGTCGCGTAATGCAATATTGACCATGGAACTCCCTTACTCCCAACCTGTGATAAGTCACGTTATCGCGGGTTAGATGCGGGAGTGAACTCGCACAGGATGAGGGGGAGTGGCTGGTCGCGGAAGACATCAAGATCGTCTTGATAGCTTCACCGTCATGAGCTGGACAGAGATCACCAGTGCCGTTGCCGTCGTCATCTCTGCCGCCAGTTTCGGCGCGACCCGACGCTCCACCCGGAACGCAGCGGTGACCGCAGACATCAACAGGGAGCGGCGGCACGCCGACATGACGCCGCAGTTCGAGGTCTCCTACTGTCCCAGAGAGGGTGGCCGCGCCGTGATGGAGATCGAACTGACCGGTCCCGCCGGTTTGGATCACCTTGATGCGGTGACGATCAGCATCCGCGACGACCGAACCCACACAGCAACAAGACCCGGTGGACCCACCGAGGAGGAAATCAGCCGACAGGTCTGGGGTCCGTACCGCTTCAACCCCAACGTCGACGACGTGGACCCCACCGGCCGCGCCTTCGGCCCGATCACCATGCAGCGCGGCCACCGGCAGACCTTTCACCATCTGGAGAAAACTCCGCCGCCACCATGGACGGTCGACTCCGCTGGGTGGGAGCAGGACAACTACCTACACCCCACGATTCTGCTGACGATCACATGTCGTAGGGATGCTGACGAGTGGACCGTCCGACTCCCAGCCACCCAGTCCGGGACATCGCCCGAGTCGCGTACCTAGGGCACTCCCTAGGTGCATTTGCCTACCTCGTCGCCATGAACGGCGACCCCGCAAACGGAGATCGCCTCCGTGTAGGCCTACTTCGCGATCAAACGCGGGAAGCCGAGCTGCGGGCCGATGCGTCCAAGGATCCCGGCCGGCTCATGGGTTCATAGCTCCGGTGCCCTTCCCGTGGACCTCACGACGCCCGTCCCGCGGGTCTGCTGCGCTGTGAGGGGTGACGACGCTCCCGGGCACGACGGGCGCCGGCCGCGCGCAACTCTGCCCGCCCCTCGTCTCGGCACATCTGCGAGCACCAGGGGAGCACCCAGCGGTCTTGCGCTGCCCAGAGGAGCACACGGGGTACCAGGGCGTGGCAACGGCGGCAGTGCAAGGCGGTGGTCACGGGAGGATCTCCGCGTCGTCCTCCCTCATCGCCCACGCCGTGACAGTGCCGGCATCCGCATAGGTCGGGGACCGTCCGGCCTGGACGGCGTCCCGCACACGGAGCAGGGCCTCGAAGACGGCCCGTCCGGGGACACGCATCACGAGGGTCTCGCCCGAGGGAAGCGCCGCGGTGACGAAGCTCCCCTCGGCGGGCAGATGGTCGGGCAGTTTAGTGATCACGAGATCTCCTTATTTAGTAACTGTGCGTTGCCGAGAGCGGGGTGACGACGGTGGCTGGGCAGGGGTGTCACGCAGGGGTGTCACGTTGGAGTGTGTGACACCCCTCAGAGTGGGTCGGACCGCGCATGGTGTCACGATCTGTAGATACATTGGCGTTGGTAGCGGCCAAATCATCGACAGTGAGTGACATATTCTTGGATCGAGCGCGAGCGCGCGACACCAGGGGTGTCGTGACACCCCTGCCGTGACACCCCTGTAGGGAGATCATGTAGCACATGCGTACCGTCGCCGCGCCCTCATCGCGACAACGGATAGTCACCGATGACCGATGTCGGCGATCACGTGGCACGGCGGTACCACCGTCCTGGCTGTCCCTGGTGTTCGCGTTCCTCCACGATGATCAAACGCTGGTCGACCAGCCCCGACAGCGCGTCCTCGACGTGGTCACGGAGTTTGTATGTGACCAGCTTTCTGAGTTCCGAATAGGCAATTCCCGCCGAATTCCGGCCCAGGTGGCGCAGGATCGCGGCTGTCGCGCGTTTCAGCCCGTCGCTTTCTTCCCGGTCGGCCCGCACCGCAGCCCGATCTGCCTCCCGATCGGCTCGTTCCCGGTTTTGCGCGGCGGCGGCCTGGCGTAGCTCGGCCACCACCCCGGCACGAGTCCGATTGGATACCGCCATGACGACCTCGGACAGCTTCCAGTCCTCATCGGTGATCCCGACATGACCATCAAGGAAGCCAAGTGCGGCAGCCACTTTCTCCCGCAGCAGACCGGCGTGCCCGTCGAGGTCGCTCGTCGCGGACGGGTCACGCAGGCGTGCGAGGTGTGTCTCGCGGATCTTGCGGGCAACCCAGGTCGGCAACGGCAGCTGATGGAGCACACCCGGCCGGAACTCGGCCCCGGACGGCCACTCCGGCAGCATCCACTCGGCCGGGTCGGGCGCGTCGGGGATGTCATCGAGGTCGGGTGCATGGGGGTCGTGGGCGGGCAGCCACAGGAACCGGCCCGCTGTCCCCCCGGCGATTTCCTCCGCCGACAGCACGGCGGCAGCCCGTTCCGGCTGCACACCGACGACCAGCCCCAGGCGGTACCGGTGGGCACCGACCCGCAATCGGCGCTCGACATCGGAGTTTGCCGCGCCCACACGCTTGCCTGTCCAGGCATCACGCAGCGTCGCGGATAGCGTCGCACCCTGCCTGCTGATCAGAGCCGCGTATTTGTCGATTTCGGCGCATTCCAGGATCGCCGCGGTCTGCATCTGGATGATTGATCCTGGGACAGCGGGCATGCCCGTCTCCGGATCGAGGTCGCCCTCTTTCGCGGTTCGGACGTAGGTCTTGACGAGCCCCTCGCCAGTCCCCAGCGGCCATACGTCGGTGTTATCGGACGGGTAGGCGTCGGTGGCGGCACCCATCGCGGAATCTTTGCCCACCCCGGTCGGTGCTACGAGCGCAATGTACAAATTCAGACTGGCGTGGGTGCCGATCAGTGGCGGTAGCACATGGCTCGGTGGCACCTGGTCGAGAACTCGGAGCAGTACCATCCCGAGTGTCGCCCAGGGCGACGCCTGCCGTGCCCGCGCCCAATCACGGACGTGCAGCAGGGATTTGCGAGACGACCAGAACGCCTCCTCGTCAATCTGCTGGCCGTGGCTGGCAGCCCCGCCGTCCATAGTGGCGATCTTGTTCAGTTCGGCGGCCACCCAGGCCGCGACCGCAGCAGGACTTTTGTTGGCAGCCAGCTCGGCGGCACCGTCTGTGAGCACTGCTGCGCGGCGCCGATCCTTCGCCGCGGCTAGGACCTGGCTGGCCCAGTAGTCGACACTGCCGGCCTCCGGCGGCCGGTTGGCCAGCTCGTGCAGGGCTATCAGCTGTACGCCGTACGCCTCGGCCACGCCTTCGGCCGCGGCCCGCCGGTGCAGCTCCAGCCAGACTGACGGCGCGTCGCTCGCCTCGCCGCGTGTCCGTAGATCGCACAAAACATCGAACATCACGCCGTGCCACGGCGACCGGAAGTGCTGCGCCGACAGCACGGCGGCGGCTTTCACGTCCTCGATCGGGCCGGACATCATCGCGGCAAGAATTATTTCCTCGGCGGTGACACCGTCGACCATCGCGGCGCTCACTGGCCACCACACACGTGGATCGTGTGGCCGGCAGTCGAATCCCAGGTCGACGTCAGCATCCCGGCCGCGTCGACACGGTGTGCGCCGCCACCCGGTGTGCCGTCGAGCGGGACGTGCCGGGCGGTGTATCCCCGGCGGCCCGAGATCTTGTACGGGACGGAGAGGACACCGGGCCGCCGTGCCCCACCCTCATCGGTAGTGAGGGTGGCGAGGAAGCTCCGCGCCTGGCCGAGTCGATCGTCAGGTCGCGCGGGCGGGCGTTGTGTCATCATCGGCGTCAGACCTCGTGATGGTGGTCGTAGTAGCAGCGGCCGGTGTCCCCCCACCGGCCGTCTGCATGTCGGGGACCCCCAGTAGTGCGCGCAGCGCCGCGGTGGGCACGACGTAGCGATCTCCGTGACGGATCACGGGTACGGGGAAATGGCCGCTGGCGGCCAGCGATCGCGACTTGGTCAAGCCCATGTTCAAGATCGATCCGGCGGTGGCCAGGTCGACGATCACCGGGAGCGCGCGGAGGTCGTCGGGCGTCCACTGGCCGCGTGCGGGTCGCGTCATCCCGCGTCTCCGGCCTGCTGCGCCTGGCGGGATTTGGCGAGCGCGACGCGTGACATGTGCGCGCGCAACGTGCGCTGCTGAGGGGTCAGTGGCATGGCGGGGGGAGCCTCCAGAGGGAGATGAATACGTCCGCTCATCGCGGCGCTATTTCAGGCAGCCGAGGTGCTCTGGCACGTCGCTATTGACGCACCGCGTGAGCAATCGGCTAGGAGGCCAAATCCAGAATGCGCAACAGGCTCGCGGTCGGCACCTTGTAGTGCGCCCCGTGTCGGATG
This sequence comes from Protofrankia sp. CiT1, assembly GCF_917627385.1. GTDB lineage: Bacteria > Actinomycetota > Actinomycetes > Frankiales > Frankiaceae > Protofrankia. Next base: position 28,757 of record NZ_CAKJTL010000054.1, read on the forward strand.
ACCGGAACCGGGAATTGGCCGGCGCGGGCCAGCTGCCGCGATTTCGTAATTCCGAGATCCAATATGGAGGCGGCAGTGACCAAATCCACGGTCAATGGCAGCCTGCGCACATCCTCGGCGCGCCACTCACCCCGTACGGGGGTTGGGTCGTCAGGCATGACGGACCTCTCGACATACGTCGTCCGCCACCGGCCATGGCCGGTAGGGCGGGGGCACCACTGGTGGGGTCCGCGTCCACCGCAGCGCGCGGGGGCCGCTGTACACCGATAGCGCTCCGTGTCCGCGTGTGGCTGTTTGGATGGGGTGTGTTCTGTGTCGGTGCCCCCGCCGGTAGCCGGTCAGGGGCGCCGCGATGAGGGTCAGTGGGTGTGACGGGTCCCCGCCGTGCATGCGGCACAGCCGGCTACCGGTGTCCTCCAGGTCACGCATCCGCATGCGCACTCCCTGCCGTGTGGATAGACGCCCGGGTCGGCCGCGAGGGACGCCGCAATGGATGCCAGCGCCGCGATCTCGGGCGTTGTCATCGGACGGCCTTTTCTCGCGATGCTCCCCTCAGCCGGTGTAACCGGTCGGCTTTTCTTTTTTCCCACGATCTTCTCTTCTCCTTTGGTCGGTCGCGCCGTGTTATCCGGGTAGGCGGTTGGCGAGGTCGGCGAGAACATCGCCATGGCACTCCAGGGGCGCGCAGTGACACCCCAGCGCCTTGCCGCGCAGGCCGGGCAGCTGGCGAAGCAGGTCTGGACGGGTCTCCAGGTACGCCCGGTACCGAGCGACCACATCGGCACGCTCGGCATCGGTGCCACCGGCGGGCAGCCGGTAGGGGTTACCCCACCGGGACGGCCGTCCGATCCGGACGAGTAGCCCCGCGTCCGCCAGTACGCGCAGCTCCGGCGGGTACGGGACGCCACGGGCGGGCAGGCGGACCACCACCGTGTCGCCCGTGGCGAGCCGGGCGGCGACATCCCGAGCAGCACTGCCAGCCGCCGCTCGCTGCTCGCCGACAACACCAACCTGCGCGAGCAGAACCGCCGCCTCGCCCAGCAGATCCGGGCCCTCGAAGACCGCCTGGCCGGTCTGCTCGGCGAGGCCGCGTTCCGCCGCAGCGGCCTCGCCGCGCCCACCGACATCGCCGCGCTCCAGTCCCAGGTCGGTGAACTCGACCAGCAGGTCCTCGACCTGCGCCGGGTCCTGGAGGAGCGCGACGAGGAACTGGACGCTGCCCGCGACGCCAACCGCCGGCTGATCGCGGAGATCAACCGCCCTGGAACCTGACCCAGGGGCAGCGCGGACCGCGTTCACGCGGGCACCGCCGCGCGGCGCCCGATCAGGGGGAACTCTCGGACCCGCAGGTCAGCAGGCCAGATGTCCGGGTCGGTCGCCTTGCCGCGGACCCCATGGCGACGGCCCCAGACGGAGCCCATCTGCTTGACGAACACGGCGACGGAAGCGTCCTGGCACTGGCGGACGAGATCGCGCGCCCATTCTTCTTCCATCGGCCGCGCACCGGGACCGGACTCCCCGCCGACGATCAGCCAGTCCAGGCCATCGCCGAGCCACGGCCGCAGGTCGGTCTCGCCTAGCAAGGGCTCGGCGCTGACGAACCTGACCATGGCGGGGACGCGCATCAGCTCGGGCATCCGGACCCTGGCCCAGCGGTCCGTCTCGACCGACGTGCCCAACCAGACGTTGGGCAGCACGGCCGGCATCCACGGCGCCTGCCGCAGGTCGTCGTTGTCGGCCCAGCCCAGCCCTGCGGCCTCGGTGAGCATCGCGACCCGCTGGTCGCGGTCGCCCCACCGCTCGAGCCAGGCCCGCATCCGCGCTGGCCGCTTGGTCAAGATCTGATAGGTATGGACCGGCTTGAGGCTCGCGCCCGGCCAGCCACCGCCCCGCGCCTCCGACGACGTCCAGAACATCGTCGCCCACACCGCAGCGATAAACGCATCCGGAACCTGATCACGCCCGATAAACAAGTCGGACATGCTGTTCACGAAAACGCGCCTGGCCTTGCGCCACGTCAACGGCAGCGCGAGGCGCTCCGGCCACAGCCGCAGGTCAAAGCCCTGCTCGAACGGATGCCCCGGAACCCCGCGCCACCGCTCGGCGAACGTCGCCGCATAGCAGTGGTCACAGCCCTCGGAGACCTTCACGCAGCCGGTCACCGGGTTCCACGTCGCGCCGTCCGCCCCGTCATCCCCACGCGTCCACTCGATCTTCGTCGCCGTGCTCATCGACTCGTCCAGCGGCGCGACGCAGCCCTTGAGGAACCTGATCCCGAAGCTGCCCGTTCAGGGGACAGGGGCAAAAGCCCCTGGGGCAACAGCAACAGCCCCTCCCGCCCACCAGCCCGGGCGGCAGCTGCTCCTGCGAGCAGCTGGGTTCGTCTCTCCCAGAGATGGGAGGGGCGAACGCGAGGAGGCGGACAGGGTGCACGACGAACTTCTCTGGCAGGTGCTCTTTGCGATCGCCCGTCCCGCCGGAGCATGGCTGCTCCGGCGCGGCGCCGACGCGATGAGCAGGAAGCGACAGCGTCGGGCGGAACAGGGAGCCGCACAGCCGGCTTCTTCGGACCGCTAAACCCATCGAGCGCCGGTTCCGGCGCCCGAGACTGGGGCCCCACAACGGGGCCCCAGTTCGCTTTTCCGCCCAAACACGCAGACGCGCTCGGCCCATGCACTCGCGTCGGAGACAGACCGGTGCCCGACACCTGCCGCGCACAGCCAGAGGCGCGCTGACCAGCGACTTCACGCCGACCAGGCAAGATCATCCGAAGAGAAAGGTCGCTCATGGAGTTCACGAACACGGTCCGTGGCTTCCGCCAGCGGCAGGGCTGGTCCAGCCGTTCGGGGCGGAGGGTGACCGCGAAGCCGTTCGGGAACGCGGGGGTGCCGCGGAACCGGTTGGCGATGTTCTCGGCGTAGCAGCGATCGCAGCCGGGCGAGACCTTGTCGCAGCCGGTGACGGGATTCCAGGTGGCGTCGGTCCACTCGATCGCGGTGGCGTTCACAGTGTCACGGCCAGGATGTCGACGGTGAGCAGCGGCGCGGTCCAGCCTCGGACCGCCCGTGCGGGCAGGGACGTGACGCACCGGGTGCAGATCAGCCCGGAGTACGAGCCGTGTGTCGGGCAGGTGCTGGCGTTGACGGGGTTGTGGTCCCCGGCTATGGGCATGATGGGAGCGCTCCTTCTGCTCTCGTGAGGGTTGGTGGAGTGCCCCGGCGCGGCAGCGTGCTTGTCGGCTGTGTGCCGCGCCGGGTGCGGTCACGCCGACGGCGGGAAAGAAACCGAGGTGTCGTGAACGCACCTTGGTTTCGTTGCGAATCCATCCCCCGGTGCCACCGAGAAGGCGGTTTCCGGCGTGGTGATGTTGCATTTTTGGCAGGTGTACGCGTAGATCTTTACCTCATCCCTGGGCGACGTCCTCCTCGCCGGAGGCGGAGGTGGAGTCTTCTTCGAGCCGAACAAACCCATGTCAGTTCCCTTTCTGGTGTCTGATCTGGTTCCCGGGAGGGCGCGATACGGCCGATGCGCCCTCCAGGTCAGAATTCGTCATGCGGCCGCCATGGCAGTGCATCGCGGAGAATGTCCTCGTGGTCGAATGCCAATCCCTCGGACAGCGCCGTGTCCACGGGCAGCCATTCGGCCACGGCCGCGTCATCCCCGGCGGTCGGGGGAACCATCCGGGACAGGCGGGTGGAATAGGCGAAACTCACGTACCGGCCCCGCGGATCCCGGCTCGGATCGGCATAGACGCCCACCAGAATCGTCTCCCCCGCCTCGATGCCGGTCTCCTCTGCCAGCTCCCGCCGGGCGGCAATTTCTGTTCTCTCCCCGGACTCCACGTGCCCGCCGGGGAGTACCCACCGGCCGACGTGCGGGTCTTTCGCCCGGCGGATCAGCAGGACGTGGAGGGTGCCGTCGGCGTCATCGGCCAGCGCGACTACGTCGGCGGTCAGATAGGCGGTTTCGCGAGTGCTCATAGCAGATTCCTTCGTCCATGCGCGCGGTCGGTGTGCGCGAAATACTCAGGGGTGCCGAACTCCAGTGAGGCGCAGATGCATGTGCCTTCACACAGGACGCAGGTCTTCATGTCTCCTGAGATCAAACCGCCCAAAGCCCTGACGACCTGGACAGGGTCCGTGGGGGCTAGCTCTGACTCGTTGCCACTCATTTCTTTCATTCCTTCTCCTTTCCGGTGGAGGCGTAGTCAGTCGCCCAGAGCCCAGATGCCGACGGCGGGCAGCTCCGCGCCGGGCTGCAACGCCTCGGCATCCTCGAGGTAGACATAGCTGGTAATGACCCTCAGGAACGCCGCGGCCCGGATCTGGTCGGCGATGGCAGGGTCCGAGGTCTGCTCCAGCGCGTCGACCAGCATGACGACGTACCAAGCCATGGCATCGCCGGCCCGGACGGTCAGTTCCGCGCCCAACCGGAGAAGCTTGTCGTTCAAGTCCACGGACTCGATGACGAGCGGACCGATCTCCGGATCGTCATCGTCCGCTTCCCTACCGCTGGCCCAAATCTTGATGTTGGCTGCGGTGCAGGCGAACTCCGCGGCCCAGAACTCGTCCACCAGCTCCGCGCTGGCTGTGGTCGTGGTCATGGCATTCCTTTCGTGTCGGGGGGTCAGAGGGTGACGGTGGCGAGCGCCGCGGCCCACAGACAGAAGGTGTGGAGGGCCTGATCGGTGAGGTACATGCCGTTGAGGCCGCGGTCGGCGAGCTGGGCGAACTGCCGTCCGCCGGTGTGCTCCAGCAGCCAGCGGACCGGGGTCCGCCGATCCCACAGGGCATGTGTCGCCGCGGAGATGACGAGGCCAACGGCAACCCCGGCCGGGCTGACCGGCAGGCCGAACACCGCGACGACGGCGCCGCACATGGCGGTCAGGATCAGGTGGTAGGCGCCGACATGACGGGCAAGCGCGGCCCAGCCCGCGCGGCCGGCGGTGGCCTTGAGCGCGGCCTGTCGGTCGGTTTGGCCGCCGACGTGGTCGGCCAGGGTGTGCGCGGCGTAGGCCGTGGCCGCAAGGGTGGCGAAGGTGGCCGGGTCGGGGCTCACCGGTCAACCTCCGCCCTGGCCTGGCAGGTGGCGCAGAGCGCGTTCGGCGCGTCAGCCTTCCGCCCGCACCCCAGCAGGCACTCGCCGCCGTTGAACAGCCGGTCCAGGGGACTGCCGGGACGAACGGTGCCCACGGCGGTGATGGTGACGTCGGTCGTGCGTCGGGGCATGGAGGTCTCCTTCAGGTTGTTGGTGTGCGGTCGGCAGGCGTGGCGCATCCGCGCAGGCAGACCGCCCCGCGGCTCGTGACTTTCAGCGGTCCGGTGGCGCCACAGGAATCGCACGTCGGCAGGGAGACAGCCGCGGCCTTCCTCGGAGCGGCCTTCTTCCTCGGCTTGCGTCGCTTCGTGGTGGCGGTGGTCGTGCCGGTCAGCCGGTCGCGGAGCCGCTGGCCGGCACCGACGATCCGGTCCCCCAGGGCGGTCGCGTTACACGCCTGACACGGGCCGCGGTTCGTGCCCCGGCCGGTCATCCCACGGCCGTTGCAGCGCGGGCATGGTGCGGGCATCTGATCCTCCAGTGGTAACGATGAGTGATGGATGGTCGGGTGTGTGGCGGGACGGGGAGGGAGCCAGGGAGGCTGCAAACGGGCTCTGACGAGGGCATCCACACGGCGTGGCCGGGTGCCTCCCAACCTCCCTGGGATCATCGTTTTGCCTGTACTGCAAAGGTTTTCGCGTGGGAGCTGGCGTGGGAGGCCGGCTGGGAAAACTCCCAGCCTCCCTGACGCCTCCCTACTCGCCTCCCTCCGATTTTTCGTCACGTACCGTGATGGCCGCGCGGATGTCGTCGGCACGGACGTACATCACCGACGACTTGTAGGTGTCCGACCCGTGCTCCGTCAGAGCGGACCGGATCTTCTCTGTGGACCAGTCGCCGTAGACCCGCTCGTCCAGGTCGATGAGCTTGCCGAGCATGACCGCGGTCCGCATCCGCTCGGCCGCGCCCAGGACGGTGAGCATGTCGGCCAGCGGGTCACGGTCGGGCTCCTGCTCGGCAACCGCGGCGTTGGTCGACGTGCCGGCCCGTCGGGATCGGGCAACATCGGCCAACATCGCCGCGTCATCGTCATTGATGTAGTGGGTCCGCAACGTCAGGCTGGACGCACCCGGGGGCAGTGGAACCCCGTCCCCGGCCACGACGACCGTGCCCTTATCGATACCCAACCGGAGACGATGCGGCGCCGCGCCACCGTTGAACGCCTTGTCTCCCAACGCCATTTTCGCCTGCGCGGGGGTTCCCAGGACCAACGCGACCCGGATGTGTGCACCCTCGCGAATCCGTTTCGGCAGGTTCTGGTCGGTCGGGTCCTGTGTGCCCTGGTGCAGCAGAACGTCCACCGCGCGGCCCTGGTCGTGAATCCGTTTCGCGGCCATGAAATAGCGACTCTTCGCTTTCGTCCCGCCATACGGGTTCTTGTCGTCGTCCTGCGCGGTGCAGCCGAACGCGACCTGTGCCTCATCCACGATGCAGATCAGCGGCTGGAATTTTCCACCGGACCGCTTCACCTCAATCCGCCGGTTCATCTCGGCGACGGCTTCTTCCAGAATCTCGGTAGCCGCGATGACGTGCTCGTCCGTGGGTCCCTGGATGAGCCGGGTGGCGATGCCCTCGAACATCGCCCAGTCGCCAACACCCTTGAGGTCAGCGATCCAGAACTCGACGGTGGGGTCGAGCGCCAGCCACAGCTCCAATGCCCGCAACGCGGCCGTTTTCCCTTGATTGGAGACACCGGTGATGAGCAGGTGCCGCTGGTAGAGGCTCAATCCCGTCGCGTCCCCGCGGAGATCCTGTCCCCAGGGTGCCCGGCCCGACCGGTAGGACGCGGTCATGTCCGGGTCTGCGACCAGCGGGGACGGTCCGATCGGCTCATCCAACGCCCCGGAGTTCGCGGCCCACAGCCGGACGGTGCGGGCTTGGGC
>NZ_CAKJTL010000055.1 GCF_917627385.1 Protofrankia sp. CiT1
GACCAGACCCAGTTGGTGTGGCCGGTGAGGGTGTGCAGGGTCCGGCCGCCGGCAGGGTCCCAGACCCGCACCGTCCCGTCGACGCCGCCGGTGGCGAGCAGCAGCCGGCCGTCGGTGCCGGCCGCCCACGCCACCGCGTTGACCGGGCCGGTGTGGCCGGTGAGGGTGACCGGCGGTCCGATGGTGACGTCACCCGGCATCCACGGCTCGTCCCACCGTGGGGCCGAACCGGCCGGCAGCGCACCGCCAGCCAGCGCCGACACACCACCATGATCACCCGTGTGTCCTACGGTACGGGCATGCGCCACCGCCCAGGCGCGTAAAGCACCATCGACAGCCGGGACAGCGGGCTCCGGGCCGCAACCAGCCGTCGGAGCATGCTCTCGCTGGTCGTCCACACCGCCCCCGTCACCTGCCGGCACCACCCTGCGACGATCAGCGTAACCCGCCCCACCATCGATCATCCAACCTGCCAGCGGCCCCACCACCCGGGCCACCCGCACTGTCCGCAAAGCCCGGCCGGCGGCGGAGGACAGTAGGTAACCGAATGCGACGAACGTTGTCCGCTACCTCCGTAGGGAACCTGGGGTGAGCGGATCCACCGGCCGGCCCCAGGTTCCCCGTTTCTGAGCGTGCCGCGTCAGGCCCGAAGCCGGGCCGCCGCGGTACCCAGCCCGGTGGGGCCGCCGAAAGGCGGTGTCCCGGCTGCCCCGTGGCGTCGCAGTTCGGATTCCTCGTAGCGGCGTGTTCCCTGATGCCAGCGGAGGATCCCGGCCAGCCAGTTCTGGAGTTCCGTCACATATCCACACAGCGCGCCGCGCGCGTCGGCGTCCAGACCGAAACTGTCGAAAAGCACGGGCAGCTCGCTGGAAACGATGTGTTCGAACTGGCGCAGCCGAGCGGTCATCAGATCGTTCACGACCGCGACCGCACCTTCACGATCACGGTCAAGAAAGCGCTGGATAACGAGAACGCAGTTGTGGATCTCACCCTCGAACTGGATTTCCTTCTGGTAGGAGAAGATGTCGTTGAGCAGGCAGGCGTAGTCCGCGGCCGCGTTCTCCAGGGCCCTGATCGGTCGAGTCCGGAAGATCTCGGGTGGCAGTGTCGGCACGTGGGCCATCCTGGCCAGTCTCGCCAGGCTCATGGTGAGATCAGAACCGAATGTCCTGCGCCGCATCTCGATGTAGTCGATCGGGTCGGGAACTCGATTCTGGAACTGGTTGGCCAGTTCCCACGACCAGCTGTCAACCATCTTCTCGATGGCACCGCGAAACACACGGCGTGCGCTCACGGTCATGGATCCCGCGGTACGGGCCCACAGATCGGCCAGACCTCTTTCCAGCGCGTTGCCGGGGACGGGGACGGCGGAGAGGGGAATGTCGGTGGACTCCACCGGCATGAACTCCGACAGCCGCCTGGTACACGCCTTCGCGCCGACGAGGTCACGCGTCCGGCCGAAGACCGCCGGATAGTAGTCGTCCCCGTAGGTTCCCCAGGCCAGCCAGTCCGTGGTCAGGTTCAGCTGATCGGCAGTGGCGTCCGGATGGATCCCGGCCGAACACAGCGCGAAGTCAAACGCCTTGAGTTTGTGTTCATTCCAGATCCCGGGCACCGGGTCCAGCATCCCGATCCGGCGAGCCCACACCACGACATGGCGCCGCGAGACATCCAGCCGCGGGCTGGACCTGGTGGCGAACGGCATGTAGAAGTCGGGCAGCCTGGTCTGCCCGACGACCTGGTACGGGATGTGCGTGAAGCTTCTCAGCCGCCGCGGCGCGGTCGAGACCAGTGAGGAGACGATGCGCGCCCCTGATGTCCCGAGGCCCGCCGGGCCATCGAGCACACCGGCCGCGGCCGGGGAGCCGCCCTTCATGTATCGGCTCGACCGCAGGTGCCATTCGTGCCCGCCCGACTGCCAGTCCTGTAGCCCTTTCACATAGGCGAGAACGTCCGCCCTGGCCCGCGGGTGAACGCCCCGCTCCTCGAAGAGCGGGGGTAACTCGGTGAACGTCGTGTGCTCGAACTGATGCAACCGGGACGTCATCAGGTCGTTCACGAGATTGGCGGCGGTCTGGGTGTCGCAGCCGAGGAATCGTTCGACAACCAGCACGCTGTTGCTGAGCTCGCCCTCGTCCTCGACCTCGCGCTGGTAGGAGAACAGGTCGTTACGCAGGTGCACGCTGTCGGCGAACGTGTCCCTGAGTACCTGCATCGGCCGGGTCGCGGCGATCTCGGCGGGCACCTCGGCACCCGCGGCATGTTCGACCAGATTCGCCGACCAGGGTGCTCCGCCGACCTTGCGTCGCATCTCGATGTATTCGACGGGGTTGGCGATCCTGTCCGCACTGATGTTGGCGAGTTCCCACAGGGATTCATCCAGCAGGTTCGCGGTGCTGTTCGCGAACCGACGCCGCCAGTCCGGTGACCTTGCCGGGACGGTACGGGCCCACAGATCGGCAAGGCCGCGTTCCACCGGATTGTCCGGCGTCTCAGTGATCTCCCCGGTCACGGGCATGAAGGCCCGCAACCGGTCGAGATAGTCCCGGGCGCCGGCCGTGTCCCGAGTCCGCTTGTAAAGCTCCAGAAAATGATCGTCAAAATAGAACACCCAGACATACCAGTCGGTCACCAGATCAAGGTCCGGCCCGGTCGCGTCCGGATGGGTGTACGCGCACAGCAGGGCGTAGTCATGCGCGTCGAAATCGTCCGCGGACCAGATCACGGTGCCGTGCTGCGGTACGTCAATCATGTCCATCTCGTAGGCCCATGCCTTGCTGTGCCCGCGAGCTCTCGCCAGGTTCGGGTTCAGCCGTGCCGGATAGGGGACATAGAACTCTGGTAGCTCGAACGGCGGCGTTCGCCGAGCGTCCCCGGGATCTCCCACTAGTCGCGGGGCCCGGCGATGTCAACATCCTCCAGGATGCCGAGGGCGTCCGGCACGAGGACCGCCGCCGAATAGTAGGTGCTGACAAGGTAAGAGATGATTGCCTTGTCGCTGATTCCCATGAATCGGACGGACAGGCCCGGTTGGTATTCGTCCGGGATGCCGGTCTGGTGCAGGCCGATGACGCCCTGGTTGTCCTCGCCGGTGCGCAGCACGAGTATGGAGGTGGTGTGCCTGTCAGTGATGGGAATCTTGTTACAGGGCAGGATGGGCACACCACGCCAGGCGGGCACCCCGTGGCCATCGATATCGGCACCGGTCGGGTAGATGCCGCGGCGGTTGCATTCCCGGCCGAACGCGGCGATGGCTCGCGGGTGCGCCAGGATGAACCGGGAATCACGCCGTCTGCTGAGCAGTTCGTCGAGGTCGTCGGGGGTCGGCGGACCGAAGTGGGTGTGGATGCGCTGCTTGCGGTCGGCATTGTGCAGCAAGCCGAATTCCCGGTTGTTGATCAATTCGTTTTCCTGGCGCTCCCGCAGCGCCTCGATCGTCAACCGGAGCTGTTGCTCGAGCTGGTTTATCGGTTCGTTGTACAGATCGGCGACCCGGCTGTGCACCCGCAACACCGTCTGGGCGACACTCAGTTCGTATTCGCGGGGCGCGAGTTCATAATCGACGAACGTCCCCGGCAGCTCGGGCTCCCCGGTATGCCCCGCCGCCAGCGCGATCGACGCTTCGCCATACTTGTTCTGGGGGAGTTCCGAACGGCTCTGGAACGCCTCGATCTGTGCCCGCAGCTCCGCGGACTGGTCAACCAGCTCCTGGAACGCCTGCTGTGAGAGTGCCAGCACGGTGCACCCGGTCACGGCCCTGACCGTGAATTCCCAGCTGCCCCGCGGCCCCGCCAGAACCTGATCGCCAAAATAGTCGCCGTCGGCCAGCACGCCCAGCACGGCCTCGTCACCGTACTTTCCGGTACCGAGCTTGTGCAGCTTCCCGTGCGCGATGAGGAACACCTGGTCGGCCGGCTGGCCCGATTCCACGATCACGTCACCGGGAGCGAACTCCCGCTGAACAAACCGGTCCGCCAGCGCGCGCAGCACCGTCTCGTCGTCAAACCCGCGCAACAGCGGCAACTCGCCGAGCTCCCGGGGGATAACCCGGACATCGGCCCCGGTCGAGACAAACGTGATGACGCCGTCCCCCACCAGATAACTGAGCCGACGGTTGACCCGGTACACGCCACCCGCCACCTGCACCCACGGCAGTATCCGCAACAACCAGCGCGAGGAGATTTCCTGCATCTGGGGCACGGATTTGGTGACCGTCGCCAGATTACGCGCGGCCGCCGTACCCAGGCTCAGCTGCGGGCCATCCGCCGCGTCGACACCCGAACCAACCAGTTCCGTCATAATCTACACCACCGATTTCTCGTCGTATAAGTCTTATTAGTCGCAGCAGTCGTATCAGCGGAAAACGGCACACGTACCGTCGCGGAATAGCTGTACCAATATGTCGCCGCGAACTGGATCGCCCGGCCGAAAAGGGCTTTTACTTTCAGGCCGGCGCCCCGGCGGGCCACCTTGAACAAGGCCGATAGAACGGCCGATAAAACGGCTGGCGCTGACCGGAGGCCGCCGCATCCCCTCCCCAACGTTTCGCTTGTTGCAGGCAGAGTTCCTTCCCACGTCGCGTTGCATGCGACGCGTCCACCTACGCACCCCCGGCGCGAGTTGTGGTTCGTGTGACCGAGCGAAGCTTCCCGTAGCGGTCATGGCACCGGCAAGGACTTCCGCGTGCCACTTCCCGCATGGCCCACTGTGATGGTCCGAGCTGGCCCGGACTGAATCGATCTTTGATCACAGCATGTCAGTGCCACTCCAGCGCGGAAACCTTCTCCATTACATTTTGTAACCGCGGGAACTCCGCCTGTCGGCCCTCGCGACGCCGGTGGCACACACATTTCCCGGCGCTGCCTTCCCCGAGGCGGCACGCGCCCACATCCCATACACGGCATGCCGAGCCACGAACGCTCGAGGAACGACCCCGGCCTCCTACGACCTCGTCGCCCGGCCGGCGCCCCGGTCGGTCACGGCCGCTCCGCGCCGCCCTGTGCCGCCCCTGAATCCTTCGTCAACCCGAACGCTCCGCGACGGACGTCTATCACAGAACGTGAGGAGTGGTCACATCCACCTAGTCAAAAATGACCAGTTACCGATGTCCAGAGAAGGCGACACCAGCCACGGAGCCACGGAGCCACGGAGCCACGGAGCCACGGAGCCACAGCCGAACTACCGGCGATCCGCCCAGGAGGCTGCGGGGGGATCGCGTCAGAACCCGGCGGCGATGCGGGCGAGCCTACGGCCGACCTTGAGGTAGTACTCGCCGGCCCGGCCATGGAGCTTGTCCTTGAGCACGGTCGCGAGCGGTTCGCGGGCCTCGTCCGCGGTGAGCCGGAGCTGGTCCTGAACGCCCGCGGATTCGACGACGAGCCGCAGGCCGTCCTGCTGGGCGACCCGACGGACGTCGCCGTTGCTCTTGGCGAAGCCGAGCGCCCTGACCGCATCGGTGATCGACTGCCCCAGATCCGTGATGGTCGGCAGGTCGTCAACCTCACCGAAGACGCGCCTGGAAAAACGCGCGGCAAACTCCTCGCGCGCCTTCGTGGCCGCCTCGACACCGTGGACAGCCGCGGTGACCTCCCCTGCGAGGATCTTCTTCAGATCCATCGGATGCAGCGACCCGGCGGCCAGCCGCTCACCGACGATGGCCAGTTCGGAGTCCCGCCACTCGCTCAGTGCCCGGAAGTACGGCTCCACCAACCGGTCGGGCACCGACATGATCTTACCGAAGATCTCGCCCGCGGGAGCGGCCAGGGGGACGTAGTTGCCCTTGGACTTGGACATCTTCGCCCCGGTGCCATCGGTGCCCTCGATCAGCGCGGTGGCGACCACCAGTTCCGGCGGCTGGCCGCAGATATGCATGACATGCCTGCACATCTGCATATTGAGGAACTGGTCGATACCGCCGACCTCCAGGTCGCTGGCGATCTCGACCGAGTCCAGCGCCATGACCACCGAGTACAGCAGCTCGGCCAGGGACAGCCCCTGACCGGCGTCCAGGCGCTTGCGGAAGTCGTCGCGCTGCAACGGCATCGAGGCCGGGATCTGGGCGGTGATCTCGATCAGCCTGGGCAGCTTGACGTCCCGCAGCCAGTCGCCGTTGTGGCGGAACTGGGCGCGGGTGAAGTCGAAGAAAGCCGTGACCTGCTCGCGGTAGGTGGCGAGATTGTGGGCGATGTCCTCGTCGGTCAGCGCGGGGCGCTCGTCCGAGCGGCCGGAGGGGTCACCGATCTTGGCGGTCACGTCACCGACGATGAACACCACCTGGTGGCCCATGCGCTGGAACCGGCTCAGGATGAGCATCGGTACCGCGTGGCCCAGGTGGACCTCGTGGCCGGTCGGGTCGATGCCGAACTTGGCGATGAACGGCCGCCCCTTCTCCCCGGCCTCGGTGATCCGCGCGGCCAGGGCGTCGACCGAGGGCTGCAGCTCCTGGGAGCGCTCGGCGATCAGCGTGGCCTGCTCGGCCGGGGAGAGATCCGACAGGTCCAGACCGCGGCGCTGCGTGCTCAGGTCCAGCAGTTCACGCACGGTGGCGCCGGCCGCGAGGTCCGCGCCCTCCAGCAGGGCGGTGACGCGGTCAACGGACTGGCTCAATCGGGTCATCAGGGCTCTCCGGGGCGTGGGTGGCATCGCCATCCTATGAAGAACCCGAGGCTGTCTCCGAACGCCCGTCTCGCTCCGGCCGGCCTCAGACTCGACCTCGACCTCAGGCTCGGGCCCGGCGCCGAGCCCGCCGCGATCCTGGCCGCGTCACTGGGAGCGCGGCGGGGAACTGATCCCGGTGTTCTGGAGGGACCGCACCACCCGCCCGACCTGGTCACCCACCCAGCCGCGCGAGCCGGTGCCCCACGGCCCGCCGAAGGTCAGCACAAGACCTCCGATGAGGCCGGCCGCGGTCACCCGGAAGGCCAGTGCCCGAACGCCCAGGCCCAGGTTGTAGACGACTCGGCCAGCGCCGTTCGCGGCGCGGATCCGGCGTTCGAAGTCACGGCGCTCACCGAACCCGGCCACCAGCAGGCGCCAGCCGGCAACCCGGTCCATGGTGTGATCCGCGGTCGGCTCGGCGGCGGGCCGGCCGTCTGGCAGGGCTGCCCCGCACCGGCAGAATCGCCGCCCCGCCGGGCTGCGGACGCCACAGGCACAGCTCACGCCGTCCCGTGTGGCCGCCGGCCCGGCAGCGAGCGGCCCGGAAGAACCCGCGGCGGATCTCGCCGGGACGCCCATGACGACAGGCCCGCCACCGGCT
>NZ_CAKJTL010000056.1 GCF_917627385.1 Protofrankia sp. CiT1
CCAGCTGAACAGCTACGTTGTCGAGCATGCCGGTCCGTTTCATCACATCCGCCACCGCGCTGTGCAGCGCGCCGCCGTCGGTCGTGAAGTCGTTCTGGAACTCGATGAGAAGCACAGCGGTTTCGATCGGGTTCAGGCTCATCCCGTCTCCCATGGCGGCAGCGGATAATGTCTCTCATCTCACACTACCGTCTTGGCTGGCTGTTTCAGAGCGACCGGCGACAGGTGCCGCGGCGCGCGAGGAGCCGCGGCACCGCGGGGCTGGGGGTACTGGTCAGGCAGTTGCCCCGGGGCATGGCCCCTGGGCGGCTACCGGATCTGGTACCGGCGGCACGCCCGCGCTGAGGACGCCCGCGACCACGCGTCGCAGCGCGTCGGAAAAACTGATCTGCTCCTGGGCGGTCAACGGTGCCAGGAGCTGCTGCTCGGCCAGGCGCAGGCGCGCGGTCACATCGCGGAGCCGGGCGAGACCGGCCTCGGTCGGGCGAACTATGCGGGCCCGTCGGTCGGCTGGATCGGGGCAGCGTCTGACCAGTGTGCCGCGTTCGAGGTCGTCGACCAGGCGAACCATGACGGAACGGTCGACACCGAGGCGGCGGGCGACCTCAAGCTGGTTGCGCTCGCACCCGCCGGCAGTGGCCGAGAGTACCTGGAACCCCCGTAGCCCGCCGGGAAACTCCCCGACCGCGGTCTGCGCCGCCAGCAGGAACCCGTGCAGAGCCTGGCCTAGCAGCCAGCCGAGGTCCTTGTGAAGCTCTTCCGGCAGTGTGACCGCAGGCTCCGTCGCTCCAGCCTGCGCATCTGCGTACTCCACTCGTCCGATCCTACTGTTCGCGGTCTGAGATGGTCTTCCTGTACGATGCGTGTCAACACAGATAATTATGTATTGCTATAGTTTGGTGGCGCATTCATCCGTCCTGACAAGGAGATCATGTGTCCACGCTTCTGCACATCGACTCAAGCGTGAGCCCAGGCTCGGCCTCCCGGGCCGTCGCCGGCCAGTTCGCCGCTGCCTGGGCCGACAGCCACCCCGGTGGCAGCATCATTCACCGTGACCTGTCTATCACGCAGCCTCCCCACCTCAGCTGGGACGCCGTGTCCGCTTCGATGACGCCGGACGAGGCGCGGACGGCGGAGCAGGCCGCGGCCTGGCAGACCCGTGAGGAGCTCATCGGTGAGCTCGAGGCGGCCGACAACCTGGTCGTGTCCGTCCCGATGTACAACTGGTCGATCACATCGACCCTCAAGGCATGGATCGACGGCGTCATCGTGGTTGGGCGCACAGTCAGCATGACGGGCGGCCCCGGTATCCTCACCGGCAAGCCCGTCACGGTCATCACCGCCCGCGGCGGAGCGTACGGGCCGGGCACCCCCCAGGAGGGCAAGGACTACCAGGAGCCCTACCTCCGGCATATTTTCGGGGCGCTCGGCGCGACCGACATCAGCTTCATCCACGTCGAACTGACGAGGGCTGCGGTCAACCCGGCCATGGCTGACCTCGTCCCGCTCGCCACGCAGTCGCGGGAAGCCGCTGAAAAGGCCGCGCTGGCCCGCGCGGCAGCCTGACCGGTCTGCGCTGGCAGCCCCGGCGAGAGATGCCACCGGCCCCGGCCGGTGCGCTGGGGATAATCGTCATCTGGTGGGAGCTCGGCTGGGATCGTGCGTGTGCCGGTAGCCCCGCGGCCGGTCGCCGAGCCGCTGGGCAGCGGGACTACCGGCGCAACGGCAGCGCCTTGCCCGGGTTGAGAATCCCGCCCGGATCGAGCGCGTGTTTCACGGTGTCGTGCAGTGACTGGGCGACGAGGTCCAGCTCGTCGGCGAGGACATGGCGTTTGATCAGACCGACGCCGTGTTCGCCGGTGACCGTCCCATCGGCTCGCAGCGCCAGCCGGAGCAGGTCGTCGAACGCCGCGAACGCACGGTGGGCGGCATCGGGATCGTCGTGCGGATACACGATCGTCGGGTGGAGGTTTCCGTCCCCCGCATGGCCGAACGTACCGATGACGACCTCGCGGTCAGCGGCGATCCGTTCGATACCGCTGATCGTCTCGGTGAGGCGCGAGCGTGGCACCGCGATGTCGTCGAGCAGCCAGGCGCCTAGCCGCTCGAGCGCGGGGAAGGCGAGCCGACGAGCGGTGAGCAGCGCGTCGGCCTGCTCAGCGTCCCGCGAACGGTAGCTTTCAGTGGCACCAGCGGCATCGTACGCGCTGAGGATGGCGTCGGCTTCGCGTTCACCGGCATGTCCCGGCAAGTCGCTCTGCGCGATGAGCAGCGCAGCCGCCGAGGTGTCCAGCCCCATCGGCTGGAAGCGTTCGACCGCTGCCAACGTCGTCGCGTCCATAAGCTCCAGCAGCGATGGCGTGGTCGTCAGCATGATGGCCTCGACCGCTCGGCCGGCGCTGACGAGGTCGGGGAACAGCGCGACGGCGGTGGTCGGCGGTGGTGGTAGTGGACGCAGCCGCAGCCTGGCCTGGGTGACGATGCCGAGCGTGCCCTCGCTGCCGACGAACAGCCCGACCAGATCGTAGCCGGCCACCCCCTTGATGCCGCGACGCCCGATGCTGGTGACGCGCCCGTCAGCCAGCACGACTTCGAGGCCGAGCACGGCGTCGCGGGTGGCGCCGTACTTCACGCAACACAGGCCACCGGCGTTCGTGGCGATGTTGCCGCCGATCGTGCACCACTCCCGTGAAGCCGGGTCGGGCGCGTACAGCAGACCATGCGTGCTGGCTTCGTCGCGGAGCCGTTGGTTGATCACTCCGGGTTCGGCGACCGCGTATCCGTCGGCGGGGCGCATCTCGCGGATCCTGTCCATGCGGTCGAGACACAAGACGATGCAGCCGTCGGTCGCGTTGGCTCCGCCGGAAAGCCCGGAGCCGGCGCCGCGGGGGACCACCGGCACCTGGCGGGAGTGCGCGATCCGCATGACCGCTTGGACCTGTCCGGTGGTACGCGGGAAGACGACGACGGCCGGCTGCCCGGCGTCCGCCCCGGTCGCCTGATCATGACGATAGGAGACAAGAAGATCCGGATCGGTGATTGCCGCACCTTCGGGCAGCACCGCTTCAAGTGCCCTGGCTGTCGCGTCCTCGTTGCTTCGCATGCGTGCCACCCGCTGGCAGTATGCCAGCCACCGGCAGCGGAGCCCGTGCCGGCCCCGTCGGGGCTTGTCCCGCGAACGGTCCCGTTCCGGTTATGGCGCTGTTCCGGTTTGTTGTGTTGTTCCGGTTGTGGCCCCGCTCCGCGCTGCCCGCGGAGCGGGGCGCCGCGCCGATTACCCCGTTCCGGGTTGTCGCGTTACGTCACACTACACTGAGCCATACATCGAGACAGGAGGGCTGGCGTGAAGTTCGAACTACTGAAGGCCCATGGCTCAAGCAACGACATACTCATCGTGGACGGCCGGCCCGACGAGCTTTTCGCGACGGTTGCCGAACTCGTCGGATTTGTTCGGCTCGTCTGTGACCGGCGGGGTCCGCTGGGGAGCGACGGGATCTATTTCGTGGACGATGCGCGGAAAGTACCCGAAGCATTCTTTTTCAATCCGGACGGAACGCCGGCCAAGTTGTGCGGTAACGGCCTGCGGTGTGTCGGCAGGCTGGTCCTCGAACGCCGGGGGGCCGAGGCGCAGGACATCTTGACGGGGGGCGGCCGGTTCCGGGCCGAACGGATCGCGGCGCTGGCTCCCGGTGTCCCGGCCGTGGCCATCGAGCTGCCGCCGGTGACGTTTCGCGCGGCTGACGTCCCGATCGTGAGCCGGACCGCCGAGCATGTCGACACGGTGCTCCCGGCGTTGCACCCATCCCTGCGATTCACCGGTGTCGCCGTGCCGAACTCCCATCTCGTCGCGATTGTTGATGAGTATGACGAGAGTGAGCTGGTGGCCGTGGGCCGCGCGGCGGCGCAACTACCGGAGATTCTCCCGGCTGGTGCCAACGTGTCGTTCGTGCGCCGGCTCCCGGCGCCGCGGGAGATCTTCGTCCGTACCTTTGAGCGGGGAGCCGGGCTGACTCCTTCATGCGGTTCCGGGGTGGTGGCGTCGCGCCTGGTGTATTCCAGGCTTGGGCACGCCGCCGCGGACGAAGCGGTCGTGGTCCGTAACCTGGGTGGCAGCGCGAGATGCCTTGTCACGCCCTCTCCGGATGGTTCTCGGATTCCGCGGCTGGAGGGCAACGCGACCTTTGTCTACCGTGCGGTCGTCGACGTGGAGCGGCTACGCCAGGGAGATCACGGCGAGCTCGACGTTGAGCTGCTGACCGACGAGATCGCAGCCTACGAGCTGTTTTACGAGGACAATCTGAGAGTGGTGCGCGATGGTGGCGTTCCCCTTTGAGGGCCTGTCACCGATTCATCGCCGATCGTGTTGGTGGCGCGATGAGCCCACGCCACCAAGAGGCCAGCGAGGATCCCAGCTGATCTCGGCGACGCCCGCCGCGGGGCCTGCGGCCATCGCGTGCTTTTTCTCGTCAGGCGTTTTCCACGGCTCCCGAGGCAGAATCATGCGATGGCCGTTATGTGTCCTGAAACGTCATGTGTCCTGAAACGTGGCCATCCTATATCATAAAGATATCATTCTTAATGATATAGGATACTGGGATCAGGAGGCGTGAACCAGCCGCGTCAAGCGATGCGATCGGCGGGACCGGACTTGATGGCCTCCACGAGTTGCCCCAGTTTCTCCTCGGGCAGGTTCTTCGCCAGGTCGGCTTCACTGATCATGCCTATCAGCTGGTTGTTCTCGATCACGGGAAGACGCTTGACCCGATGCTCCATCATCCGGCGCATGACCTCGTCAAGGTCTGCCTCCGCGTCGATGTAGAACGGTCGGCCCTGCCCCAGGTCCCGGGCCCGCGTTGACGTGGGGTCCTTTCCCTCGGCAAGACATCTGATCACGATGTCGCGGTCGGTGATGATTCCATGGAGTTTGTTGTCCTCGCCGCAGATCGGCAGCGAACCCACGCCGAGGTCCCGCATCTTGCGGGCGGCATCCACGAGAGTCTCGGTTTCGCCGATGCATTCGGCATCCCGATGCATGATCTGATGTGCGGTGGTCATGCGGATCCCCTCTCCTGCTGATCAGACCTGCCGGCCCGGAACGATCGATCGCATGCGCTGTGTCGCCGACCACCTCGAGCGCTCCGGGCTGTCTGGGGCCGTGACCACGCGAGCCGGGCAGCTGGTTTTCGGGACACACACCCCGGGTGCCTACCCCGCATCCGCAGCCGCATGCCGCGGACGAACAGGCCTTCTCGGCTGGGATGCCCTTACCGCCGGCGGTCCGCCCGGTCATGTGGGTACTCCGTGACTGCCCCGGCCCGTGCCTGGCTTAGTGGTCGCCGCCGGAAGTTCGTCCAGGG
>NZ_CAKJTL010000057.1:0-13515 GCF_917627385.1 Protofrankia sp. CiT1
GCTGTCACCACCGGAATCTTGGCAGAGCCGGAAAGTTGACAGTCCCCGGGCCGCCTGGGCGTCGCCGCCGCAGGCGGGCGTCTTGACATCGCAGGCAAGATCGTCACTGCTCGTCGCTGAGTCTCTACACAGGGGTCGCCTCGATGAGACTGCTGGGCGAGCGCATGGGGATCACCCGGTTCAGCCCGAAGCCGGACGCGGTGAACAGGGCGGCGAACTCCTCTTCCGTGCGCTCTCGGCCACTGCCAAGCACCATCATGTTCAGGTCGATGAATTTGCCGGGGGCCGACTCGTCGCCAGGTGGGATCACCGTGTCAACCACGAGCAGAGTCCCGTTCTCCGCAATCGCCCGGCGGCAGTTGCGAAGGATCGCCTGGCACTCTTCATCCCCCCAGTCGTGCAACACCCACTTGAGGAGATAGAGGTCGCCTCCGTCGGGCACCTTGTCGAAGAAGTCGCCGCCGACCAGTTCGCACCGCTCGGCCTCGGCCGTTCCACGCATCCTTTCGCGGGCATTTTCGATGACGTATGGCAGCTCGTACAGCACGCCGACGGCGGTCGGTTGGGTGGCGAGGACAGCCGTCACGAAGCCGCCCTCGCCGCCGCCGATGTCCACCACCCGGGAGAACTTGGCGAAGTTGTAGACGTCCAGGACAGCGGAGAGCACGTTCTCGGTAAGTCCATGCATCGCCCGTCCCAGGTGACCGGCCATTTCCGGGTCGCTTCCGAACATCTCCCAGGCCGTCATGCCCACCGCCGTGTCGAAGGCGGGCTCGCCGGTCTTGACCGCATGGAGCAGTTCACCCCACGCCCGGTGATGGCTTTCGCTCAGTTCCATCAGCACGAAGGGGGCAAGCGACGCCGGTATGTCGGTGCGCAGCGTGGCCCCAAGCGGGGTCAGAGTGAAGCCCTCGCCGTCTTGGTGGAACAGGCCGATGCTGGCGAGCGCACGTAGCAGCCGATAGAGCGAGCGGGGGTGCGATTCAGTTAGCGTCGCGAGTTCCGCGGTGCTCCGGGGACCGTTGGTGAGGAGATCTGGGATCCCGAGTCTGGTCGCCGCGTGGATCGCGCGCGCGACCCAGAATTCGCTGATCATTCCTATGATCCGCTCGAAAGGCCGTTCCATGTCGGCGTTCACGGTTCTCCTCTAGTAACCGAGTTGGGGTGCGCCGCCCCCGGACGGGACTCAATCGATGACGATCACTAGCTTACCGAGCGTACCCGAAGCGAAGTCGTCCAGCGCCCGCGGCGCCTCGGCGAGCGGGTAGGTGCGCTGGACCGGGACACGCAGCCGCCCTTCGGCCGCAGCGGCGGCGAGCTTTGCGAGGGTGTCCGGATCCGGCTGGGCTATGACCGCCGTAGCGGACTCATCGGGCGTGAAGCTCAGCGTGGAGACGAGCCGACCCTTCGCCGAACGAAGCGAAGCGAGCTGCGCGCCGTCCCCGGCGAGGTGAAGGACCGCCGCCACGCCATCCGGTGCGATCTCCCTGACCTGAGCGGCCAGGCCGGCGGTGTAGTCGACCGTGTGTGCGGCACCCATCCGCCGAACGAACGCGGCTTCCTCGCCCGGGCGGGCAGTGGCGATGACAGTGGCCCCCCATTCGGCCGCGAACTGGATCGCGTACGAGCCGACGCCTCCGGTCGCGCCGGACACCAGCACGGTCTCGCCCCTGGACAGGCCCAGCGCGTCGACCGCCGTGCGTGCTGCTGTGGCTGCCAGACCCAGAGCGGCGGCATGCTGCGGGTCGAGCCCGTTCGGGACAGTCGCCCACGGGCTCTGCTCAGCGATCACCAGGTACTCGGCGAACCCGCCGTCGCCTAGAACCGGCTTGGCCACCACCCCGAAAACCGAGACGCCAGGGGAGACCCGGGTGACCCCTTCGCCGATTGCCTCGACCGTCCCCGCGAAATCCTTGCCGAGCACTACCGGGAAATTGTACTCGAAGATTCCCTGGAACATGCCGCCGATGGCGGCCAGGTCGAAACCGTTGACGGAGGAGGCCTTGACCCGGACGAGCATCTCGCCCGGTCCGGGCTGCGGAGTCGGCAGATCGACCGGCGACGGACCGGCTCCGACGGCGTCGAAGGCTACGGCTTGCATTGTGTATCCTCTCTTTGTAATGATCGAGAAATTGTCGTCGCGCCCGGTAGCCGTGCTCAGGAAAGGCCGATCCCGGCGGCCTGCGCCCAGGAGGCCCCGATCGCGGCCATCGCGACAGCCAATTCGTCGTGGTCGCGCGGCGCGTAGAACATCACCGCCGTGTCGGGGAAGTCCGGCCTGCGGGTGATCGGATGCAGCTCCACCCAGCCGGCCTCGGACAGGGCGGCGATCACCGGCCGGGGCAGCATGAGGTGCAGGAAACCCGAGGTATGTACATGTCCGAATTCATCCCGGGTGGGCGTCAGAAACGCCTCCCACGGCCCTCGAGGTTCCCGCACCCGAAAGGCCAACGAGCGCGGATCGGAGACCTGACTGGGGCTTGTGAAGACACCGGACATCGCCTCCACCAGCGCAATGAGCTCGTCCCGGATGTGGGACGGTGAGAACTGTTCCAACTGGTCGTGCGGAATCGCCACACCAGTCGTCTTCGGGCGTCGGCCAGGTCGCGGCGGCAGTGCATACAGGTCTATTGACATTAGCGTTCCATGAACTCTCTCCGTGTTGGAACATTTTGTTCCCTGTGCGATTCTGGAGGGGATGTTTGGCATGACGGAAGACGGCACTTTGACGAACGTTAGGCACATTGATGTTCCCGTCGACGTGTCTGCGGATTTGGAGACCTGCCATCTCCGGGACGTGCTTGATCGGGTCGGCGACAAGTGGAGCGTTCTGATCATGGCTTTGCTGGTGAACGGTCCGCGCCGGTACTCCCAACTGCGGCGGGCCATCGACGGTATCTCGCAGCGCATGCTCACGCTGACCCTACGCGGACTGGAGCGAGACGGGCTCGTCTTCCGCGAGGTCACCCCCACCACGCCGCCGCGGGTCGACTACTCGCTTACTCCTGTGGGCCGGACGCTCTCCATGAAGGCGAGCGAGCTAATCGCGTGGGCCGAGGAGCACCGCGAGCACATCGCGGACGCCCGGCGCCGCTACGACGAGAAAGAAGACTGAGGTGGACGACCTGATCCGAGCGCTCCGCAGTTCCCGGGAGCGACTCAAGAAGCTGGTGACGCCCCTTGCGGACGCCGCTCTGACGCGGCGGAGTCGGCGGAACACATCGTGGACCTACTCGAGGTGGACCTACTCGAGCCGACCGTGAGCCGATTTGGCAAGCCTGCCACCACGCCCGTGAGTGTCGCCGTCACCACCACCGAACCGGACTGCCGCATCCTAACGCTCGGCGTCCCGGTCTCGCTGACGGAGGCGCTGGGCACCGAGGATACCGCCCGGGATCCTCGAACTGCCGGCCGAGGCATTCATCCGCCTCGTCTACGGCCGTCTCGACCCGGCGCATACTCCCGAGGTCAGGACCTGCGGCATCGACCACGAACTCCGCCGAGCGTCTCCTGGTGTGTGACCCGTCGGCATGCCGGTCGGGTGGTGACGGGCACGGCCGTGCGAGCCGCTTAACCATCGGCACCTCTTGCAGGCCCACAGCTTCCGCACCGCGAGCGCCGGAAACTCGGCGGTCAGGTCGGGTGGCCGTGAGTGAGTAGCACGCTGACCATGTCGTCCCGGGTCGGTCCGCCCGTCGCGCCGCGACACCTGTCCTCGTGCCGGTCCGCGTCCCACCTGGATCGCGCCGCGGAGGGCCTTCCGAATCACGGTGGCCCGCCCCCATCCGGAAGGGCTTCGAGGATGCTGCTGTCCATCGGGCCGTCCAGCACCCGCTCCAGCCGCAGCCCGGCCGCCGCGAGCAGTGCGGAGTACTCTGCCTTTGTACGTTCCCGCCCGCCTAGCACGACGAGCATGGTGAAGTCCATGACCTTGCCGCGATGCGGCGTGTCCCCTTCGGGGACGACCTGCTCGACCAGTAGCAGTCGCCCGCCGGGCGCCATCGCCCTGCGGCAGTTACGCAGGATCGCGAGGGCCTGCTCGTCCGGCCAGTCATGGATGATCCACTTCAGGATATAGAGGTCGCCGCCGGTTGGCACGGCAGAGAAGAAGTCGCCGCTCTCCACCGTGCACCGCTCACCCAACCCGGCCGCCGCGATCCGCTCCCGCGCAGCGTCCGCGACCTCGGGCTGGTCGAATACCACCCCGGTCGCCTCCGTAACGGCGTCCAGCACGGCGCAGATCAGAGTTCCGTCACCGCCTCCGACGTCCACGATCCGCCGGCCGGAGAAGGCGGAGAAGTCGTAGGCCGTGACGAGCCCGCCGGTCTCCAACCGGCTGAACTCCGCCATCGAGGTGTTGAAGACCGCGCCAACCTCGGGGTTCTGCTGCAGGTACGCAAAGAGCGGAAGGCCGAACGTCTTCGGGAACGCGGGCTCGCCCGTACGCAGACTGTGCTCGGCGTCGGAGAAGACCCGGCCGAAGAGGCCGCCGCCTATGACCATGATGGACCGTACCGACAACGGATGGTCCGAGCGTAGGGGCGCCCCGATCTCGGTCAGTGCAAACCGCCCGGGCGCCGGCTCGGCCATCAGCCCGAACCCGGTGGCAGTCCGTAGCAGCCGGAAGAGCGCCCGCGAGTCGGTGGCGGTGGCCGTCGCCAGCTCGGCGACGTCCCGGGCACCGTCGCCGATGAGGTCACCAACCTTCAGCTCGGCGACGAGCCGCACGACGTGGGCGCGGATATATCCGTCGTGCGTTTCGAGCAGCTCGGCGACGGGTGACTTGTCGCCTTCGACGATCCGGCGTACCAAGGCAGTGTCGTGAATGTCCGTGAAGTGCGTGGCCAACCCACGGGCCAACCGCCAGGAGTGGACGAACGGCACCGTGCCCGACCTCCCGCTGCGTGCTCCGCACATGTAGTGAACGCCGAAGACCACGACGCGATCGCCCTGCTCTATGAACTCCTGCGGGTCTGGGCGCAGCTCGCTGAAGACGGTCCTTGCCCGAGCCATGAACGCCAGGATCTCCTCATGCCCCTTCTTGGTGCCGCCGAGGCCGTAGTCGACCATCCCGTCCGGATGGGTCCACTCGATGTCGGGGGCGAAGGCCGCTAGCGCGGTCTTATGATCGCGGTGGTGAAACGCCTCGTACGAGGCCCGGATGATGTCACTGTTGGACCGCATCGGCGGCCTCCTTCACCAGGTCGGGGAAGTGCGCCCGCAGGGTTCTGCTCAGCCCTTCGCGCCAACCGACCCCGCACCGGCCGATAAGCGCCCTCCGCCGGGTGTTGTCGAAAGCGTGGGTCGCTCGGTAGACCTCGCTGGAGGCGAACCGTGGCTCGATTCCGGCCAGCTCAGCCATGTACGTCAGCATGTCCTGAATGCCGACGGCATCATCGCCGGCCCAGTTGATCACTTGCGCTGGAACGGTCGCGGCCTTCCAGAGCAGCGGCACTTGCCATACGACGTCGTCGGTGTGGATGGGGCTGCACAGGTTCTGTCCCCGCGGTGGCACTTCGATCGGCTCCCCGGCCAGCAACCGCCGGAACAGCAGGATCGGCATCCCGCCGTGCGAGTGCGGGCCGTACGCGACGTTGAGCCGCGCGATGGTCGTCGGCAGGTCGAGCGTGACGGCGAAGGCGCGGACAGCGCCCTCGGTGGCGAGCTTGCCGACCGGGTAGGTCGGCAGCCACGGCATCTGACCGCCGAGCGGATCGTCCTCCCGGACCAGATGCTCCGGCGATTGCCCCGCGTAAACCGCGCCAGAGGAGACATATAGGAACGCCTCGGCCCGGCGGCAGTGCGTCATCAGCCGGCCCGCGCCAACGGCGTTGATCTCCACCGAGGCGTCGAAGTCGATGCCGTCGCCACGGTGAGCGGCTGAGTGCATGACATGGGTGAAGTCGTCGGCAAGACCGTCGAGACCATCCTCGGCCAGCCCGGCCATGTCCCACCGCCAGGTGCGGACGCCAAGGTCGCTCAGCTCGCGCTCGGCGTCGACGTCGGCGAACCGACCGAGGCACCACACCTCGTTGTTCTTGGCGAGAGCCTCGGCGACCGGCCGGGCCACCTGTCCGGTGGCGCCAGTGATGAGTATCTTCTTGCCTTCGATCACGAAGCTCCTCCTTCGCCGAGCGCGTCGGCCAGCTCTCGCCGCAGCGTCGCCTGGAACGTCTGGACATGCTCGGGGCTCATCAACGTATAGTGCTCGCCGTCCACCTCGATGTAGCGGTTGGGGCGGCGGGTGAAGCCGTCCCAGTCCCGCAACTGCTGGTCGAGCCAGTCCTGCTTGGTGCCCCTGAGCGGTTCGCAGTAGAACACCCGCACCTGCTCGACGGCCCCGGACGGCTCGTAGGCGCGGCCGAGGTGGACCATCGACTGCGCGAGCGCCACCCAGGCGGTGAAGCCTTCCAGGTCGAGGTCGAGTTCGGTCAGCCGGCGGGGCGGCGCCTGCCGGATCAGGCAGGCCAGTTGCTCCTCCTCGCTCAGCGGCGTCAGCCGTTGCGTCAGTTCCTTGACGTCGTCCGCGCTGATCAGTGACAAGAACAGGGCCAGGTTGATCGCTCCGTCGGCAAAGGTGATCTCGTTCATCCGGCCGGAGATGCGCGGCGGCAGGTTGAAGATCCCCACGAAGGCGACCTGCTCCCCCTGCGCCTCGATGGCCTTGGCGATTTCGAAGGCGACCGCGCCGCCGTACGAGTAGCCCGCGACCGCGTACGGGCCATACGGCTGGGTGCGCCGGATCGCCGCCACATAGCAGTCCACCATCTCGGCGAAGCTGCCGAAGTGGGTCTCGTCCTTGCCGAAGCCGCGAGCCCGCAGCGTATAGAAGGGCCGCTCGTTGACGAAGTACTTCGCGAGGTTGACAAATACCAGCACCTCGCCGAGCCCGGGATGCACACAGAACAGCGGCGTGCCGTCCCCGATGACCTGCAACGGTACCAGCGGGTCGTAGCCAGAACCGGAACCGCCCGACAGGTGCCGCGCCAGCCCCCGCACGGTGGGGGCCTGCAGGATGGCTGCCACCGGCACATCGGCCACGCCGAAGGTGTGTTGGATCTCCAACTTCAGCCGCAGCACGTCGAGTGAAGTGCCGCCCAGGTCGAAGAAGCTCGCAGTCGCCGAGAGCGCCGATGGTTCGATGCCCAGTACCCGGGCGTAGATTTCGACGAGGCGGGCCTCGGCGTCGCCGTCGGGCGGTACCGGGTTGCCCAGGAAACGGTGGGTCAGCTCCTCCACCCGCGCGACCGACGCGGCTAGCTGGCGGCCTTCGACGGCGCGGCGTAGCCGGGACCGTTGGATCTTGCCGAGGTTGCCGCGCGGGATATCGATCACGGTAATCGGCAGAATCAGCGAGGGCCGGAACCCCCACCGCATCACGGTACTGTTGCGGATCGCCACGATCGTGCGGTACAGCGCCGCGTCATCATCGAGCTTGGGGACGAACGCGATGGCGAGCTGTTCGCTGTCGCCACCCGGCGAGCGGGTCGCAAACGCGGCGACCTGCCCGCGAGTGACCCCGTCCAACTCTTCCAGCAGCGTCTCCAGCTCGTGGCTGGAGTAGTTGACGCCGTTAACGATGACGCTATCTTTACTGCGGCCGGTCAGGCTGAGCCGGCCGTCGTCGAGGACACCCAGGTCGCCGGTCCGGAACCAGCCGTCGGCGGTGAATGCCTCCGCTGTCGCAGCCCTATCACCGAAGTAGCCGCCGGTAACCATCGGGCCGCGCAGCTGCACCTCGCCGGCTTCGGAACGGCCCGGCCTCGGGGCCGCGGTGGTGGCGAGGACCGTCTCGTCGTTACCGGCGATCCGGACCGAAAGGCCGCGCACCGGACGGCCCAGGGAGGCGAACTCGCCGTCCTCACCGGAGGCGAACTCGGTGTTGAAGACGCTGCCCGCGCAGGTCTCGGTCATGCCGAAGGCGGGCACGATCGCGTCCGCGCGCAGCCCATACGGGGCGAGCGCGTCGAGGAACCGGCGCACCGTGGCGGTAACGATCGCCTCGCCTCCGGAGATGATGCGCCGGACCGCCGACAGGTCGCAGTCCACGGCCGGCCGCCGCTGGGCAAGGGCCTGATTGACCTGCCCGAACAGGAAGTTCGGGGTGAAAGTGACGGTGACCCGGTACGCCGAGATCAGCTCCAGGAAACGCGACGGGTCGGCCAGGACCGCCGCCGGCTCGGCGATCACCTGATCGGCTTCTGCGTACATCGGCAGCAGATGTGCCTCGAACGCGGCGATGTGGTCGTGGGAGATCCAGTTCATCATTGTGTCGGCAGCGGTGAACGCCAGAGCTTCGGCCTTGCCCGCCAGCGCGGACAGCAGATTGCCGTGAGTGATGCGCACCGCCTTCGACAGCCCGGTGGATCCGGAGGTCAGCATCAGCAGCGCCAGGTCGTCGGGCCGCGGTCGGTGGATCTGGTCGTCTGGCTCGTAAGCGCCCAGCTCCGCGAGCTGCGCGGTGCGCAGCCCGTCGATGCGGGGCAGCTCGGCATATGCGCCCTTGGACGCCACCACCAGCGGCCCGTCGAGCAGTCGGTTGAGGTGTTCGAGCTGCGCGCGCCAGCGGCTGGTGTCACCGCGGACCGGCACGACCGGGCAGGGCACGAAACCGCCGAGCACCGCTCCCCAGAAGGCGGGGAGGAGTGCCTCTGGCTCGTCGGCCACGATCAGCACCCGGTCACCGGGTGACCTGCCTTGGGCACGCAGCCCGCGCAGCAGGCGCCGGGCGGGCTCCAGCAGCCCGCTGTAGGACAGCCGTGGCCCGTCGACAAAGGTAATTCCTCGTCCCTCTTTTTCTCCCGCCAATTCTAAGAGATGCGGCAGAGTCTGCGGATAGACGGAGTTCGGCACCTGATGTCTCCAGAAAAAGTATGGAAGGCGAAGTTGGCGTCAACCGGTCGAAGCAACGCCCGCATCGTGGTGGAGCAGGGGGGTTCGGTAAGCTGATCGCGATCGGGCAGGCTCCTCGCCTGCTCCACCAGCCCGATTCGAGCCCCTTGTTTAGGGTCCCAGCGCGAGGCGGGCGTCGGATGTCGCCTCTACCACTTGGTACCGCCCGTCGCTACTTCTTTCTCAGTAATGTGCCGCTGTCTGACGTGAAATCTGCGCCTGCCCACGTACACCACGCTGCAGCAGTCGGCGCAGTTCCCGCAATCCGTAAGCACGTTTGTTCTGACCTCCTCCGGCAAGTGCCCGCATCGCCTTGATGGCGATACTTAACTCTATGTTCACTTGCTCCATTACCTCGGCGATGGCAGCGGCGTTAGCAGTTAAGATCTCCGTCCACAGGTCGACGTCTCCGGCTGCGATCCTCGTCATGTCTCGTGCCCCCGTGCCAGCGAGGCGAAGTGAGAAAGGATCTGCTTCGGCCAGCCGGCTCGCGACCAACGAGGACATCATGTGGGGCATATGGGAGATCAATGCAACCGCACGATCATGAACAGCGGCGTCGGCAACGGTGGGGATGGCACCGCACAGCGCCACCAGTTCCAATACCTGGTCAAGTACCACAGGCTGAGTATCGTTGGTGGGCGTGAGCACCCAGGGCCGTCCACGGAACAAATCCGCCCGAGCAGCCAGAGGACCTGACCGCTCACGTCCTGCCAGAGGATGACCGCCCACGTAGCTTGACAGGTCGCAGCCTAGGAGCAAGACAGCATTCTGCAGTTGTAGTTTGACACTCGCGACGTCGCTGTATGCTATGGCCGTTTCTTGCTTCTGTAACTGCGCGAGAAGCCCAGCCACCTGTTCAGGGGGTACCGCTAGTACGGCAAGGTCCACCTGTTCACTCGGTGGATCTGTCCGACCCGCGCCAAGGGATACTGCGGTACGGAGTGTCTTCGGGTCAGGATCAGACAGATAGACCTCGATGCCCTGGGAACGAAGGGCCAAGGCTACCGAGGTACCGATCAGCCCGACGCCTGCGACAAGAACTGTGCGCATATCGTTTCCCCTTCGGGGCTTATTCAGAACTGCTAGTACAAGCGATCTATATCATGTATCGTCCCAGGTCAGGACACTGCAATCGATCTTTATTGGGGAGTTCTGAATAACCCTCTTCGCATCAGTTTCAGTCGGCTATTTAGCAAAACGGCGGAATCTGTCATCGACACAATCTTGATTGCCCTTATCTCCATAGAGTGCAGTTCTTTTGGAGGGAGATATTTTCCGGCTGAGAAGCCGAATATAGCAGATATGTCACCACCTCCAAAAGAGGATCAATATGAAATAAAGAGGGCAAAGCGCGGGTCGGCGCACCCCTCGCAGCTAACGGGGCTTCGCCCCAGCCCGACGAGGCATGTTCGCTACCGGCTTCGGTTCCAGCGCAGGCTCACGCAGGGACTTGCGGTCTGCCGGCCGACCACCGCCACGCCTAGTAATGAGACCAGGGCTTAGAGCGCCCGGCAATAGGGACGCGGCGTCGCGGGGCTGGGGTACGCACCTCGCCGCGTTGTCGTCGGTCGCCACCCAATACCAGCGTGACTCTCTCCGCCGCCTTGCGATGCACGCACCCAGCACCGCTCCTTGATCCATGCCCCTATTGCCGGGCGCTCTTAACGCCGAAACTGCTGGTCAGGTGCGCTTTCGTCGTTGCGCCGTGGAGCAGGTACCCGTCGATATGTCAACTTGACCCGATCTTCACGGCTTTGGCCGACCTGGCCAACTAGAGGATCATGAAGATCGAATCTCGGCTGGCGTTATAGTTGTCACCTCGACACCTAATTCTATGATCAGTTCTTGGATAAAGATCCAACAATAGCCTCAAATACGGACAGAACATCCTTCTTGTCGATGGCGATCTCCCTGCAAATGATCTGTACCCATCTCCATACCCCTCCACCGGAGTTTTTGACGATGTCAGCGACTGGTGTTGCCGTACAAGCTACCGCTTCATAAGTTGGAACTTCCCGATGAACCGCGCCGAGCGACTCTGGCTCAACTCCCGCGAGACGGTCTCCCGCTCCTCGAATGCCAACGCCTCGCGCTGACCCATCCACCATCCGTTCTCTCGATGCTACTGATAATAATCCTATCGGAGTGTCGCTACAACCATTGAATCCATCTTCTCTTTCTTCGATCTTTTGCGAAATAGATCAACTTTGACTAAGCGTAAACAAATTTAAGATCATTAGCAGGCTCTCGGTTTGATTTTTTAACCTGCTTGCTTCTCCCTCGTATCCGGCTGTGGGGTTCCAGAACCCCGGTTCGAGCGGTGACCTGCGTGTTTGCCAGGGCGTACCGCAAAGTCGTTGATGCTGGTCAGGTCGGGTTTTCGAGGCCGAGGATGGCGATGAGCAGGGCGGTGTCGTGCCGGATCCTGTGGAGGGTGGGGCCAATCCGGGTGTGGCCGGCGAGGCAGATCAGCCCTATCGTGATGTTACGGAGCGTGACAGTAGTGCGGGGCGGGGGGCCGGTTCGGACCTGGGACGTATCATCACGGAACATGACATCACGGACCTAATGGACTCGTTTTCTATGGTCCAGCCTCCCTGGACGTAGCTGGCGAGTTCGGCGGCGGTGATCTCGTCGAGCGTCAGGCTGGTGATCACGAAGGCGGTGATGGTGGCCGTGGTCTTCTTCGTGACCCGGCGGCGGCCCTTGCCTCTGATCACGGTGCGGGTGACGCGGCGGCGGATCCTGGCGACGGCGCGGGCATGGGGATGGCGGGCGCGGATCGCGTTGCTGGCCGCGATGTAATGGATCGGGTGTGGCTCGAACCGGCCGTGGCCGTGGCCCTCGGCGGGTGTGGCCGACCGGGATCCTGGTCCAGTCGGCGGCCTGCTGGCAGTCGACCGCGAGGGCGGGGGTGTTGTTCTTGACGGTGAACACGAAGTGCGCGCCGAGCTCGGCGACCACATGGCCGGTCAGGGGACAGTAGCCGTGCAACTCGCGCAGCAGCGGGGCGAAGGCGGGGACCTCGTTGCTCTTCGGGCCGATCGCGTGTTCGGCGAGCACGACACCGGTGGTGTGGGTCGCGGCGGCAGCAGGTAGGGC
The DNA here is from genome assembly GCF_917627385.1 of Protofrankia sp. CiT1. Lineage (GTDB taxonomy): Bacteria > Actinomycetota > Actinomycetes > Frankiales > Frankiaceae > Protofrankia. The sequence goes on from NZ_CAKJTL010000057.1 coordinate 11,998, forward strand.
ACCCTGCCCGCCGGCGTCGCGCGCGTCGCGCAGGGCGGTGCTGCGGCTGTTGTGGCTCCGCCGGTTGACGACGGATCTGCGCTGTCGACTGGACGGCTCCGGAATCGGCATTGAAAGCCGGAACAACGAGACAGGGCCGTCCCTCGATAGGGGGCTGTCCGAGCTGAGGTGTAAGTGGTCTGCCTGATCGCGCCAGGCGTGGCTTGGCGGGAAGGACAGATCATGGACGAGACGATCGATATGGACGGCCATGACCGTGGCGACGGTACGGGGTTGTTGGCCGCTAAACCTTGATGATCGCGAATGGTCGGGCGTTCGGGAGGTGCCCGGCCAGATGCTGAAGATCCCCCGGGTCGGATGTGTACACCACCCCACCGTGGCGGGCAGCTAACAGAGCGACGATCGCGTCGACCCCGTCACTGGTACGGGAACGACCTAACAGTTCCCCGACAGCGCGCGCTGTCATGTGGTCGACCGGTTCGACCAGACAACCACGGAGCAGTCGTGCGAGGCGTGCCTGTCGTGCCCCGTCCCGCCAGACCTGCCAGATGACCGGCGCCGGGACCACGGGGGTGATGCCGCCGGCCAGTGCCTTGATGTGGCGGGCCCACATGCGTTCGTCGTCACGTTCGCCAGCGACGAGGGCGCCGGCGTCATAGAGCAGGTTCACGCGGTCCGGCGAGGGAGTATGCCGGCGTCTTCCAGCTCACGTTGGGCCTCGTCGAGGATGTTCTGTGGGAGAGGGCCATGTTCGGCCTCCCATTCGCGGGCGGCTGCCAGACCGTCCGCGATGACCGCTTGCCGGTCGAGTCGCTCCACGATCGCTTCGCGTACCCACGCAGACAACGATGTCCCCGCGCTGCGGGCGGCGTCTTCGGCGCGGGCACGGAGATTGTCACCGAGGTACAGCGGAGTCGATGCCGTTCTGACCATGCCTACCAGCATACCTCGATGCGAATCGCATGCGAATGTACGGCGTTGTCAACTTGTCGGAGGTCCGGGGCGTTGGGGTGTGCACGGGATCTGGTGAGACTGTGTGCTGGTGTAGTGATCAGGCCGCTGTGGTCAGACCGGTGACCGGGTTCCAGGTGGTAAAGCGGTCGGTCATCTCGGCGCGGTACTCGGGTGCGGTGAGCCGGTGGCGGCGGGGTCGGACGTGCGGTGAGTTCGCGCTGAACACCGCCAGGAATTGCTGCGCCTGCCCAGGGGAACGGAAGCCTTTCATGGCACGTCTGCGCTGGCGGGTGGGCTGGTGCGAGTTCTCGGCGCGGTTGTTCAGATACGTCGACTGGCGGTGCTCCACCGAGGGCATGAAACCTGCGGGCCTGTCCAGTTTTTCGTGTAAGGATGGGCTTGGATTCAGGGGGTCCGTGCACCGTCCGCATCGTGTCGGGAGCAGGGGGGATCGGTAATCTTGATCGCGATTGGCCAGGCTCTTGACCTGCCTCAACAGCCCGATGCGAACTCCTGCTCAGGGTCCTGACGCGAGGCGGGCGGTGCACTGACTACTGGAGACCG
>NZ_CAKJTL010000057.1:13980-14790 GCF_917627385.1 Protofrankia sp. CiT1
ACGCAACGGCCACGGTGCGAAGACCGTGCACACGACCGCCGGCCCCGTGACGATCACGGTCCCGCGGGATCGCAATGGCGAGTTCGAACCGCGGATCGTCCCGAAAGGCGCGCGGCGGCTCGGACAGATCGACGAGATGATCTTGTCGTTGTATGCGCGGGGCATGTCGACCCGGGATATTGAGGCGCACCTGGGCGAGGTGTACGGGATCCGTGCGTCCCGGGAACTTATCTCCACGATGACAGATGTGGTGGCGGAGGAGATCACGGCCTGGCGGAACCGGCCCGTCGACGACGTCTATCCGATCATGTATGTGGATGCGATCCGGATCCGGGTCAAGGACCGTGGAGTCGTCACCATGAAGGCGGCGCACCTGGTCGTGGGCGTCGACGTGGAGGGCCGCAAGCACGTCCTGGGGGTGTGGATCGCGGACGCGGAGGGGGCAAAATTTTGGCTTTCGGTGCTCACGCAGCTACGGAATCGTGGATTGCGGGACGTATTAATCGCCTGCTGCGACGGGCTGACCGGACTTCCTGAGGCGATCACGTCGGTATTCCCGGATACGGTTGTGCAAACCTGTGTTGTGCACGTTGTTCGTCATGCGATGCGGTTCGTTTCCTACGGCGACCGGAAGAAGGTGGCCGCGGCTATGCGGGCCATCTACACCGCGCCGTCGGTCGAGGCCGCCGAAACGGCGCTCGGTGACCTGGACAAGGAATACGGGGCAGTATCCCGGCGCCGTCGACGTGTGGAAGCGGGCCTGGGCCGAGTTCATTCCCTTCCTGGACTATCCTCCCGAGCTCCGTAAAG
>NZ_CAKJTL010000057.1:14961-26979 GCF_917627385.1 Protofrankia sp. CiT1
CATCGGATGAGGCGGCGATGAAGCTATTCTACCTGGGGATCCGGAATATCTCGACCAAACGCGGAGGTGAGAACGGGACCGGCACCCTGGGGTGGAAGCAGGCGCTGAACGCGATGGTGATCCTGTTCCCGGGCAGGCTTCCCCTTCACTAATTGAAGAGTAAATCACACGGTAAGGACAATGCTTGCCCATCCTTACACGAAAAACTGGACAGGCCCGCACCTGGGCGCGGTGAGCCGGAATGACGATCTCAAACACGCTCTAAGAGTGACCAGGATCCGGCCCGGTCCTCGACCAGGTCAGGGCCGTCTTCGACCACAACCGGCCGGCTGTCCTACCTCGGCCGCGCCCTGACTACTCGGTTCGAGCGGACTGACAGCCAGGCGGATCGGGCCTGTCAGGCCGGCTGAACCCCCGGGGCTCGGGTAGCCGCGAAGGCTGACGGTGACGGCCGGTTCGCCCGGCCCGGCGTGGCGTGCTACCCGCGATGGAGCAACCGGTGCACGACGGTGGCGACACGATCGACGTCGGCCGGCGTCAACGTCCCGAGACTGCGGTTGACGCGACGCGATGAGATGGTCCTGGGCTGTTCACACATCACCCAGGACGGGCGGTTGAGCCGGTGGGTCGGGGCACGGGTTACGGGCACATGGTGGGCGAGCTCACGATCCCTGCTCGTAATCGGGCATACAACCAGGAGCCGGCCCGCGACGAGTTGGTCGTAGCCGGTGTTGGAGATCACTACGGCGGGCCGTAGGTCGCCCTGTTCGTTTCCGGTCACCGGCTCGAGGTCGACGAGGAGGACCTCGCCTGGTGTCATGCTCGGTCCTCGGTGTACTCCGGCCACTCGGAGGCGTGGCTGCCAAGACCGTCGGTGACGGTGCCGTCCCAGTCGTCGGCCTCGCGCAGATAGTCCTCCCACCGCTCGGGGTCGGCTTGCAGCCGGACGGCGGCCTGCTTGGCGTTACGCCACCATTCATGTTCCTCCGCGTCGGTGACAAGTGCGGCCAGTTCCGCGCCGAGAGTGCGGCCGTGGCTGGTGGCCAGCGCCATCAGGCGGTCGCGTACGTCGACCGAGAGCTTCATCGTCGTCACGGGACCCATGACGGCGAGTTTACTAAAAGGCTTACCAGGATGCATACCGTTGAGCGGCTCCTGTCATGCTTGCGGAGCACCTGTCACCTGCTGGGGACGATCGTTGAATCGTCGCGGCCGTGTTCGGGACACGTATCCCGATGGCCTCGTCTTCCAGTGCGGTACGGGTGGGTGCGCTGATCTGCCAGGCCAGCCGGTGGGGATGTCGCCGGTCGGGGTGGGACAGGTGACGCGGCGAGCCCACACCGCCGCTGGCGGGCCGTCCCCCACGCCGAGGTAATGGGACTCGGGTGGGCCGACACCAGCGACGAATCTCGCGGAATCGTCCGCAACGGCGCACAAATGCAGAAATCTACGCCCAGGCCCTCGTCTCGTTGAACGCTTCCTTGCGGCGGAGGGCGTCGGCGAGGTTGATGTCGAGCCGGTTCGCGATAGCGCACACGAAGATCAGAAGGTCGGCGAGTTCCTCGTCAACCGTGCCGACGAGCGACCCGGTGGCGGTGCCCAGGTGCACCCGCTTGCGGATGGCTTTGAAGAGTTCGCCGACTTCCTCTCCGAGCGGCAGAGCCTGTTCCATGACGGTGCGATGGGCAAATCCGCGTTCGTCCTCCATCGCGGCGATGTACCGCTGGAGCTCGGTCAGGTCGGAGTCGGCGGCCAGGGGGCGTATGATGGAACCTTACAACCACGCTTCTGGACAATCCCCACCAGCTCGGTAAACGGCTCCTCCTCCCGCACACGAGGGCGCCTGGTTCGCTCGAGGGGGCAGTTGCCGCGTGCTGTATGAAACGGATGGTGGAGTTATCCGCACCGCTCCCGACGCTGTGGCTGGAATCATCGGGCTGCCTTTCGGGCAGTCCGATGACACGGCCGGATACGCGGCTCCAGGGTCTCGCCGGCCCGGGTACTGCGGCGTCGAGTCAGGGGCGGGAACCCGTGGGGGCGCGACGGGCGTAACGCATGCCGGCGGCTGGCCTGGATGCCGCACCGCGCCGCGCGCGTTCAGCGAGCATGGTCAGCACACGTCGCAACGCGAGCCCGGCGGCGTCGGCGCGGATGCTGACCTCCTCGCCCCCGTCGCCCCTGTCGGGCATCAGCGGCAGACCGTCCAGCCTGAAGCGCTCCTGCAGGGCGATGTCCTCAGCCAGGATGGCCTGCTCGAAGCGAGCGGCGTCGGCGAGGCGCTCCTGGTCCCCGTTGAGATCGTCGCGCAGCAGGCGGGTGTAGACGCGGGTCGACCCGGTGTCCTCTGGCTGTAGGCAGAAGAAGATCGTGTTGGTGACGCCGGCATCGGGATACTCGAGCACCAGGCGCAGCTGGAACGGCGGGCTGTACACATACGTTGACCGGCGGCGCTGGATCAGTGGCCGCAGACCGGCCGCGACACCCGGGTCCTCAGGGTTGGCGACGGTTTGGTTCAGGTGCACCCGGAATCCATTGCCGTCAGGAGTGACCTTGTACGGTGGGACAGCTGTCTCCTCGCCCGCGCCGATCGTGTCAGCGTGGACAAACGGGAGATGCGCGGTGTCGAGGAAGTTGTCGGCGAGCAGGCCGGCGCATGACGACGTCTGCACCACCTCCAGCCACACCGAGTCGAAGGTGTGGTCGTCGGCTTCCGGCAGGTCGATAATGTCCGCGAACGGCTCCTCGGGCGCAAGCCAGACCAGCCCATGGCGTTCGGCGGCACCCCAGGCAGGGGTGGCGCGGGCCCGTTTGGGCGCGGGCACGCCCGGCCCGAGCGCGGGTACGGCCGCGCATTCCCCGGAGGCGACGAAACGCCAGCCGTGGTAGCCGCAGACAAGTTCGGGACCGTCCACACGGCCGGCCGAAAGCGGTGCCAGGCGATGCGGGCACCGGTCGGCGAAGGCAACCACGCGGTCGTCGAGCCGGGCTATCGCCCAGGGCTCACCGAGCAGGCGGATCGGTACTGGTTCGTCGCCGACCTCGGATGACAGGGCAACCGGATGCCAGCCGCGTCGAAGAGAGGGATCTGTGTTTGTCAGCAACTGCGGAACGTCAACCACCTCCAGGAGCAGGGGCCGTCGGATGACGGGCGCGGATGACAGGTCAGATTGCGTTCAGTGAAACGCATGCTTCGATTATGGCGAGTCAACCCTGTTGATGTTTTTACTGCACATCCCGTACGTGACGCAAGGTGACGGTGATGGAAATCTCAGGTGAGCTGGCATCAATGGACCCGAAGTGACGGTGGTCCCTTTTCGCGGAATTTTCAGCGGGTTGTGGGCGTGCCGGATATGGCCGCTGTGGGCAGGCGGCGTTCATTTCAGGTGAATAGATTGCCGGCCAGCCGCTGTCCGCTCGCATCCGCCCCGGTCGGGCACAAACACCGAAGATACATCCCGTCGCCGATGGTGAACATGCGCGTAACCTCGCGGCTCTATCGTCGGTGGGCATGTGGGTTGCGCGCGGCCGATCGTCATCCCTGTCACTCTCCCTGTCTCGTGGTCTCGCCGCCGCGCGGCGCCCCGAGGGCCGAAGATGGGTTGATCATGAATCGTCCGTGGGAAACCCGACCGGGTGTGTCACATGATTGTGGCAGTCCCTCATCAGGCCACCGATCAGGCCACTGATCAGAGCGCTGATCAGAGCACTGACCCCGCACCGCCCCGGACGGCCCGCCTGCACCGGCCGCTGACCGTCGCCGAAGCCGTCGAGATCCTGGCCGACGGGGACGCGGAGATCCTCGCTGGCGGCACTGACCTGGTACCCGCGCTGCGTGCCCGCCAGCGGGAGCCACGCCGGCTTGTCGCCCTGCGCCGGGTCCTGGAACTGCGCTCCCGGGGGGCCAGCGCAAATATGTTGATCATTGGTGCCGGTGTCACCTACCACGATCTGACCGGCTGGTCGCTGTCGCCGGGGCTGGCGGCAATGGCACGGGTGGTCGGCTCCCCGCAGATCCGCAACACGGGCACGGTGGGTGGAGCGCTGGGGACAGCCAACCCGCGGGGGGACCTGTTGACCTTTCTCTCCGCGGTCGGCACCGAAATAGTGATCAACAGCGCGCGCGGGGCGCGGACCGTGGATGTCGCATCGTTCCTGGCAACCGGACTGGCCCCGACTGAGCTGGTCACAGCCGTTCGGCTACCCCGGCCGTGCGGGCCCCAGGTCTACCTGAAGATCGGTTCCAGGCAGGCCGCGTCGGCGGCGTTGGTCTCCTGCGCGCTGGTCGTCGACCGCGTGCACGAACGGGTGACCTGCGCGATTGGCGGGATCGCACACCAGCCGACGCGGCCGGCCGCCGCTGAGGAGTTCGTCCGGCAAGGGGTCGACTGGTCGACCGGGACGATCCCCGCGGATGTCGTGGCCGGGTTCGGCGAGCTCGTGGCCGAGGCCGCCGGGGCCGTGCCCGATCCGCTCCCGGATGACGTCGGCGTCTCGGCGGCGTACCGCCGGCACGCGGCCGGGGTGCTCGCGGCCCGCGCGGTCGGCCGCTGTCTGCCGGCCGCGGCGCCGGGCGCAATACCGGGCAGTGCGGGACCGGGCAGTGCGGGACCGGGCAGCGCCGGGCGGTTCCGGTCATGAACAACGACGGGTGTGCCCGCGGCGACATCGCCGGGGGCAGTGACGGTGACGCGGCGGCGCTGGCTGGTTGCGGAACCGGTCGACGGGTGTCCTATCAGCTGTACATCGACGGGGGTATACGGCTGGTGGCCGACGCCTGGCTGGCGGAGTCCCTCCTGGGTGTGCTGCGCGACCACCTTGGCGTGATGTCGGTCAAGGACGCCTGCGAACAGGGCCGATGCGGATCATGCTCGGTACTCATGGACGGCCGGCTGGTGGCAAGTTGCACAGTGCTCGCGGCGGATGCCGCGGGCGCCGTGGTCACGACCGTTGCCGGGCTGGGTGCGGGTGGCCCGGCCCGAGCGGTGCGGGCCGCCTTCCTCGCCCACGGGGCGGTCCAGTGCGGCTTTTGCACACCAGGGTTCGTCGTCGCCGTGACCGATCTGCTGGCCCGGCGGCCCGACGCGGACGAGGACGAGATCCGTGAGGCATTGGCGGGCAACATCTGCCGGTGTACCGGATACGGACGGATCATGGCGGCCATCCGGTCCATCCAGGACACTCGCCGGTGACCGATGACAGGCGGTGGGCTGATGGCGGACTCACGTTCATCCGGTGATCAGGAGTTTACCGATCACGCGGCGGCCGGTCAGGGCATCGGTAGATCGGTGCCCCGCCCGGATGGCGCAGACAAGATCGACGGGACGTTCCCGTACGCTGGCGATCTCTTCCTGCCGGGCATGCTGCACGCCCGGACGCTGCGCAGCCCGCACCCCCGCGCCCGGATCCGCCGTATCGACACCGCCGCGGCCCGGCGTCTTCCGGGCGTGGCGGCGGTGGTGACCGCCGGGGACGTGCCCGGCCGGGCCACCTACGGCCTGATCGTCGCGGACCAGCCGGTGTTCGCCCGTGACGTTGTGCGCTACCAGGGCGAACCAGTTGCCGCGGTCGCGGCACGCGACGCCCGCGCCGCTGTCCGGGCGCTCGCCGCCATCGACGTCGACTACGAACCGCTGCCCGCGGTGACAGATCCTGAGCGGATCGTGTCCGTTGGCGGCGAGGTCGATCCGCTGCACCCTGACGGCAATATTTTTCGCGAGATCCATCTGCGGCACGGTGACCCGGCGGCCCGCGGCACGGTCCAGGTCAGCGACTCCTATGTGGTGGGCATGCAGGACCAGGCCTTCCTCGGCTGCGAGGCCGCGCTGGTGGTGCCGACGGCGGACGGCGGTATCGACATGCGGGTGGCCACGCAGTGGCTGCACTCCGATCGGGAGCAGATCGCGGCGTGCCTGGGTATTCCCGAGGATCGGGTGCGGCTCACCCTCGCCGGGGTTGGCGGAGCGTTCGGCGGCCGGGAGGACATCACCCTGCAGATCCACGGCGCGTTGCTGGCGCGGGTCACCGGGCAGCCGCTGCGGATCCGCTACGACCGGGTCGAGTCGTTCCTCGGCCATCCGCACCGGCATCCGGCTCGCCTGTGGTTCCGCCACACCGCGTCCCGCCGCGGGCAGCTCGTCAGCGTCCACGCGCGGGTGGTCCTCGATGGCGGAGCGTACGCGTCATCGTCCCCGGCGGTGCTGGCCAACGCGGTGACGCACGCGTCAGGGCCCTACCGGGTCCCCCATACCGTGGTGGACGGGTGGGTGGTGCGGACGAACAACCCACCGTGCGGAGCCATGCGCGGCTTCGGGGTTCCCCAGGTCGCCTTCGGACACGAGGCGCAGATGGACCGGCTCGCGGACGCGCTCGGCATGGATCCGGTGGAACTGCGCCGCCGCAACGTGCTCGAGCCTGGCGATGTGCTGCCCACGGGCCAGCTCGTTGCTGATCCGTTGCCGTTGCGGGAGGCGATCGCGACAGTCGCGGCTCGTCCGCTGCCAGCTCCGGTGTCGGACCGTACGCCGGTGACATCCCTGCCGGGCGGGCGGCTGGCCGCTGCCGACCCGGGCCGGGTCCGCCGCGGTGTCGGCTACGCGCTGGCCTACAAGAACCTGCTGTTCTCCGAGGGCTTCGACGACTTCTCAACCGCCCGGGTACGCCTGGAGCTCGGGCCGGACGGCACACCGCGGGCCGTCGTGCACAGCGCGTGCGCGGAGGTCGGCCAGGGCTTCGTGACGATCGCCGGGCAGATCGTGCGGACCGAGCTCGGGGTGGACCAGGTGCTGCTCGCCCCGGCGGACACCGCCATCGGCAGTGCCGGGCCGACCAGCGCGTCCCGCCAGACGTGGATGAGCGGTGGCGCTGTGCGTGCCGCCGCGGTCACGGTGGCCGAGCGGCTGCTGGGCCGGGCGGCCGGGCGGCTCGGCCTGCCCCCCGAGGTGGTCGCCGAGCCGAGGCGGCTGCTGGCACTCGCCGACGGCGAGATCGTCGCCAGCGAGGCCGGAACGCGGCTGCCTCTTGCCGACCTGCTCGCGGACGGGCCGGTCGAGGCGGTGGAGGTCTTCCGCCACCGGCGTACCCAGCCGCTGGGCCCGGACGGCCAGGGCGACGTACATGTCGCCTTCGCCGTGGCGGCGCACCGCGCGGTCGTCGACGTCGACGTGGACCTGGGACTCGTGCGGGTGGTATCGATGGCGCTCGCCCAGGACGTTGGCATGGTGCTCAACCCGATGGCGCTACGCGGGCAGGCGGAGGGCGGTACCGCCCAGGGGCTCGGCCTCGCGCTCATGGAGGAGCTCGTGGTTGACGGCGGGGTGGTGCGCAACCCCACGTTTCATGATTACGTCCTGCCCACCATCGCCGATGTCCCGGCGCTGGACTTCGTGGCGTTGACGCACGCGCAGCCCGGGGCGCCCTACGGCGTCAAGGGGGTGGGGGAGGCGGCGACCTGTTCGGCGACCCCGGCAGTGGTGGCGGCGGTCCGTGCCGCGATCGGGCGTGACCTGCGCCGGGTGCCGATCCGGCCGCAGGACCTGGTGCTGCCGCCGGGCCAGGCCCACCCGGCGGATCTCGTCCGCCCGGATGCCGGCGGCGGCGGATGACCATCCCCCCGGCCGGGCTCCCCGGGCTCCCCGGGCTTCCCGAGTTTCCCGAACGTCCCGAGATACTGTGTTCGTCGCGGGTTGTGACTCCCGACGGAGTCGGCCCGGCCGCCGTCCACCTCGCCGGCGGCCGGATCACCGCGGTCACCCGGCCCGAGGCCGTCCGGGCCAGACCCGGCGTCACCGATCTTGGAGACCTCGCCCTGCTGCCCGGGGCCGTGGACACCCACGTCCACGTCAACGAACCCGGGCGCACCGAGTGGGAGGGGTTCGCCAGCGCCACGCGGGCCGCAGCCGCTGGCGGCGTCACCACGATCGTGGACATGCCGCTGAACGCCATCCCGCCGACGACGTCGGTCGCGGCACTCGCGGTGAAGCGGGCCGCGGCGGCCGGGCGGATAGCGGTCGACGTCGGCTTCTGGGGCGGGATCGTCGGCGCTGACGTGCGGGACCGCACCGAGATCGCGGCCCTGCACGACGCCGGGGTGTTCGGCTTCAAGGCGTTCCTCGCGCCGTCGGGGGTGGCGGAGTTCCCGCATGTGCCCATGGAGGTCCTCGCCGTCGCGGTGGCTCGCGCCGCCCGGCTCGACGCGTTGACCGTCGTCCATGCCGAGTCACCGTCGGTCCTGGCCGTGGCGCCACCGGTGGCGGGCCGGGCGTTCGCGAGCTGGTTGGCCTCGCGCCCGCCGGCCGCGGAGACCGAGGCGGTGGCCGGGCTCGCCGCGCTGTCGGCCGCGAGCGGGGCCCGCCTGCACGTCCTGCACCTGTCCGCGGCGGCGGCTCTGGATGACGTGCTCGCCGCCCGCGACGCCGGGCTCGCGCTGACGGCGGAGACCTGCCCGCATTATCTGGCGTTCACCGCCGAGGAGATCCCCGATGGCGCGACTCTGTACAAGTGCGCGCCGCCGATCCGGGGGGAGCGCAACCGGGAGGCGCTGTGGCAGGGCCTCGCCGCGGGCCTGTTCGCCGGGGTGGTGACCGACCACTCACCCGCCACGCCACAGCGTAGGGCGATCACGTCAGGCGACTTCGCGCAGGCGTGGGGCGGGATCGCGTCGGTGCAGCTCGGCCTCGCCGCGGTGTGGACCCAGGCTCGCCGCCGCGGTCATGACCTGGCCGATCTGGCCCGCTGGATGTGCACCGGACCAGCCGATCTCGTCGGCCTGGGGCACAAGGGCCGGATCGTCCCGGGCGCGGACGCCGACCTCGTCGTGATCGACCCGGACAGGTCCTTTGTCGTCGATCCCGCGAAGCTGGCCCATCGCCATCCGCTCACCCCCTACGCTGGGCGGACGCTGCACGGCGTGGTGCGTGCAACCTACCTGCGCGGTGAACGTGCCGACGGCGACCGGCCGCCGCGCGGCCGCCTGCTGTCGAGATGAGCCCGATGGCGTGCCCCACATCGCGCACCCGCGTTCCGCACCCCCGCATTCCGCACACCCATCCCGAATATCGGCGGCCCGCGCACCCGGCGGCGGACCCGACCCGCAGGAGAAGCGGACCAGACCCGCAGGAGAAGAGGAGCAGTGAGCGACGCACCCGATCTTACGAACCTTGTCGACCTTGCCGCCGCCAGGTTCGGCGGATCGGTGGTGGTTGTCAACGACGAGTTCTTCGCACTCGCCGAACGGATGCTGCTGCCCGAGCCGCCGACCGCCCGGCCGGGCGTCTTCACCGAGCGGGGCGCGTGGACGGACGGCTGGGAGACCCGCCGCCGCCGTGAGCCGTACGGCGCGGACTGGGCGATCGTCCGGCTCGGCGCGCCCGGTGTGGTCCGAGCGGTGACCGTCGACACCACCCATTTCACCGGAAACGCACCGGAGTCGGTCGAGCTGCACGGTGCCACGCTGGGCGGTTACCCCTCCGCGGCCGAGGTCGCCGAGGCATCGGTCAGCTGGGTGCCGCTGGTGCGCCGGACACCGGTCCGATCGGACGCGGTCAATGTTCTGCCGGTCGAACGGGCTGGCCACACCCGTGTCACCCACGTGCGGCTCACCATCCACCCGGACGGCGGGGTGGCGCGGCTCCGCGTGCACGGAACAGTGATCGCGGACCCCCGTCTGCTGGACCGGGTCACCTCCGACCTGGCCGCGGCGTACCTCGGCGGGGTGGTGGTGGCGTGCAGCGACATGCATTACGGCGACCGGCACAACCTCAACGCGTCCGGAGACGCGCGGGTGATGGGGGAGGGCTGGGAGACCCGCCGCCGGCGGGGAATGGGCCACGACTGGGCCGTCGTCCGGCTCGCCACCACAGGCCAGATGATCAGGGCGGAAGTCGACACCCGCCACTTCCACGGCAACGCGCCCCGGGCCGTGGCGCTGTGGGCCGCGTCCGCCCCGGAGCTGTTCCAGAGCGACGACATCTCCTCGATCACCGAGTGGCAGCCGCTGCTGCCACAGGTGCGGGTGCAGCCGAACACGCAGCACCTGTTCGACCTGGAGGTGCCGGTGGAGGCCACCCATGTCCGGGTGGACGCCATCCCCGACGGGGGGCTGGCCCGGCTGCGCCTCATCGGCACCCCGACTCCGGCGGGCCGCCAGGAGCTGGCCATGCGCTGGTTCAACGCGCTGTCCCCAGGGGCGCTCCATGCCGAGCTGCTGGGTTGCTGCGGCTCGGAGGAGTGGGCGGCCGCGGTCACCGACAGCCGGCCGTACCCGACCCTCGAGGCGCTCCTCAACGCGGCCCGCGATCACTGGCAGCGGCTCACCGAGGCCGACTGGCTGGAGGCGTTCACCGCGCACCCACGCATCGGTGAACGCGGTGCCCTGCTGCCGGCGCCGACCACGTCCAGCCGGGCCGTGGTGGCTGGCCTGGACGCCCCCCGCCGGGAGCAGGCCGCGGTGGACAACGCCAGCCTCGACCTGAAGGCGGCCCTGGTCGCGGGCAACCAGGAGTATGAGGATCGCTTCGGCTACATCTTCCTGGTGCGTGCGGCGGGACGCAGCGCCGAGGAGATCCTGGGCCTGCTGCGTGAGCGGTTGGGCAACGACCCGGCTACCGAGCTACAGGTCGCCGCCGGCCAGCAGGCCGAGATCACCGCGTTGCGGCTACAACGGCTGATCAGCGGTTCGTAACCGTCCGGTTGCCCCGTGCCCGGGCATGATGCCTGGGTGACCCTCTCCACGCATGTGATCGACACCGCCGCCGGAGCCCCGGCCGACGGGGTGCCAGTTGGACTGGAACGGATGATTGTCGGCTTCGACGGCGACGCCCGCGGGTGGCGGCTGGTCACATCCGCGGTGACCGACGAGGACGGGCGGGTGCGGGATCTCTCGCTGGACGGGCCGGGTGCGTGGCGGCTGGTGTTCGACACCGCGTCCCGCTCGACGTTTTTCCCGGAGGTCGTGATCACTTTTGTTGTCACCGATCCGGCGCGGCATCACCACGTGCCACTGCTGCTCTCACCCTTCGGCTTCTCCAGCTACCGCGGCAGCTGAGCGCCGGCCGGAGAAGCTGAGCGCCGGGCGCGGAGATTTTTCGCCACCGTAGGCACCCGGGGCGTGCGTCCAGCAGCCTTATGCCCCAGGGGTCGCAAATTGCGCCTATTCTGTTACGATTTGCTGCCGAGAGTGTCCATGAATGGATCTTCTCCGGGGCCGTCCCGTTTCCCGTGGCCGCCCCACGTGTCGTGGATCGTGCGGCGGAAGGGGTTGCGCCGGGGGGTCCGAGCCGGGTCGATCCATCCCGGTGGGATCCATTCGGGGATGCCGTCGCCACCGAACTGGATCTCCCAGTCGCTATGATGTGACAGGCGGTGATGCCGGCCGCATACCAGTGTGAGGTTGTCCAGGGCGGTACGACCCCCCTGCGACCATTCGATCACGTGGTGGGCTTCGCACCAGCCCGACGGCCGGTCACAGCCCGGGAAGGAACAACAGCGGTCCCGGACGGCCAGCGCCCGGCGCAGGCCGGGGGGCACGATCCGCTGGCTGCGACCCACATCCAACGGCACCCCGGCAGGGCCGAGCAGAACCCGGGTGATCTCAGCGTCGCAGCGCAGCCGGGCCAGGACCGCAGCGGGTAACGGAAGGCCCCAGCTGGTCTGCGCGGGCGCCGCGCCGGGTTCACCGAGAAACGCGGACAGCGGCGCCAGCACAGCGATGTGAGGGCGTTGCCCGCCCTGGGTGGGCAGGGTTCCGGTGTCCAACGCCCGAGCGATCAGCTCGACCAGCGCGTCGGCACGGCGGCGCGCCGCCGACCGGGTGTCCCGCGGCTCGGCACCACCCGCGCCGCCCACACTGCCGTCGCCGATGGTGCCGATGGTGGCCGCACCGTCGTCGTCGGCACCGCTCGTGCCGCTGGTGGGCCGGGGGGCCGCGAGCGGGTCGAGTGCCGCCCGCAGCATCGCGGCGGCCTCGGCGTCCAGCGTGCCGCGGATCCGGGTGGTGCCCGCCCCGGTATCGGTCAGCCACAG
>NZ_CAKJTL010000058.1 GCF_917627385.1 Protofrankia sp. CiT1
GGGCCTGTCCGGTTTTTCGTGTAAGGATGGGCGGGAATTGTCCTTACGGTGTGATTTACTCGTCAATTAGTGAAGTGGGAGCCTGTCCGGGAACAGGATCACCATCGCGTTCAGCGCCTGCTTCCAACCCTGGGTGCCGGTCCCGTTCTCACCTCCGCGCTTGGTCGAGATATTCCGGATTCCCAGGTAGAGTCGACGCCCACGACCAGGTGCGCCGCCTTCATGGTGACGACCCCACGGTCCTTGACCCGGATCCGGATCGCATCCACATACATGATCGGATAGACGTCGTCGACAGGCCGGCTCTGCCAGGCCGTGATCTCGTCCGCCACCACATCTGTGATCGTGGAGATGAGTTCCCGGGACGCGGCAATCCCGTACACCTCGCCGCCGGGTAGCCCGGGGGAATTTCACCCCCGGGCTACCCGGCGGTGCGCCTCAATATCCCGGGTCGACATGCCCCGCGCATACAACGACAAGATCATCTCGTCGATCTGTCCGAGCCGACGCGCGCCTTTCGGGACGATCCGCGGCGCGAACTCGCCATTGCGATCCCACGGGACCGCGATTGTCACGGGGCCGGCGGTCGTGTGCACGGTCTTCACACCGTGGCCGTTACGCGAGTTCCCCGACCCGTTCCCCGAGGAATCCCCACGCTCATAGCCGAGATGATCCGACATTTCTGTTTCCAGGACGCGTTCGAGCACCGCCTTGGTCATCTGGGCCAGCAGCCCGTCCACACCATCAATCGGCGTCCCCGACGCCTCCGCGTCCGCCAACAGCCGATCGATTGCCGCCGGCTGCAATACCTCCGCCAGCCACGCCGCTGTGGCTACGTCAACCGCCGAACCAGCCTTTGTGCCGTTCAGCGAGGGTCCTTTCCGACCGAACCAGGTTCATCCCGACCTGGTCCATCCAAACCAACCCATTCTTACGCGAACCATCTGATACCCCCATATCAGGCACTAGTCCTGGCCCGCTGATGGGGCTGGCGGTGTGAGGGGTTCGAGTCCCTCAGCAAACCTTGTAGTGATGACCCAGCAATACTTGTACTAGCAGACTCGCAAATTTTGTACTGCTGGGCTCGCAGATTGTGTACCGTGGCTGTATGGCCACGTCAAGGTATGTTCCGCGGATCGCCGACGGGCGCTTGGCGAGTCTGTTCGCGGGGCTGCCCGCTGTCATGGTCACCGGCCCGCGTGCCGCGGGGAAGACGACCTCCGCCCGGCGGATCGCCAACGACATCCTGCGGTTGGATGACCCCGCGGTCGCCACGGCGGTTGCCGCGAACCCGGACGCGGCACTGCGCCGGGCGCGGGAACCAGTCCTCCTCGACGAGTGGCAGGAGGTGCCGGAGATCCTGGGCGCGGTCAAGCGCGCGGTCGACGACGATCCCCGTCCCGGCCGGTTTCTCCTTACCGGCAGCGTCGAAGCCGACTTCACGACCCGCCAGTGGCCCGGGACGGGTCGAGTCGTCCGGTTGGTGCTGCACGGCCTTACCCAGCGGGAGATCGCTCGCTCCGTCGATCAACCGGGTCTGCTGGATCTGCTTCTCAACTCGGACATCTCGCAACTGGGCATTTCTGGCCCGCCTCCGAGCCTGGATGACTACGTCGACCAGGCGTTGAGGAGCGGCTTCCCCGAGGCTGCCTTGAACCTGAGCGCATCAGGGCGACTCGCCTGGCTGGACTCCTACATCGATCACGTCGTCAATCGAGACGTGCTGGCCGCGGGGGAGCAACGGGACCCCGTACGACTACGTCGCTATCTCGAGGTTCTCGGGCTTTCAACGGCGGGCCTTCCCGCTGAGAGCACGGTCTACCAGGCTGCCGGAATCAACCAGAGGACCGCTGGCGCGTACGACCGGATCTTGGCTGCCCTCTACCTGACCGAACTCGTTCCTGCCTGGGCGACGAACCGGCTGAACAGGCTGACCAAACGGGCGAAGCGGTACCTGACCGATCCCGCGCTCGCGCTCGCCGCCGCCCGGCTGGACGAGCGGAGCGTCCTGCGGGACGGAGACCTGCTCGGCAGGTTGATTGACACCTTCGTCGTCGCCCAGCTACGACCGGAAGTGACCCTTCTCCACCCTCACGCCCGGTTGCACCACATCCGCTCCCGGGACGGCCAGGAGGTCGACGTCGTCATAGACCTCGGAGGAGGCGAAGTGATCGGGATCGAGATCAAGGCTTCCTCGGCGCCGACCGCTCGGGACGCCCGCCACCTCATGTGGCTGCGCGATCAGCTCGGCCCGGACTTCCGCGCGGGAGTCGTGTTCCACACCGGCCCGATTCCCTTCGATCTTGACGACCGGATCTGGGCACTGCCCATCTGTGCGCTATGGGCAGGCCGAACAGGGTAACCAGCCCGCGAGTAGCCATGATGCCGGCAGCCGCCGATCCGTTCCAGGCTCAGCGGCTGGTACGGGGGAGCGGGAGCGCGATCGTCCACTCCTACGGCCGTGCATCGACAACGCCGGCTCTACTCGCACGTGCGACGCCCGGGATCGTGTCACAGGGCCGGGGTCAGGCCGCGATCGGCGGAGCGTCGCGCGCGACGGCGGTGCGGGCGGTCCGGCCTCGCCATCCCAGCGCGGGTATGGACCCGCGCAGCAGCAGCGCGGCGTGCACACCGGCGAACGCGACGCTGTTCGCCATGCCCGGCCCCTGGTCCCGGGCCAGCCCGTAGATCGATGCGGCGATCAGCAGCATGGCCACGGCGACGGGAACCACCACCACGGTCGGCTGCCAGTGCCCGCCGCCCTGCTTCGGCGTGACGACGAAACGTCCAGGCTGGCGTAGTAGCGCCCGTACCGTGGACACCACGCCGATCCAGAAGCTGGCGCTTTGCAGGGTGAAGGCGGCGAAGGTGTAGCTGCCGTTCCCGGCCAGCGCAACCGTGCCCAGCGCCACGGTGAAGTAGGGCGCGAAGTGCAGCAGGAACTGGTCGGCGCTCGCGGCGGTGATCGGTTGGATGCCGAACATGATCCGCATCATCGGCATGATCATATAGATGAGTACGGTCCAGCCGGACAGAAAGTACCCCGCGGACAGCAGGTACTGTGCCTTCAGCCGGCGGGGCAGCCGGGCGGCCAGCACCGCCGGGATCGCCGAGATGCAGCCTCGCGACCACCGCAGCTGCTGGCTGGTGTAGGAGGCCATGTCCGCCGGCCCGAGGCCACTGGCCAGTACCTCGGGCACGTAGACCGACCGCCACCCGCGGGTGTGCATGCGGATCGACAGCTCGAAGTCCTCGGTCAGGGAGTCCTCGGGGAAGCCGCCCACCTCCGCCAGGGCCGTACGGCGGAAGGCGATGTTCGTTCCGCAGCAGAACATCGCGCCCAGGCCGTCCTTGCCCCGCGCGATCCCACCGAAGAAAAGCGCCTGCTGTGCCCATGACGTCCCGGCGACCTCGTTGGTCGAGGCGTTCGCGTAGTACTGCGGTGTCTGTACAAAGCCCACACCCGGGTCGTCGAGGTAGCCGAGCGTCGCTTCCAGGAACTCCGGGTGCGGCACGTGGTCACAGTCAAAGATCACCACGATCGGCGCGGAGGTCCGGCCGAGCGCGTGGTTGAGGTTGCCGGCCTTCGCGCCGCGGTGGTCCGGCCGGGTGATGTAGGTGACGCCGTACCGGCTGGCCAACGCGGCCATCCGCGGGTTGTCCCCATCGTCCAGCAGGCACACATGCACCTGCGCCCCCCGCATCCGGACCGCCGCGGCCAGCGTCGGTTCCACCACGTCGACCGGCTCGTTGTAGACCGGCACCAGGACGTCCACGGCCAGCTGCCCGCTTAGAGCGACCGGCAATAGGGACGCGGCGTCGCGGGGCTGGGGCACGCACCTCGCTGTGTTGTCGTCGGTCGACACCCCAAGGACCAGGGTGACTCCCTCCGCCGCCTTGCGATGTACGCGCCCCAGTCCCGCTCCTTGATCCACGCCCCTATTGCCGGGCGCTCTTACTCGCGGGCGGCGCCGGCGCACGCGCTCCCGGGAGCACGTCCACCAGAAACCGAGCGCCTGCACCGCGTTGAAGACCTCGGCAAGCAGCAACAGGGCGTAGAGCAGCACGTTGCCGACCCGACCGGGCGCGAGCAGCCAGCCGAAATACCAGAAGAAAGCGAGCACGTTCAGCGGCAGCACAAGCAGCATCCGGCGCCGCAGCGCCCGGCCCGACCCCATCGGTTGCCATGCCGGCGGCGCGAGCCGCGGGTCCGTGGAGATGGCGGTCCTGGTCTCGCTTCTGGCGTCGTTCCTGGCGTTGTCGGCGCCGTTCCTGGCGTTGTCGGCGACCGGTGGACGCGCCGCGGGGGCGACGGAAGGCAGTTGCTGGCTGTGCGTGATTGTTTCGTGTTCCGGCGTGATGGTCACTGCAGCTCCCAGACGATTACCTGCGGGGCGTGGAAGGTGTTGACGACCTGTCGGCTCAGTTCCAGCCGCGCCAGCAGCGCGCCGGTGTCCACCGCCACATTGGGATCGGACAGGAAGCTTCCGACCACGAACACGTGGCGGGCGGACCTGGCGCGCGCCAGAACGCCGGGGCCAGGACCGTAGGAGGGGAGCCCGGGCGCGTAGTAATCGACGACGTCGACCAGGTAGATCGGGGTGTAGACGATGATGTCGCCCGGTTGCGCATGCGCGGTGACGTGCTTCAACGCACCGTCGAAGTCGTACAGGCGAGGGTCGCTCGGATTGAGTTGCTGGTCCACCAGCGCGACCACGAGCGTCAGCGTGGCGAGCCCGACGCCGAGCAGCATTCCCGGCGTGGTCCGCAACCAGCTCGTGAGCGCCCGGCCGGCGAGGAGCATCAGGCCAGGCAGGATCCCGACGAAGTAGCGGACCTCGAACAGGTTCTCCTTCCGCGTGCCGAGGGCGAACAGGCACAGCACGGGGACGAGCACGGTCGCGGCGAGCAACAGTGAGCTGCGGGACCAGCCGCGGCCGAGCAGCAGGAACGCGACCAGCATTCCCACTGGCCACACCGCGACGAGGGTGGCCACGATCGCGTCCGAATGGTAGCCCCAGACAGCCCATACCCCGTTCGCGCCGATCGAGTAGATCGAAAGCAGCGGATGGCCACCCGTCGCCGCCGTGTCACCGGCCTGAGCCGCGAAACCCACCCCACCACGGGTGCCGTAGGCGTGGAGCTGAGCGCTGGCGAACGGCACCAACGGCGCGGCAAGTAACGTCAGCGCGGCCAGGCTCGCCAGCCACGGCACGAGGATGCCGGGCCCGTCCCGGCTGGTCCGGCGTGTTCCGTGTCGGCGCCAGACAATCACGGCGAACACGATCTGCTGCGTGATTACCTGCAGCGTCGCGAAGTAATGGGTCCACAGCAGGGCCGCGCTCGCCAGGGTGTACACCACCCACGCCCTACGGCCGCCGGCCTTCAGCACCCGTGCCTGTGCCCAGGTGGCCGTGACTCCGAACAGCAGGAACAGCGGGTACATCCGCGTCTCCTGCGAATACCAGACCGCGAACGGGGCGAAGACACCGAGGGCCGCCGCGGCCAGCCCGGCACGCCGGTTGTAGAGATCACGGCCGGCCAGGTAAAGCATCGGCACCAGCAGGCTCCCGGTCACGATCGAGGGCAGCCGGACCGCGAACTGGCTTGTCCCGAACAGGTGCACCTGTAACCACAGCACCGTGGCGAACAGCGGCGGGTGTACGTCGGTGTCCCGGAGCGCGCGGATCGACTCCTGGAACGGAAAGAGCCTGGCCTGGCGGATGCTGATCGCCTCGTCGACCCAGATGCTGTGCGGTGACAGCAACCGGACGACGATCCCGAGGACCGTGAGGCCGGCCACCGCCCACCGGATGTGGGTGGCTGTCACCGGCCGTGGCCGCAGCGGCCACATGCTTGCCAGCGGAGCGGGCCGGGCGCGCAGCATGGTCACGGTGCCCACCGACATCGTCAGCGCGGTCATGGCGGCCAACGTGACAAGCGCGATCGAGCGCGCGTCGTGATGGAAGATCGTGATGCCGATCGCCTGGCCGGCCGCGGTGATGCCGACGGCGATGCCGGTCGCTCGGCCGCCGGCCGTGACGCAGTTCTCCGCGGCCAGCACCCGGGCCAGGCCGAACATTGCCATCGCCGCGAGGTAGGCGAGGCCGAGCCGACCGGTGCCGGCGTAGGCGGGGCCGAGCGCCGACACCCAGAACCCGGTCGGCGTCACCGCGACCACCAGCAGCGCGCCGATACCGACCGCGGCCGCCCCGGACAGCGCGACCAGCACCGCCCCGGCATCCCGTTGCGCGGCCCGCGGCAGCAGCACCATCGGGATGGTCGCGGTCGCGAACGCGGCCACCCCGCCGAGCGTCGACAGGACCGCGAACAGCGCGGCCTGGTCCCGGCCGAGGAGCGCATTCGCCCACAGGAGATCCTGATTCGCCAGGACGGCGAGCAGCAGAAAAACGATCATCGCCGCTGGCTGACGGTTCGCGCCGGTGGCCGCTGCCGGCTCCGGCGGCTGCACCCGGGCAGCGCGCCATCGCGCTATCCCGAGCGCGCAGTAGCCGGCGGCGACCACGCCCGCCGCGCCCCCGACCGGGCCAAGCAGCGCGGTCAGCACCGTGCCGAAGGCCAGCCGTCCCAGCGGCTCGGCGAGCAGGCTCGCGGTGACCCCGCCGGTGCGCCCGGCACCGTACAGCCTCCCCCGAGCGAGCGCCAGCAGCCCCGCGCCGGGACCCGCGGCGGCCAGGACGAGCAGCAGCCCCACCGACAGGTGCAGCGCGGCGGCCAGCGGCACGCTCGCCGCCGCGAGGGCGGCCCCGGCCCCGGCGCCGAGCCCCAGCCCGGCGCGGCGTAGCCGCCGCTCGTCACCTGGCGCGATGGCGCTGCCAACCGCCAGGCTGGCCGTCGGAACGTGTAACAGCAGATAGAGGGCGATGAATGTGACAAGCTCGGCATAGTCACTCGGGCTCAGCAGCCGCAGCGCGACGATCGAGAAGAGCAGGTTGCCGCCGCCCGCGCCGAGCTGGCCCGCGATAACCATGATCTGCTCGGTCGCGATCCGGCGACGGGGCAGCGAGATGCCGGCGGCGCTGGCGAGCGTGGCGTTCCCGGCGGAGACGGTCATGCGGCCCCCCGGCCGGCCGGCCTGCCCCGGAGCCTGCTCCGGCGTGCCGTCCTGATGAACGCGCCGCGTGGTGGCCCGCTGTACCGCGGCCGGCGCTGGCCGGCCCCATCCTTGGCCATCGATTGCTCCCCCCTGAGAGCGGCGGGCAACAGGGGACGCGGCGTCGCGCGGTGGGGGCGCGCACCAGCAGGGCGGCTCCCCACGCCGCCTCGCGATGCACGCACTCCAGCCCCGTTCCTTGCTCCACGCATCTGTTGCCGGACACTTTTGATCGTCGTGTCGTCGGCGGCGCGAAGGAGATGCTCGCACCGCCTTCGGCTGGTTGCCGGCCGCGGCCGGGGCGCCGCCGGCCCGAAACGGGCGCGGGGCTACCCGCGGGTGAATGGAAATGCCACAGTCAATGCGTGCTCGCCTGCGACGTGTCGCGAAAAAAATCTCCATGCGCGGCCCCGCCACGCCCCGGTCTGTTGG
>NZ_CAKJTL010000059.1 GCF_917627385.1 Protofrankia sp. CiT1
CCGGACCAGCCGGAGCCGTAGTGCCGCCACCGTGGCCAGCAGCCGTTCGCCGTCCTCCAGCGCGGTGAGCAGCTCGGCGTCGGACAGCGACCAGACTGTTGCCTGTGTCAGGGCGTCCACGCCGGTGGCGACCGTGTCCAGCCCGGCGAGCAGTGGATGCTCCCAGCCCGGGCCGGCGGTGGTGGCGGCGGCGCTCTGCATAGATCAACGATAACCCGAAACGCCCACAAAATCGAACATTTGTTCGTGCAAGCTGCAAATATTAGCCCGGTCGGCGCGGTCTCGCCCGTGCCGACCGGTGAGCCCCGCATCCAGGCGCGGCGGACCAGGTCGGCGTGGCGTCGCCAGGCCGCGTGCACCGCGGCCCGGTCCCCGACGGGCAGCAGGTTGGACGAGCCGTTGATGGTTCTGCGAATGGGACAAACGGCCCAATTTTCTGCAGGAAAACATGACCATAATTCATGTATTAAGGATCTATCCCTGTAGTACTACCCCAGCCCCTGGATACGTGCGGCAATCATGCGGTGGCGGCGCAGCATCTCGGCAAGGCCGGGATGCACAGGCATCCCGTCGGCCACCACCGTCCTCCCCGCGACGACGGTGTGCCGGGCGGCGACCGGCCCGCAGCGCAGCCACGCCTCCACCGGGTCGGTCAGCGCCCCGGCAAAGCTGATCCCGTCCAGTGGCCAGACCACCAGATCACCGACCGCGCCGACGGACAACTCACCGATCTCACCAGTCCGTCCGAGGCAGCCCGCACCGCCACGGGTGGCCATCTCGAGCGCATCCCGGGCGGACATGGACGCGGCCCCGCCGCGGACCCGTCCCAGCAGCATTGCCGTGCGGGCCTCCAGCCACAGCGACGCGGCGTCCGCCGAGGAGGAGCCGTCACAGCCGAGCCCGACCGGTACACCCGCGGCCCGCAGCCGCGTGACCGGTGCCAGCCCGCCGCCGAGGATCATGTTGCTGCTCGGGCAGTGCGCGACCCCGGTACCCCACGCGCCGAGCCGGGCGACCTCAGCCGGGTTCGGGCAGATGCAGTGGGCGACCCAGGCCCGGTCGCCTCCCCAGCCGACGTCTTCGAAGTGCTCGACCGGACGCCGGCCGTAGGTCGCCAGGCAGTAGGCGTCCTCGTCGGGGTCCTCGGCGAGATGGGTGTGCAGCCGCACGTCGAGACGTTCGGCGAGTTCGGCGGTGGCCCGCATCAGCTCGGGGCTCACCGAGAACGGTGAGCAGGGCGCCAGCGCGATGCGGACCATGGCGCCGTGGGAGGGATCGTGGTGGGCGGCGACAAGCGCCGCGGAGGCGCTGAGGATCTCATCGGGATCCTGGACGATCGAGTCCGGCGGTAGCCCACCGTCCTTTACTGACAGTGACATCGATCCCCGGGCTGGATGGAACCGCATGCCCAGCGCGCGGGCCGCGGCGATCTCGGCCGAGATCAGGTCACCGGCGCCGCGGGGGTGGACGTACAGGTGGTCGGTGGTGGTCGTGCACCCGCCGAGCGCCAGCTCGGTCAGGCCGACGTAGGCCGAGACGTGCACGGCCTCCTCGTCCAGGCGCGCCCACAGCGGGTAGAGCGTGCGCAGCCAGGTGAACAGCGCCGCGGACACCGACGGCGCAAATGACCGGGTGAGGTTCTGGAAGATGTGATGGTGGGTGTTGACCAGGCCGGGGGTGACCAGGCAGCCGGCCGCGTCCAGGGTGCGGTGCGCCGCCGGGAGCGGGTCGCGCGCCGCGCCGACAGCGCTGACCAGCCCATCGGTCACCGCGACCCACCCGCCAGGCAGCTCGCGGCGCTGGTCGTCGACCGTCACCACCATGTCGGCGCCGCGCACAAGCAGGTCGACGGGCGCTTCGACGCGCCGGGGGGTCGACCGGGCGGCCGGCTGGGCGGCCAGGTGAGCGGTCATGGGGGCTGATTCTGCTACTACGGTGGAATCGTGACGGCGCGCTTCGATCGGACGGAGTGTGACAGCGGGTTGGGCATTGTGGAGATCGACGACCCGGCCGACGAACGGGTCCGTGACTATGTCGGGCTGACCGACGTGGCCCTGCGCCGGCGGCGGGAGCCGGCGGAGGGGCTGTTCATCGCGGAGGGCGAGATGGTCATCGACAGGGCCCGTCGTGCTGGTTACCGTCCGCGTTCATTGCTGGTCGGGCCGTCGAAGCTCGCGCTGGTGCCGGACGATCTCGACCCGGGCATCCCGGTCTACCTCGCCGGGCCGGACGTGCTTGCCACGATCACCGGGTTCGAGGTGCACCGTGGGGCGCTGGCCTCCATGTGCCGTCGTCCGTTGATCCCGTTGGGGGACGTGCTGGACACGGCCGACCGGATACTGGTCTGCGAGGACATCGTCAGCCATACGAACCTCGGAGCGATCTTCCGGTCAGCGGCGGGGCTCGGGATGGACGCGGTTCTGCTCAGCCCGCGATGCGCTGATCCGCTGTACCGGCGGTCGGTGCGGGTGTCGATGGGCGAGGTGTTCGCGGTGCCGTACGCCCGCATCGATCCATGGCCGGCGGCGCTGTCGCTGCTGATGGACCACGGGTTCGCGGTGGTCGCGCTCACGCCGTCCCCGGACGCGGTGGCGCTCGACGAGTTCAGCGCCCGGCCGTACGAGAAGCTGGCGCTGCTGCTCGGCTCGGAGGGCCCGGGCCTGACGCGGACGGCGCTCGAGGCGGCCACCATCCAGGTGCGGATCCCGATGGCGAACGGGGTGGATTCGCTCAACGTCGCGGCGACCGCGGCGATCGCCTGTTACGCCCTCGGCCGCCCGATGACCGCTCGCTGAGCTCAAGGCCCACGCTGCCAGGCGCCGGTGTGCCAGGCGCCGGTGTGCCAGGCGCCGGTGTGCCAGGCGCCGGTGTGTCAGGTGTTGGTGCGGAACTCGTTCCAGACCGACCGCCAGCGTCGGTCCACGTCGGGGTCGAGCTCGAGAATGCGCAGGCCGGTGGCGAAGTAGGCCGGTTCCACGGCCGCGCTCGCCAGGCTCGGTGGCAGGAACCCCTGACTGATGAGTCCGGCGGAGGTGATGCGGTTCTGCGGTGGCTGGTACCCGATCGTCGCGTAGTTTCTCACCGCGACGTCGAAGTCGAGCATGTGGTTGAGGAACATGTGCGCGGCCACCGGGTTCCTGCCGTTCCGCAGGACCACCATCAGATCGTTGTCCGCCTGGTGGCGGCCGTCGCTCGGTGACCAGTAGCGCAGGATGTTCGGGTTCGCGTTCCTGGCCAGGTAGTTGCGGGCGTTCACCACATCCCCGGACCAGGCCTGGACGATGGGGAAGTGCCCCCCGGGCAGGTCTCGGTAGTTGGTGATCGTCGCCTTGGGCCGGGTCTCGCGGACCATGTCGGCCAGCTGCGCCCGGACAAGGTCGAGATCGCTCTGCCGGGTCGTGTTCAGGTCGAGGCCGTTCCGCAGCAGGACCATGCCCATCACGGCTCGATAGTCGTTGATCACGGAGATCTTGTCGCGGTACCGGGCGTCCCAGAAGACGTCGAACGGGTTGTCCCGCGCGCTGATGTCCTCGCTGACGAGGTCCGAACGCCAGGCGATGCCGGTGCTGTAGACGGTGTACGGCACGGTGTAGCGCCACTGGAGATCATAGAATGGGTTGGTGAAGTCCGGCCATACCTGGCTGATGTTCGGGATGTAGCTGTGGTTCAGCGGCCGTAGCCGGCCGTTGCCGACCAGCTGGGCGAGCTGGTCATAACTCGGCAGGTAGATGTCGTGGTCGACGGTGCCGGCCGAGATGGCCTCCAGCGCCTGGCTGTTGTCGCTGAACGTCGTCACCTCGACGGTCACACCCACGGAGTCGCGGAACGACGCGAGTGCCCGTGGGTCGATGTAGTCGGGCCAGTTGAAGATTTTGAGGGGGCGGTCGCGTTCCGGCGGCAGGTTGCTCGCGATGGGTTGGTTGTCGGCTCTGATGGGCCACAGCATGGGGTTGTTCGGGCCGGGTTTCGGGTGCTGCTGTTCGGAGAATGTTTCGGTGTGCGCACCCGAGCAGGCCGCAACCAGCGCCGACAGGCCGGGCAGGCTGGCCGCGCCGATCGATCCGCGCAGGAGCGACCGCCGGCTCGCTGATCGTCGGGGCTGCCGTCCCTGCATGGGCGCCACCTCAGAGTGGGAAGTCCGCGGGAGAGTATCGGGGCGTGCTGTCCCTTATGTTCCCAACAGCGGTCCACCTGCCCAATAGAGGGTCCCCGTCCCCACGCTGGCGGGACGCGAGTCCCCCCGGTCCGCAGCGGACCGGGGACCGGGGGTCGGG
>NZ_CAKJTL010000060.1:0-2877 GCF_917627385.1 Protofrankia sp. CiT1
GCGGGTCAGGAGATGCCGTGCGGGTCGCGTCCAGGTAGGCCGGGGACACCACCGGCGGCGCGGCGCCGCCGGTGGGCGAGGGCGGCGAACACCTCCATCGCGACCCGATGCGCGTTGTTGACGGTGTTCTCCGCATGGTCGTAGGGGGGCGAGACCTCCACGATGTCCACCGCCGCCAGCGGGGTGTCCAGCGCGGCCTGGCGGACGGCGCGCAGCAGGTCCGCGGGTGTCATCCCGCCTGGTTCGGGCGTACCGGTACCCGGCGCGAAGCCGGGGTCGAGCACGTCGATGTCCACGGACAGATAGAGCGCGCGGCAGCCGTCCACAGCCTGGGCGATCGCGTCGGTGACAACCGCGCGCGATCCGCGCTCCCAGATCTCCTGCATCAGGTGCCAGCGCATGCCCTGTTCGCGCATCCAGGCGAACACGTCCGGTGGTGGCCAGTAGCCGCGCAGCCCGACCTGGACGAAGTTGCGCCCCTGGACGGCTCCGGACTCGATCAGCCTGCGCATGGGTGTCCCGTGCGAGGCGAGGTTGCCATCGATGATGTTCGCGGTGTCGGCATGCGCGTCGAAGTGCAGCACGCCGAGCTCGCCCCAGCCGACGGCCTCGGCCACCCCGGACGCCGCTGGCCAGGTGATCGAGTGGTCGCCGCCGATGACGACCGGGATGATGCCGAGCCCGGCCACGCCGCCGACCTTCGCGCGGATGTTGCGATGGGACGCCTCGGTCTGCCCGCTCGGGCAGCGGGCGTCCCCGGCGTCCACGACGTCGAGCCAGTCGAAGATCTCAATACCGAGATCGAGATGATATGTGCCGGATTCGTAGGCGAGCGCGCGCAGGGCCCGCGGGCCGAAGCGGGCGCCCGGCCGATGAGTGGTCGCGATGTCGAACGGCGCTCCGATCACGGCGACGTCCGGACGGCGGGCCGCGAGGTCTGCCGGCGCGGGCAACCACGGTCGGTGACAGAAGGTCGCCAGCCCCTCATAACCGGGGGCGTCGTTCGCTGGCGGCTCGCGTGCCGCGGTCATGTCGTCGGGAGCCGGCTCGCCGTAGGCCATCGTGCCAGCATGGCGGGTATGGCGGTGGTGTGCAGACCGCGGGCGCGGCCTGCCGCCGGTGGCCGGTGGCGGCCAGCGGGGTGGCGGTGAGGGCGTCGATCGGATCGTGCTGGAGCGGGCCGGATGAGAGCGCCCGGCCAGTCACCGGAGGTGTGGGGCGTCGACCGGCGACAACGATGCGAGGTGCGTGCCCCAGCCCCGCGACATCGCGTCCCCTATCGCCGGTCACTCTTCGTCGTGGACCCGTACCGCTTCCTCCTCCGGTGCGCTCGGCTGCGGGGGGTCCTCGCGGCTGCGGCAGCGTCCACCGACCGGGCCATGTGCGATGAGTTCTCCAGTGGTTACGTTCCGTACGCCTTCGTCGTCGGCGAGCAGAGGGGGTGAACTGCCCGCTGGTCCGTCAAGGTCCAGCGTGAGCTTTTCCGGCGGATCGAACGGAGCGTACACGTCGGACTCCAAGACGTCGCCCGACTCCAACCGGGCCGCCTCGGCATACGGATCCGGATCGGGCTGCTCCTGCGCGAGCAGCGAGTCCAGCGACTCACCCGTACGCTGTTCGGCGGCGGTCGTGCCGAAGCGTTCACCCGGACTGAAGCGGTCCGGCGGATCCCAGCCGTCGTCAAGCGGGTCATGCCCCCGGTCGGTTGATCCGAGGCCGTCGCTGTCGAGGCTCTCGGACTGCTCAAGCGGGCCGCCATAGGCGTTGATGTAGCCGGCGTCGACGCTGTTGATGTCGTCGTCCGGCATCAGTTGCGCCATCGTCGCCTCCTGGCTGGATCATTGGCTTGTTGCCGTGGGGTGTCATCGGCGGCTATTCCCCGAATGGGCCGCGGATAACGCCAAGGCGCACGGATCATCAAACCACCACCGGGCACGCCTGCACCGCTCGCGCGGAGCGCCGGACTCACCACGGACGGACGACAGGCGCTGAAGTCGACCCACCCCGCTTGCAAGCGGATTTTGGATGGCGTATAGCGTCCGGGTTTGTGACTACTGTCGCGGACCGCATTCTTGAGCGGCTGGCAAAGGCTCCGGCTGGCCTGGACGACGGACAGCTGGCGGAAGCGCTGGAGCTTCGTCGGCAGACCGTGAACCAGGTCTGTCGGCGACTGTCGGACAATGGGCGCATCCAGCGCGGGCCGGGCCCGAGCGGACGCATTGTGAACAGGTTGTTGCTGCAGCACGATGCCTACCCGAAACCCACGCGGGCACAGCCGGCCGTACCGGCACAAACCCCCGCACCGCGGTCGGGAGATTCACTCGGAGATTCGCTGGGAGACGAGTCCGTAGCGGCTGAGTCCGTCCCCACTCAGCGAGTGACTCCAGAACCCGCCGCGGCGCCATTTGCCGCCGGTACCGTGGCGAAATCCGGCCGGCGGGCGGTTCCCGCTCCACGGGACGGGTCTGATGAAACGGTGGCGGCGCGGCCCGAGCCGAAGTCACCCGCGAAGCGGCCCCGGGCGCCCCGCGGGAAGTCCGCCAGCGCATCGGCGGCTGGCTCTTCTCGGCAACCACCAGCGCGGTCCTCGGCCCAGCCAGCGGTACCGGGCGCCGATCAAGCGGACGCGCCCGACGCGCCCGACGTGTCAGCCCTGCCAGCCGCTGCCGCCGCTGACTCGGTCAAGGCGTCGCCCGTGCCGGTCACCGAAGCGTCGCCCGTGCCGGTCGCTGAAGCGTCGCTCGCGCCGGTCACCGAAGCGTCGCCCGAGCCGGTCGCTGAAGCATCGCTCGCGTCCAGCGAGGTGACACCCGCGGTTGTCGAGGTGCCGTCCGTGGCCGCGGGCTCCACTGTCGAGCGTGATCAGCTGTCCTCCAC
>NZ_CAKJTL010000060.1:3112-18714 GCF_917627385.1 Protofrankia sp. CiT1
CTCCACTGTCGAGCGTGATCAGCTGTCCTCCACGGTGACGCTGCTGTCCACCAGCGCGTCCACCACCGCGTCCACGCCGGGCACCAACGGTGCCGGTCCCGCTGAGGCCGCTGCCGACTTCAGCCGCGATGATCCCGCAAACGGTGATTCCGGGAACAGCCCTGTCGGGGGCGGCCAGAATGAGGTGTTCACGGAGGACGGCCAGGTTCTCGTGTCGGCGCATCCCATCGCGTCGGTGTCACGCAGACGGTGGTGGCGGCGCTTTCGGACGCGCCACGGTGGTTGATCATAAAAACATGACCAGTACAGTCGGCTCGGCGGGAGTTGAACCGCGATGCTGATTGCCATCGTGATGATGGCCAGTGCCTGACCGGGCGCTACCGGACGTTCCTGGTGTCGTTCCTGCCCGCGTGCAATTTTTGATCTTGGAGGGGTGGCGCGCGGAATCCCGGGAAGCGCAATAACGTCTGAGGCAACCAGCGATCACGAGGGAGAGTAATGCCCATACGAGCGAAGTCGCTCGTCGTCACAGCCGCACTGTCCGTCCTTGTGCTTGCGGCCTGCGGAAGCAGGGTGAGTAACCAGGGCACGCCGCCCAGCGGCCCGTCCCAGGGGGGCGGCGCGAACACCGCGTCGGACACCGGTGTGACCGCGAACGACATCAAGGTCGGTGCCATTGTCGGTCTGACGAGCCCACTGGGGCCGACGACGTTCTCCGGTTCCCTGTACGGGGCCAAGGCGTACTTCGACGCGCTCAACGCGGCCGGTGGGGTGAACGGCCGCAAGGTGACGTTCGTCCAGTGCGATGACCATGGCAGCGGGCCGGACAACGCGGCGTGCGTCCGCAAGCTTGTCGACGATGAGAAGGTCTTCGCGTTGGCCGGGGTGGCAGCGTTCAACTATGACGGGGCGCCGTACCTCAACTCCAAAGGCGTACCGGACATCGCTGGCCAGCCGATCGGTAATGCCTACGACCAGTATCCGCACCTTTACTCTCTTTATGGCAGTTATTACCCGCGCGATGGCGGTCGGCCTGGCTATGGCGGCACGCTCTATGCGGGCACGGAGAACTACCGGTGGCTCAAGGAGAACCTGAACACCAAGACCGCGGGCGTCGTGTACTACAACGTCGCGCCTTCCCAGCGCTATGCGAAGTCGGTGGCTGACGGCCTGCGCCAGGAAGGGTACACGGTCATCGAAAAAGAGATCAACCTCGGGCTTCCGAACTTCGACGCCGCCGTGCTGGACATGAAGTCACGCGGGGTTGATGTGATCTTTGACGCGATGGAGGACACCGGTAACCTGTCCCTGTGCAAGTCCATGCAGGCGCAGGGGCTCACGGTCAAGGCGAAGGTGACCACGAGCCAGGGGTGGACCGACACCTTCGGCAAGACCTTTGCGGACGCGCCAGGCTGCCGGAGCGCCACCTACGCGATCAGCTCGACCCGTAACTACAACGACACGAGCTATCCGGCCGTGGCGAAGTTCCGCGAGGCGATGGCGAAGTACGAGCCCGCACGCGAGGGCCAGCTGAACATGTGGACGTTTGAGGGCTATGTGTCCGCTGCCTGGCTCACCGATGCGATGAGGTCCTGCGGCGTCAATCTCACCCGCGGATGTGTCGAAAGCTTCATGAACCGACCGCAGGACTACACCGGTGACGGTTTGCTTGCCCCGCGCAATTTCACCAAGATTCCGGCTCCGCCGGCTACTGATCACAATTGCATTGAGGTCGCCAAGTGGGAGGACTCAGCGAACGGCGGAAAGGGCGCTTGGGCGACTCAGGGCAAAGGTTTGGATACTAATTGTTTCGACGTCCCGAACCTGCCCTACCCCGCTGAGTAGTTCGCGCGGCTGGGGGGCCAACGGCCGCGCGGTGATTGTTTTCGCGCGGCGGGGGAGGTCCGCGCCCTCGGGCTCGATCGGTGGGCAGCCATCGGGACCCGGTCTGACCCGTTACCGGACCACTATGGACCACTATGGACCGCTACGAACCGGTCCGGAACGGGTCAGACCGGGTCAGACTGGGTCCGCGGACACGCTCGGTTTCAGCTCGGCGGGATCGCCGACGAACGAACACTCGCCGCGGTGCAGCACATAGACGACGTCGGCGAGGTTCAGAGCTTCTTCGGTGTACTGGTCGGCGAGGACGACCGTCGTCCCACCGACGGCCACCGTCGAGAGCCACGCGAACAGTTCGCTCGCCACCTTCGGCGACAGGCCGAGCGACAGCTCGTCGACGAGCAGCACCTTGGGCTGGGCCAGCAGGACACGGGCCAGCGCCAGCATGCGCCGTTCCCCGCCGGACAGCGTCCCGGCCCGCTGGCTCAGCCGGTTGGGCTCACCGAGGCGAGGGAAGGCCGCCAGTGCGGGTGAGATGTCCCGGCGGCCCATTGCCTCCACGATGACCCGAAGATTCTCCTCGACGGTGAGGCTGGCGAACACCGCCCGTTCATCCGGCACAAGCATGAGGCCCGCTCGGGCGCGGTCCAGCGCGGACATCTTGGTGATTTTCTTGCCGCGCCAGGTCAGCGATCCTGACCGAAGCGGTAACAGGCCGGCGAGCACCCGTAGCGTGCTGCTCTTACCGGCTCCGTTGACCCCGAGCAACGCGGTGACCTTGCCGGCCGGAACGGTCAGGTCGAGACCGTGCAGGACCTCGATGGTGCGGTAGCCGGCCCGTGCTCCCGTGAGTATCAGTTCGGCACTCATGCCAGCGGCCCCTGGGCAAGGTAGACGGACCGGACGGTCGGGTCGTCACGGACGGCAGCTGGCGCGCCCTCGGCTACGATGCTGCCGCCGACCATCGCGTACACCTGGTCGGTGACGGAGAAGACCAGCTCGACATCGTGGTCGACCAGCAGGACGCCGACCCCTTCGGCGGCGACCCGGCGCAACAGCGCGGACAGCCGTTCGGTTTCCTGCCCGTCGAGGCCGCTCGCCGGCTCGTCCAGCAGCAGGACATCGGGACGGGCGCACAACGCACGCGCCAGCTCGACCAGGCGCAGCGCGCCCGTGGACAGCGTTCCCGCGGTCACGTCGGCGATGCCCGTGAGACCGAGCGAGTCCAGCGTACGGGTTGCCATGCGCTGGGCCCTGGCGGCGCCGCGCGGCGTCAGCCCGAACAGCCCGCCCGCGTAGTCGCGGCGCCTGTTCTCAGCGCCGACCAGGAGGTTGTCCATGACGGTCATGCTGGAGAACAGCGACGGGACCTGGAAGGTCTGAACCAGGCCGCGGCGGGCGCGGGCATCCGGGGGCATCCGGGTGATGTTTCGGCCGCCGAGTGAGACCGTGCCTTTGTCGGGTTTTTCCACGCCGGTGAGCAGGCTGAACAGTGTTGACTTGCCGGCGCCGTTCGGCCCGATCAGCCCGGTGACTTTGCCTGGCGCAACGGTGATGTCGACCTTGTTGACCGCGATGAGCCCGCCGTAGCCGCGGACGAGCCCGTGGCCGCTGAGTTCAGCCCGGCTCACCGCGTCCTCCTCGCGCCGGTCACAGGTGCCAGGCGGGTGCCCTCCCGCACCCAGGCGACGAGGGCCTGCCCGAACGGGGACAACGCGGGTGCGTTCTGAGGTGCCGGGTACCGGTGTCCCGCGGGCGTCACGGCGGCGGTGGCCACCTTGCTGGACGGCACGACTGACAGCACACCTGACGGTGGAACTGACAGGATCGGCTGACGCCCGGTTGGGGTGAGCGGGGTTCCGGCGGCATAGGGAAGATCTTCGGCGAGGCGGCCGCTCAGGAACGTGATGACACCCCGGACGGCGGAGGCGAGCCCACCCGGCAGCCAGCCCAGGGTGAGCGCGAGGATGCCGACCGCGAGGGTGGATGAACCGGCCGGGGCCAGCGTGTCGATGGTGACGATGAAGCCAGCCGCGACGACGGCACCGGCGGCACTGTCCGCGCCGAAGACGACGACCGCGGTGAACCACAGCAGGCTGTTGAGCGGGGAGAACGTTTCAGGATCGAACGAGGATGAGCCGAGCATCAGCAGAGCGCCGCCGAGCCCGGCCACGACAGAGGAGACGGTGAAGGACAGCAACTTGAGGTTGCGGACGTCGACGCCGACCGCGGCCGCGCCCTCGGTGTGGTCACGCACTGCCAGCAGCGCCCTGCCCAGCCGTCCCTCATGCAGGTTGCGGACCACGAGCAGGCCGAGCCCGAGACAGAGCAGTTCCACGACGTAGAACCAGCGGTCGGATAACGTACGGTGGGCAACGGACAATGGCGTGACGTGCAGCCTGGCGACGAACGTCTGCTGCTGGAACACGAAGCGGGACACGACCGCTCCGACCGCGAACGTCGTGAGCGCCAGGGTGAGGCCCCGCCGCCGGATCGCGGGGTACCCGGTGAGCAGACCGACCGGGGCGACCAGCAGCGCGCCCAGCAGCAGGGCGGCCGGGCCGGGCAGGGCCGGCAGCCCGAACAGCGCGCCGGCGGCCAGCTTGGCGGACAGCAGCGCCCCGAGCCCGGCGTAGCCGGCGACGCCCAGGGAGACCTGGCCGCTGTAGCCGGTGACGATCACCAAGGACAGGAAGATCAGCGCAAGGGCCGGCACGGTGAAGGCGTTACGCAGGTCCGGGGGAGCGAAGGTGAGGGGAGCCAGGAGCAGCGCCGCGCCGCCCAGCTTCCCGAGCACGTCGCGGCGCTGATCGGCAGGGCCGGGTGGGCCCGACGGCGGCGCGCCGCGGCTGGAGAAGCGGCCGGTGGAGCCGGCGTCCCCGCCGAGCTCACGCAAGCGGGGGACCACCAGCAGCAGAATGAGCAGCGCGGCCACGAACAGGTTGGACTGCACGGCGAGAAACAGTGCGGCGAATCTGCCGGTCACCTGGAACTGGCTCAGCTCGCTTTGCAGGATGCCGATGGCCAGCGCGGTTATGACCGCACCCGGCATGCTGGCCAGGCGGGCGGCGACGACCACCGCGAACGTTTCCAGGACCAGCAGCGTGAGCCCGTACGGAGTGAGCTGTAGCCGCGGAGCCAGCAGGATGCCGGTGAACCCGGCGAGGGTGGTGCCGACGGCCCATCCGGCGGCCGCGACCCGGTCGGCCGGAATCGCCGAAAGCTCGGCGAGCTGGCGGTCGTCCACCACGGCCCGGACCTGTCTGCCGAACCGGGTACGGGTCGTGATGACCCCGAGGGCAACACACACGGTGACGACCAGAGCCAGCTCGGCGAGCGCGTCCACGCTAATCCGGTTGTTACCCGGCAGCCGGATCGCGCGGGCCGGGAACAGGCTTGGCGCGTCTGGGCGGGAACCCAGCCCCCAGATGCCGGCGGTCATCCCGACGGTGAGGACCAGCACGCCCAAACTCGCCACCAGGGATTCGGCCGCGGAGGCACGCCGGCGGGCGAGCGGGCGAAAGACGAAGCGCTCGAGCAACAGGCCGATCACCGGAGAGATCACCGCGAGCGAGAGCAGCGCCGACGCCCAGATGGGCAGCTCCCATTCCACGACCATTTCGCGAAAGACGTAGGCGACCAGCGCCGCGATACCACCTTGAGCGATGTTGAGGACACCGTTGGTCCGATAGGTGACAAGCAGGCCGATACCGGAAAGAGCGGCGATTGCCCCGATGGAAATTCCGGCAAATGCCAGGTTGATGCTTGTCACCGTCAATCCTCCCGCCGCGGCCGCGGGGGCTGGCCCGGCCGTCTCACGTGATGATCTTTGGTTCACAGATGGTGCAGGCCGTCAGGCCACGTGTCGCGATCTGGTCGGAATCCACCGGCTGCGCGGGTTTCCCGACAATCATTTCGCAGGTACGACGGTGGTAGGTCCGCCCCGCGGGCACCGCGAAGAGGCCTTCGTCGTCGTAGCTGGCCGGGGCTGTGCCGCTGGCGGGGGGCGCCGGAGCGCTGGTGGGCGGGACAAAGCCGGCGCTGGCCGCGGTGACGATAAGCCGGTGCAGCTCGTCCACCTGATGGTCTGTCCGGCGATCGTTCTTTGAGACGGCGTCGATCTGGTCGGCTACCAGCAGCGCGCACCCGAGCAGGACGAGCGCGAGCCCGCCGAGCCCACCGGAGGCGAAGTAGGGGAGCTGACGCCCGGGGTCGGTCTCCGCGGAGACACCCAGGTAGCAACCGAACAGAAGCACACCGCCCGCGACTGCCACAACCCAGCCGCGCACCGCGCGTACCACGTCGACGACCACCCGAGACGTCGGCCGAGGGCGCTGCCCGCCCGCAGGTTGTCTGTCCACCCTGTGTCTCCCCCAGAATGCGCCGCGGCTGCGACAGCAGCCGATTGTCCGACACGCGTCGGTTCCGGCGCAGCTGACCGGTCCCGATCAGCGTTAAGTCAGATTAGTGCCAGGCATCGATGCGTGCTGCGTTGACTTCGCCGAGGGTTTTTTGTGATGGATGGTTGGCTATGCGGTGACATCGACTATCCGCTGGATAGATGATCGTAAATCTTACGACGATTCCGTCGGCCGGCAGGGCGGATGGCGACGCCCGGCCGGCTGGGAGTCGGTATTGCGGCATGATTCATGACGCATCCATACGCATCCATCCATATCGCCGATGTCGTCCACATCATAGCTGTTTCCGCCGCCTCGCCAGGGCCGGTGGGCGTAGCCGCCCTGGCCAATCACTGAACGGATGCGCGCGGGGCTGTGTGGTCCCATGCGTCGGCGACGATCCGGTCGATTGTCGAGCGGGTTGGGCGCCATGTCAGTTTCGCCCGGATGCGGCGACTGTCGGCAACCAGCATGGGCGGTTCGGCCGCGGGGGGCCGGCGCACCTGCCGTACGGTACGGCCGGTGACGCGTTCGACCGCCGCGAGTACCTCCGCGACGCTGACGCCAGCGCCTGTGCCGACGTTGAAGATTTCGCTGTGGCCAGGCGGCACGGCGTCCAGGGCCGCAAGATAGGCATCGGCCATGTCGGCGACGTGCACGTACTCGCGGATCACCGCGCCGTCCCCGTTGACGCCGAAGACATCGGACGTGCCCGCCGCCACCGCCAGCGCCGCTGGAATGATCCGGCTCCGGTCGTTGTCCGCGTGCCCGCCCGCGGCGCCCGCGATGTTGAAGGAGCGCAGCACCACCGCGCCGATCCGGCCGGTCGCGGCCTGGTGGGTGACGATCTGCTCGGCGGAAATTTTGGAGGCACCGTATGCGTTTGTCGGTGCCGGCGGCTGGGTCTCGGGGATGGGCTGGGTCTCGGGTGTGCCATAGACCGCGCAGCTTGAGCCCAGGACGACGATCGGCGCGATGTCGTTGATCTGGGTGCCGCGCTCGAGCAGGCTCAGCAGGTTCACGGTGCCTGTCACGTTCACCGCGAAGTACCGCAGCGGGTCGCTCTGTGACTCGCGCACCCGGGTCAGGGCGGCGAGGTGACAGACCGCGTCGAACCCACGGTCGATGCCTGCCGCCGCGAGTGTGTGGATCTCCAGCAGGTCGGCTTTGACGATCTCTATGCCCGGGGTCAGCCGGGCCGGGGGCGGCTCGTTGCGAACGAGGGCGGTGACCTGATGGCCAGCCGCGGCGAGGGTGTCCGCGACGACTCCGCCCACAAAACCGGCCGCACCGGTCACGAGAACACGCATGGCTCTGGCGCGCTCAGAGGGTGGCCCGCATACGCAGCCCCGGAAGCAGCGTTCCGCGGTGGCGCCATGCGAGATCCAGACAGGCCGCGGCCGAGGGAGCGAGTGGTTCCTGCTCGATCAGCCGGCGGACGGTCGCCGCCGTGAACGGAATGCCGTCGCAGGCCCGCTGGTTCGGTCCCGTCGTGACCACGGATCCTTCGGCGTTCATCGCTACCATCCCGCTGAACAACGTGTCGAACACATCAGCGTCTATGACCACGACAGTCAGGATCTCGCCGAAGAGCGTCAGCGCGTCGAGGCCCACGCCGAAACACCACACGCGGACACGTCCGGACCGGCGGGCCTGTTCCAGCGAGCGGAAGGGCTCGCTGCCGTCATAGTCGATCAACGAGGAGCTGCTGCCGTCGTGCTCGGCGTTACCGAGAAGCTCTTCGCTCAGCTCACGCATGATGTTGCGCCATAGGTTGAAGTCCGTCCGGTGGTGGGAAGCGGAGATTCCTGACGGCTGGAACACCCCGGCCGGCAGGATATGGTAAACACCGCCGGCGGTGGCGACCGAACCGGCACTGCGCCGGTGCAGTACGAAGCTGGCTCGGGTTTTGTCGTAACGGATGGTCAGCGTGTTGATGGAGGGTAACGCGACCCGCCGTTCCAGATCGAACGGGTCCCCGATCCGGCGCCGGAAGGGCAGCGCCGGCCAGGACAGGCCGCCGTCGATCATTGCCGCGGCGGCCTCATGCGCCACCGACTCACACACATCAAGGGCATCAAAGTAGGTGGTGTGCCCGAAGGACAGCTTCGGGTGGCCGTTACTCCCGGCGCGGACGGCCTCCAGGAGCCGGAAGCTCAGGCGGTTCTCGAAAAGAGTGGGCCGGTCGAGGTCACGCATGGCTCGGGCGTAGGTCCCGAAGGCGGACCCGTCGCCAGTGAGCGGGCGGACGTGTTCGGTATCGGTACCCGTGCCCGAGATGGTGGGCGGGTGTGTCGCATCCGACCATTCCAGCCCGACGTCGGCGATGTCGATGGGCGCGTCCCACATCCAGCCGGGCCCGGTCAGCAGGCCGTTACCGAGCCGGTAGGCCTCGGGATAGAGCTGGGCGGCGGCACGGGCCAGGCGGATCCGGTGGTGGTTGAGGTGGTCGCGTGTCAGCCGCCAGGTGCGCTGGCTCGCCGCGACCCGCTCGGCGAGGGGGTCCACGGTTGTGCTGCTGTCCCTGCGGAGGTCGGCGAGGGAGCCCGCGGCCAGCCCCACGTCCTCGGGCGACAGGGAGAGCCTGCGGGCGATGTGGCGGAGTGTGGAGATGTCGTGGATGGCGCGCCGGCCGCTTTCGACCTTCGAGACATAGGACTGGTCGAAGCCGAGCCGTTCGGCAAGCTGCTGCTGGGTGAGTCCGTAGGTCTGCCGGTATGAACGGAGGAGCAGCCCCACGCCGACGGGACGCGATGCCTGGTGCGGGGGCATCCACAGCCATGGTTGACCAGTCACCCGC
Source organism: Protofrankia sp. CiT1 (assembly GCF_917627385.1). Classification (GTDB taxonomy): domain Bacteria; phylum Actinomycetota; class Actinomycetes; order Frankiales; family Frankiaceae; genus Protofrankia. The sequence continues at coordinate 12,155 of NZ_CAKJTL010000060.1, forward strand.
GATCCTTTCGTCCTGTTTTGGGCTTGCTGGGAGTTAAGTATAACTAGTTAGATGACTGTCGGCGCATAGCTACAAAACGGTTGCTTTCGGTACAGGAAAGGCGTGCCTGTGCGTAAGAATAATGGCACGTTCCGCTTACGAACGTTCGAGTCATGTCGCGACGGGGGGAACCCGCTCAGCGGTTCACGGCGCCGTCGGCGAGATCGAAAAGAATGACCACTATGATCAATAGGAAGATCCAGCGCAGGAGGCCCAACCGGCTCCAGAGCTCGCCGGCGAGGCTCCGCCCAGCCCGGCCGGCGAAGAACAGCAGCGCGCACAGTGCTCCGCCGACGAGCACGAGGAATATTCCGGCGTTGCTGGGATCCACGCTGACAACGATCTCATGTGAGTTGTCACCGGACGAGGCGCCTGGTGCTGTGCGCCCGGCGTTGTGAAGCTGGTGCTGTGAAGCTGGTGCTGTTGCCGGTCTCCTGGTCACACGGTCCGGCGCAGCAGCGGGGGATGCAGGGCGGTGGCCGAGCCCCGCCGGTACAGCTCGGCGGGGCGTCCCCCGCCACGTGGCGCGGCTCGGGCGCCCACCGGTACCACGAAGCCTGTTGTTGACAGGACCTTGCGGCGGAAGTTGGGGGGATCCAGCGGGGCTCCCCAGGCCGCCTCATAGACGCGACGCAGGTCAGCCAGGGTGAACGGTTCCTCGCAGAAGGCCGCCGCGAGCGGGGTGTACTCCAGTTTGCTGCGGGCCCGCTCCATGCCGTCAGCGACGATCGCCGGATGGTCGAAGGCGAGGGTCGGGCCGTCCGCTGAGCCCAGATCCTCCACCGGCCACCAGCGGGCTCGCGGCCCGTCGCGATCGGCTCCCGGCGGAGGGGGCAGGTTCGGCAGCAACGCGAGGTAGGCCACACTGACGACCCGGGCCCGGGGATCGCGGTCCGGGCGTCCGTAGGTCCGTAGCTGCTCAAGATGGCCCGAAGCGGCGACTCCGGTTTCCTCGGTGAGCTGGCGGCGGGCTGAGGCGTCAAGGTCCTCGTCCACCCGGACGAGGCCACCGGGCAACGCCCAGTCGTCCTGGAACGGCGGAGACGCGCGCTGCGTGACCAGCACACAGAGCTGACCGGCCCGCAGGGTGAGCAGGACGACGTCCACACTCACCGCGATCGCTGGCCCGGGGAACACCTCCGCCGCGCCGCGCGCGGGTGGCTGTGCTCCCGCCGGCCGCCCGGTTGCCGCCTCAGCTCCGGCTTGCCCGGTCAGGTCGGACGCGCGGTCATCACCGTCGCCCAACGGGCGTCCCGACGGTGATGACCGGCAGGCACGGTCCGCCGAAGGCGATGGAGCGGGCGTCCGCCGGCAGGCTCGCCACGGTCGCCTCGTGGTGCGCGCGCGCCGCCAGCAGCCCGTTCGCGTTGGTCCGTGCCGTGTCCAGGACCGTTCCGCCGCGCACCAGCGGTAGGAGCAGTCCCCGGTCCAGGTCGGTTTCGCGCGGGCCGCTCCCAGGTGTGCCGAGCCTGGCCGATCCGTCGCTGTTGGGGCCGGCGGACCCGGTGGTGTCGATTGTGATCACATCCGCCACCGCGACCCCGTTCCGGTCGTGGCGGCGGCTTACCCGCTTGCGCCATCCCTTGGTGCTCTTACCAGCTGACATCTTGGCGACGCCAGTCCCGTCCACCTCGACGATTTTGTAGACGAACCCGGCGGTGGGCGCTCCCGAACCGGTGACGAGCTTCGTACCGATGCCGTAACCGTCGACCGGCGCGTGCGAAAGCCTGGAGATGACGTGTTCGTCCAGATCGCCGGTCGCGATGATGCGGGTGCTCTGCGCGCCGAGCGAGTCCAGCTGCGCTCGGGCGGCCCAGGCCGCGGGGCCGAGATCGCCGCTGTCCAGGCGGATCGCGCCGAGCCCCGGGCCGGCTGTGTCCACCGCGGTCGCGATCGCTGACGGCACGTCGTAGGTGTCGACAAGCAGCGTCGTGTCAATGCCGAGCGAGGCGATCTGGGCGGCGAACGCCACCTGCTCGGACGGGTGGACGAGGGTGAACGCGTGCGCGGCCGTCCCGCTGCTCGGGATGTCCCACCGCCGGGCCGCTTCCAGGTTCGAGGTGGCGGTGAACCCGACCAGGTAGGCGGCCCTGGCCGCGGCAACGGCGGCCTGCTCATGGGCACGGCGTGAACCCATGTCGATGCAGGGCCGTCCCGCCGCCGCGGCGACCATCCGCGCACCCGCGCCGGCGATCGCGCTGTCGTGGTTGAGCACGGACAGCACCAGCGTCTCCAGCAGGACGCATTCAGCGAAGGTTCCTTCTACGACCAGCACCGGGGTGTTCGGCATGAACGGCTCGCCCTCGGCGAGGCCGTGGATGTCCCCGCCGAACCGGTACGCGGCCAGATAGTCGGTGGTGGCTGCGTCCACGATCCCGGCGCGGCGTAGGAAGGTGAGCTCATCGGGGCCGAAGCAGAACGTCTCAAGGGCCTCCAGGAGACGTCCGGTGCCGGCGACCACACCGAACCGGCGGCCGGCTGGCAGCGCCCGGGTGAACACCTCGAAGACCACCCGGCGCGATGCCGCTCCAGACCATAACGCGGCCTGCAGCATCGTCAACTCGTAGTGGTCGGTCAGCAGAGCCGTCGATGTCTGCCCGGTGGGGCGCATGGACGGCGGTGTGGACGTGGCCATTCCGACCAGAGTAGGGACCTTGGCCGATAGGCGCTCGTGGTCCGGGGGCGGGCCAGCCCGCTCCGCTGTTCCCGGGGCCGTGAGAGGTGCGGTGAGAGGCGCCGTGAGAGAGGCCGGGAGAGAGGCCGGGAGCGGCCGGGGAAGGGCTACGATCGCGCGTCCTTCGGTTGGTAGGAGCGGGCGCGGCGCTGCTGGCGTGATCGCTGGTAGGCGGTGGGGAACGGCAGCACATCGGCCGAGTGGGGGGTGGTCAGCCGGCCGGCGTCCCGCAGCAGCGCCGTGATTTCCTCGGCTGGGCAGGGCGGCCTGATGAACCGCCCCTGAGCAAGATCACAGCCGAGAACGGTCAGGGCGTTCATCGTGTCGAGATCTTCGACACCCTCGGCGACAACCAGCAGCCCGAGGTCGTGGGCCAGATTGATGGTCGCGCGCACGATCGCGGCGTTGTCAGGGTTGTCGGTGAGGTTGCCGGTGAACGACTGGTCGATTTTCACCTCGTGCGGATCGAACTGCCTCAGCACGTTGAGGGCGCTGTAGCCGGTGCCGAAGTCGTCCACGGCGAGGCGCACACCGAGATCGCGGAGCGCGGCAAAGGAGTGGGCGGTTGTCGCCGAATCCATGACGACCGCTCTCTCGGTGACTTCCAGCGTGAGCGCTGAGGCCGGCACGCTGTTGGCGAGCAGAAGCTGCGCGATCTCGGTGGCGAGATCCGCTTCCAGCAGGTTACGCGCGAACAGGTTTACCGAAAGACGGATGGTGGCGCTGCCCGCGCGCCACCGTCCGCATGCGGACAACGCCTCCCCCAGCACAGCGCGGGTGAAGTCGCCGATGAGCCCGGACTGCTCCACCGCGCCGATGAAGGTCGCGGGAGTGAGCAGGCCGCGGGTCCGGTGCCGCCAGCGCGCGAGGGCCTCGACCGCGACGATACGGCCGCTGCCGAGGTCGATCTGTGGCTGGTAGTGCAGGGATATGTCGCCTTCGGCGAGCGCGCCGTGCAGGTCCGCCACCAGCTCCATGTGCGCCAGCGTGGAGGAGTCCTCGTCGGCCCGGTACCGGCGGTAGCCGCTGTGCGCTCGCTTCGCCTGGTACATCGCGACATCCGCGCGGCGCAGGAGCTCGTCGACGGTCCGGCCGTCCTCGGGAAAGCAGGCGACGCCGACGGACGCCTCCACCGAGAGCAGCATTCCCTCGAAGCTGACCGGACGGGCCAGCGCCTTGGCGATGGTGGCCGCGACGGTGTCGGCGGCTTCGGCGTCGCGGATGCCGGCCAGCAGCACGGCGAACTCGTCGCCGCCCACCCGCGTCACCAGATCGCCCGCGCGGACGGCGCGCTGGAGCCGGTCGGCGATACCGCGCAGCAGACGGTCACCGGCATCGTGCCCGAGGGTGTCGTTGACCTCTCTGAACCGATCGAGGTCGACCAGCAGTAGAGCGAACCGGGGGCCGGCCGCGGTGGTGCCCGCGATCGCTTCGGCGGTGCGCCGTTGCAGCATCCGCCGGTTGCCGAGCCCGGTGAGCGCGTCATGGCAGGCCTGCTCGTGGGCTTCGGCGTACGTACTGGCGTTGGCGACAGCCAGCGCGACGAGGTTCGCGAACGCGGCGAGGACGGCCTGTTCGTGCTCCTGCCAGATCGTCGGCTCGCCAAAGCGCAGCCTCAGCACGCCGACCTGCCCGGTGGGTCCGGACAGCGCGATCGTCACGTCATCCACCCGCCGGTGCCGGTCGGCCCGTTGCGGTGGTGGCGCTACCGCGGTCGAGTCGACCGTCAGCTCGACACCGTCCGGTTGGAAGATCTCGTAGGCGATCCGGCTGGCCGCGGTCTCGATGGTCCCTCCGTCGAGTACGGCGAGATCCTTGGCCGCGGCGTTGAGCTGGCGCCAGCGGTCCCGCTGCCGAGACGAGTTCACGTGCATCCGATAGACCATGACCAGGCTGGCCAGTACCGGTGGGAGGACGACCAGGGTGACCGGGCTCGTGTAGGCGAGCGCGACGCTCCCACAGCCGACCACGATCCCACCGGCGGCGATCACCGTGCTGATGCCCGTGGTCTCGCGAAGCGTCCGGCGCAGGGGCATGCCCTGAGCCGTGGAGATCACCAGCGAGACCGACAGGCTGGTCCACAGGCAGAAGGCCAGGCCGGCCGCGGCGGCGAGCACGACGGTCGTCGCGCCGAGATGTCCGGCATGCCCGCCCTGGAGCCACAGGACGCCCGCGGCCACCGCCACCCCGATCGTGGCGCTGGCTCCGTTGAACAGCACCTTCACCGGCGGCCTGCCGAGGACGGCGTGCACGGCCGGGACGATGGCCGCGGTGATCACAATCAGGTCCTGGGCGGGCAGCAGGGCCAGCCCGATCACGACAGCGGCCTCACTGAGGTCATGGTCGCCGGTGTGATGCCCGTAGCGGACGTGCAGCAGCGGTACCGGGCCGATCATGAGGCAGCCGACCCCGAGGGCCATTCGCCACCACGCAACGGGTTCAGGCACGGTCAGCAGGTGCGCCAGCGAGATTGCGGTGACACCGGCCGCGGCGCCGGTGACTAGGATGAGGATCAGATGATACTGGGACGGCAGAAACCGTGAGCGTGCGCCGACGGCCATGTGGGCTCCCGTCCTGCCTGTCGGGCTGTGACCGGGCCGCCGGGGCCCTGCGCCACCGCGCGGTGCCGTTTCCGGTATTTTCCGGGTTTCACACTGTGGACATCCTTCACTACTCCCCGATTGTGTACCACCCCTCGGGCCCAGGTGGGCTGACGCCGCTGTCGTTGGCATCGATATGCCCGGATGCGCCCGGGCCCGGGGTGGACGTGGCCTGTGGTGGCTCTCAGCCCCAGCTGACTCCTGCGTTCACGGCAGCTTCTCCTTTCTGGTGCGGCGTGATAAACGGAATTGCCGAAATATGCGCGGATTTATCCAGAAGAAAAGTTGTGCGAGGCTCGCGGCATTTCATGCCGAGGCCTGGTCGCCGGGTGGAGATGGGTCGCGCCTCGTCGTTTTCGGCGAGTGCGGAAGCGCATGGGGCGGGGTCGGGCCAGGTTCTTTGGAGCGCCCGGCAACAGGGCACAGATCAAGGAGCGGGATTGAGGTGCGTGCATCATGCGGCGGTAGGGGGCGCCACCCTGGTGGGTGGCGACTGACGAGCTGGGGTACCCGTGTATTGCGCGGCGATGGATGGGAAGCGATGGCGCGAGGCGCGTGCCCTGGCCCCGCGATGTCGCGTCCCCTGTTGCTGGTCGCTGTTAATCAGGTTTTTCTTTTCTGTGGCTGCCGTGGCGAGCTGTGACCAAGGATGCAGGCAAATCGGGACCCAATACAACTAAACATACTATTTTGGTTAACTATTGCCACGGTATGGGTGTATTTGCTGCCCGAGCGGTACGCTCCCAGCAAGGCTTCCCCGCCGTGATCGCAGGATGGGCGACAGCTCGCGGTGTTTTTCTCGGTGCGTGGCGCGATCGATCGCGAGTGCGGGTTTGCCGGCCATGAGAGCGCTCGTGGGGCATCCACCGTGACCCGCGGAACGGCGGGTGGCACAGGTCGGGCGGAAGACGGATCGTCGGCGCGTCACAATAGGGGTCGTGCCACTTGCTACCGTCGCACCCGAGGACATCTCAGAGGTTGACGAGACCGCCGAGGACGATCGGCCCTGGGTCACGATCGTCTGGAATGATCCGGTCAACCTGATGTCGTATGTGACTTACGTCTTCCAGAAGCTGTTCGGTTTCAGTCGGGACAAGGCCAAGGCCCTGATGCTCGACGTGCACCACAAGGGACGGGCCACCGTGTCGTCCGGTACCCGGGAGGAGATGGAACGCGACGCCACCCGCCTGCATGCTTATGGCCTGTGGGCCACGATCGCGCAGGACTAGTGGTCGCCGCCGGAAGTT
>NZ_CAKJTL010000060.1:18786-45118 GCF_917627385.1 Protofrankia sp. CiT1
GGGCGTGTCTGGGAGTTGTTCGCCGGCCGCGCTGGGTGCCGGGCTGGCCCGAGCCGGGCTGGTTTGGCGTGGGGATGGGTAGGCTCGGGACTGCCGGTCCGGATGGAGCACGGTGAGCCCGGAGCCAGACCGCCCGTTTCCCGGACGGCGCGTCTTCCGGCTGCCGCGTCTTTCCACTGGCGCGGCAGCTGCCGGGCGGACCCTGCGCGCGCCCGCGACGGGGTTCGGTCGAGCAATGGCGATCTTGGGCGGGAGAACGTGTCCAACGGCTTCAGTCGTACCAAAGACGGCATCCAGGTAGTCCTCGGTCCACTCGAGGCGACCCTGTTGATCGATTTGATCGGTCAGATCGACGCGCTGTTGGAACCACCGCCGGTGGACGACCCGCTGGAGGCGATCGTCGGGTTGCGCGCTGTCGCGCCACCGCCGCCGGACGATCCGGCGGTGGCGCGGCTCCTGCCCGACGCCTATCCCGACGATCCTGATGCCGGGGCCGACTACCGCAGGCGGACATCGGACGATCTCCGTGCGGGTAAGCGCGCCGCCGCGCGCCGGGTGCTGGCCAGTGTCCCCGCGACCGGCGGGCGGACCCTGCTCGATGATGATCAGATCCAGGACTGGCTGGTCACCCTCAATGATCTGCGACTGGTGTTCGGCACCCGGCTCAACCTGGTCGACGATGCCTCCGCCGACGCTCTCTACACGGTCGAGAGTGACGATCCACGCAGACCTGTGGTCGAGCTGTACCTGTTCCTCGGTGACATGCAGAACCAGCTTGTGCATGCGCTGTTGTGAAGCGGGGCGGGTCCTGCGCGCCATGTCGCTCTGACGGGCATCCCGCCGTGGATGCCACTCGTCGTACGGTGGGCCCGTGCTGCGTATCGAACGAGCAGTCTATGAGGCCATCGTCGCCCACGCCCGGCGAGACCACCCCGACGAGGCCTGCGGGATTGTGGCGGGGCCGGCCGGTTCGGACCGGCCGGAGCGTTTCGTGGCGATGCGAAACGCGGAGCGGTCGCCCACGTTCTACCGGTTCGACTCCATCGAGCAGCTTAAGGTCTGGCGTGTGATGGACGACCGGGACGAAGAGCCAGTGGTGATCTATCATTCACATACCGCAACCGAGGCGTACCCCTCCCGGACGGACATCTCGCTGGCCTCGGAACCGAACGCCCATTATGTTCTCGCGTCCACCCGTGATCCCGAGCACACCGAGGTCCGGTCGTATCGCATCGTCGACGGAGCCGTCACAGAGGAACCCGTGGAAATCGTCTGAGGCATGCGACGCGCTGGGTGGCTGGCGTGCTCCCCGGCGCGGCGGCGGGCCAGCCGTGCCCGCGCGCGGCGGCCCCGGGCGAACCGGCCGGGATCCTGGTACCCCTCCCGTCGGTTCCCCGCGTGGCTGTCACACCGATGCGGATGTCTGTTGTTGTGGTATCGGGCGCGTCGCCCCAGCGGAGATGATGAAGAACTCGGCCGTGTCCGGCGGCGCCGAGCGACACTGAGCAACATCGTGTAACACCGAGAGGAGCACCAATGGCAATCCAGGTCCGCGTTCCGACGATCCTGCGCAGCTACACGGGTGGGTCCAAGGTCGTCGAGGGCGCTGGTGGCACCCTCGACGCGCTGTTCACCGACATCGACAGCCGTTTCCCGGGTCTGCGAGGCCGGCTCGTCTCCGCGGATGGCGGTGGTGAGCTGCATCGCTTCGTGAACATCTACGTCAACGATGAGGACGTCCGTTTCCTCGGCGGTCTCGACGCAAAGATCACCGATGGTGACAGCATAACCATCCTGCCCGCCGTCGCCGGGGGCTCCACCGATGATCGAGCCGCCTTTGGCCGACTAGCAGGCAGGTAGGTCAGCGGAACCGATGCGTTTCGACTCTCTGGTGGACTCGGTCGGCCGCACCCCGCTGGTGGGTCTGCCGAGGCTGTCACCGTCACCGGACGTCCGCCTGTGGGCCAAGCTGGAACAGGACAACCCGACCGGTTCCATCAAGGACCGCGCGGCCCTATGGATGATCATGGATGGTGAGAAGCGCGGCATCCTCGCGTCCGGCGCGACCGTCCTCGAGCCGACCTCGGGCAACACCGGTATCTCGCTGGCCATGGTCTGTCGCCAGCGTGGCTACCGACTGATCTGCGTGATGCCCGAGAACACCTCTGTCGAGCGGCGCCAGCTGCTCGCCATGTGGGGTGCCGAGATCGTCTACTCACCCGCGGCCGGCGGCTCGAACGAGGCCGTCGCCGTGGCCAAACGGCTGGCGGCCGAACATCCCGAGTGGGTGATGCTTTACCAGTACGGCAATCCGGCGAACGCGCAGGCGCATTATGAGACGACCGGGCCGGAGCTTCTCGAAGATCTCCCGACCATCACCCACTTTGTCGCGGGTCTCGGCACCACCGGGACGCTGATGGGCACCGGACGTTTCCTCGGCGAACGAGTACCTGGTATCCGGATCATCGCCGCGGAACCCCGGTACGGCGAGATTGTCTACGGTCTCCGTAACATTGATGAAGGATTCATTCCCGAGCTTTACGACGAGAGTGTGCTTACTACCCGTATATCCGTGGGCCCAAAAGAGTCACTGCGTCGGACTCGGGAGCTGGTCGAGATGGAAGGGATCTTCGCTGGGATCTCGACTGGATGCATCCTGCATGCGGCCCTGATCGAGGCCGAGAAGTGTGTGCGGGCCGGGCAGCGTGCCGATATCGCCATCATCGTCTGTGACGGTGGCTGGAAGTACCTGTCCACCGGCGCCTACGCGGGCACCCTGGAGGAGGCGGAGGCGGCGTTGGAGGGCCAGCTCTGGGCATGATCGGAAGATGTGCGGGCGTACCGGCCCAGCGATCCGATGTGGTAATGGTCACGATTTTCTGTCCGGTGGCCCGGGAGCCGTTGGGATGCCTACGCGGAGCGGGGTGTCCAAAATTCGACAGGGGTATCGTGACCACTGCCACAGGGTGAAAACAGGATTTCGGGCTTAGTCTGATCGCTCATGAGCGGCGCGCCCATCGGGGTATTCGACAGCGCGGGCGACGGCCACGTCGGTGTGCGGGCGATGCTCGATCAGCTTCCGCCCGGCTCCACCGGTCGTCCCGCCGCTGGCATGCGGCTCGGTCCCAGCGGATCACGGCTGTCGGCCGAGCCAGGCCGGCGGGCCGACGGTCCCGCGGCCGCGGCCAGGCGGTGCGGCGGGGGACCCGGTGACATCCGGCCGATTGAGGTGACCCCTCGTATGGCCGTTGCGGGCGCCGGTGGTGCCCGTGCGCATGCCTCCCCAACCAGGGCTGCCGCCCGGCGTATGGGCGTGACCCGCCCCGCTTTCATGGACGTGATCGAACGTGGTGATACGGACAGCCGACAGTTGCCGGAACTGACCAGGGCTTATCTGGCGCCATTTCAGGAAGTCGATGTGGACACAATAATCCCGGGTTGCACCCGTTATCCTTTGTTGACCGGCGTCATCGGCTTTTTTATGGGAGAGGGCGTCACATTGGCGAGCAGCAGGCAAGAAATCGTGCAGGGTCCCCGCCGGGAGCCGGCCCGGTTCGGTACGGCGGCGTGGCCCCGGCCCGTCGTGGCGGGAGCCCGGCCGGCGGGATCGGGGGTGACTCGATGAAGCTCACCGTGCTGGGATGTTCGGGCACCTATCCGGGGCCCCGGTCGGCGTGTTCGTCCTATCTGATCGAGTCCGGCGGCTTCCGGCTCGTGGTGGACGCCGGGAACGGGTCCATGGGCGAACTGCAGCGGCACTGCGACCTGCGGGACGTCGACGCGGTGCTCATTTCCCATCTGCATGGCGACCACTGCCTTGATCTTGTGGTGAATGCCTACGCCCGTCGTTACCATCCCGAGGGGATGCCCCCGAAGCTTCCGGTCTACGGGCCGATCAATACCCAGGAACGCCTGTGCGCGGCGTTCGAGCGTTGGCCCGATGATTCTCTGGCTGATATCTATGATTTTCGGACGATCAGTCCGGGGCGGTTGAACGTGGGTCCTTTCCGGATCGATCTGGAAAGGGTGTCGCATCCGGTTGAGGCCTTCGGCATGCGCTTGACAGCCGACGGGCGCTCGCTGACCTACTCGGGTGACACCAGCGCCTGCGATCAGCTTCTCCAGCTTGCCCGGGAGGCTGACCTGTTCCTGTGCGAGGCGGCCTACCTGGATGTCCAGGACAACCCGCCGGGCATTCACCTGTCGGGCCGCGAGGCGGGGGAGCACGCCACCAAGGCGGACGTCGGGCGCCTCGTGCTCACCCATCTCGTGCCCTGGGGCGACATGCAGCGTAGTCAGGAGGAGGCGGCGGGCACGTTCGACGGCCCGCTGAGCCTCGCTGAGACCGGCGCCGTCTACGAGATCTAGCCGTCAGGGAGCCGCGTCCAGGTGGTTGCTGGCACGGCCGCGGGCCACACCCATACCGGATGAGGTGTATCGGTGTGGCCGAGAACGCGGCCAGGGGCCGCTTGGGCGCGGCGGGCCGGTGTCGCCATCCGTGGGATGCCGCCCGCCATGGCTGTGATGTCCGCTTGGTGGTCGGCGCTGGAAGTCCTTCGGGGGTTGTCGGATGCCAGGTGGATGCGTCGCGAGGCGGAGGAGGCCCCGGTAGCGGTGTTCTACCGGGGCCGACGACAACGACGCGAGGCGCCGCCTGGCGCCGGCAGGCCCTGGAAGAACTTCCGGCGCCGACCACTTAGCGCCTGCCGGTAGGGTCAGTCGTCGTGAAGCGTTCCGACGGCAGGACATTCGACGAACTTCGCCCGGTAATGATCACTCGTGGCTGGCAGGACCATGCTGAGGGTTCGGTATTGATCGAATTCGGGCGGACGCGGGTGTTGTGCGCCGCGTCCGTGACCGAGGGCGTACCACGCTGGCGTAAGGGCAGCGGCCTGGGCTGGGTGACCGCGGAGTACGCGATGTTGCCGCGGGCGACGAACACCCGCAACGACCGTGAGTCGGTGCGGGGGCGCATCGGTGGCCGGACTCATGAGATCTCCCGGCTGATCGGCCGCAGCCTGCGCGTCTGCATCGATCTCAAGCTCCTCGGCGAGAACACGATTGCGATCGACTGTGACGTCCTGGTGGCCGACGGCGGTACCCGTACCGCCTCCATCACCGGCGCCTATGTGGCTTTGTCCGACGCGTGCGCCTGGCTGGGCCGCCCGGATGCGGTGATCCGCAGTGTGGCCGCGGTGAGCGTCGGCGTCGTCGGCGGTCAGCCCGTGCTGGACCTCGCCTATGACGAGGACGCCGGTGCCGATACCGACATGAACGTGGTCTGCACGGGTGACGCCGGCTTTGTCGAGGTCCAGGGCACGGCGGAGGGCATGCCCTTCGACCGGGCCATGCTCGACCAGCTGCTTGATCTGGCCGTCCGGGGGTGCACACGGCTGACCGACATCCAGCGGGCGGCACTCGCCCAGGTGCGTCCGGTGCCGTCGGGAGGGCCGCGCCCCGCGTCCCGCGCGTCCGCCCGGTGATCGCCGATGATTGCGGATGGAGGCCTTGCGCGCAGTGCGGTCGGGCCGGCCCGTGTCGTATTGGCGAGCCGCAATAACGCCAAGATCGTCGAACTGGGCCGTATTCTCGCGGCCACGGGGCTGACCATCGAGCTGCTGGCGTTGCCCGATGGCCCGGAGGTTCCCGAGACCGGGGCCACCTTTGCCGAAAATGCCCTGATCAAGGCGCGGGACGCGGTACGGGTCACCGGTCTGCCTGCCGTGGCGGACGATTCAGGGCTCGCGGTCGATGCCCTCAACGGCATGCCCGGGGTGCTGTCCGCGCGCTGGGCCGGGTCGCGGCCGCGGGTGTCCCCAGCGGAGCGGGACGCCGCCAACAACGAGCTCCTGCTGGCCCAGCTGGCCGATGTGCCCGCGGCGCGGCGCGGCGCGGTGTTCGTGTGCGCGGCGGCCCTGGTGATCCCGGGCGGGGGCGAACAGGTCGTGCACGGCGAGATGCGCGGACGGCTGCTGACCGCGGCGCGCGGGACCGGCGGTTTCGGTTACGACCCGTTGTTCGTGCCGGACGGCGAGGAGCGGACCAGCGCGGAACTCAGCCCGGCCGAGAAGGACGCTATCAGTCATCGGGGACGGGCGTTCGCAGAGCTTGCGGGCGTCCTGCGGGGGCAGCTGGGCGTCTGAGCGGCTTCCGCCGGCCGCTCTCCGCCCATCTTCGGGGAGCGGCCGGACATGTCCGGAGAGTTATATCTGGCGATCTGTTAGCGGAGATTTGGACACGTTCCGTGATTGACCTCCCGTCACTGCGCAGGCGGCGGTGAAATCCGGCAAAAGACATGGCAGTAGACCACGCCAAAACGGGTACATGGAGGCCAATTGCCGTGTAAGCTAGAACCACCTGTAATCGATCAGTGACTATTTGCTATCGGCAGGGTAGGTTAAGGACGCGGCTGAGGTGTCCGGGTCGTTCCCATCCGTCCCCGACTCGTGACACCCCAGTCGCGTCCTCGATCACCCTCGGTGTGCGCTGGTCTGAGTCATGGGTGCGCGAGCGTTGGCGCGCCGGGCGCTGGCGGCGCTCAGGCGCGGAACCTGACGACGATCTCCGGCGGGGCCGCGGCTCCTGAACTGGTGATGGTCATGATGGTGTGCCAGCAGCCTGCCTGACCGCGGTGGGATCAACTGTCTACCGCCGCGTCGGCGTCCTCCGGGTGCGGGTGCGGGTGGCTGGTGAGATGGCCGAACGCGGTGTGGGCATCGTCCGCCGCGCGGCAGCGGCCCATGTCGATCTCTTCCTGGATCTCCGGGTTGGCGCACAGCACTGCCGCCGGCCACCACCGTTCGACCACATCCTGGACGGCATCCAGGTCGGACTGGTTGTCGGCGTGCGCCAGCGCGTTTCGGAACTCCGCCTCGAACTCTGCCCTGCGGTCCGGGTCGAGGGCGGCATGCACGCCTGGCCCTGTCTTGTTCACCCGGATCCGCACCCCATGCGGCGAGGTTGTCACGTCCGCGTCAGCCATGCGCTTATTGTCTCGTCCGGCTGTCCGCACCCCAGGCGGGGCCTGACCGCTCGCGGCAGGTATCGCGGCAGGTACGAGGGCGGTAGGTATGAGGGATGAACCTGGACGCCGATGAGGTACGCGGCCGGTTTGCCGCCGCTGAGGTTGCCCGGCTGGCCACGGCGGACGCGAGCGGGCAGCCCCACTTGGTGCCCATCACCTTCGCACTGCACGACGATGTGATCGTGACCGTGGTGGACCACAAGCCCAAACGGTCGATGGCTCTGCGTCGCTTAGCCGACATCGCGGTCAACCCGAGGGTCAGCCTGATCGTCGATTACTACGCGAACGACTGGAACCTGCTGTGGTGGGCTCGAGCCGACGGTGTCGCCCGCATTCTCGATGACGGATCCGCCTGGCATGACGCGATTGACCAGCTGGTGGCAAAGTACGATCAGTACCGCGAGCGCCGGCCGGTGGGCCAGGTCATTCTCGTTGAGGTCCGTCGCTGGATCGGCTGGGCCTGTCTCGGGCACGCGCAGGCCCCTGGGGAACCCGCGGGCGCTCCCGTGGCGCCCACCGGCCGGCGCGTACCGCCCGGTCTGCCCGTTGCCCCGCCCGGTCTGCCGGCTGTCCCAGGCGGTACGCCCGGCTGTACCGGCCTCGCCTACTGATCCGTACGTGGTGGTCACCTGCGGGTAACGCGGTTATCACATGATCAGACGACTCTTGCATAGTGAATCTTGTCTTTGGGCGAGATGCGACGGGACGCCAAGCCGCGTCGTGCTCGGGCCATTGGGGCGTGTCGGGGCTGACCGGGTGTGCCGGCAGCGCGCGCCCGGCATGCGATGCGGGGGTACCGAACGAGCGATTGGGAGGAGGCGGTGGGGCCGGTGGCGGCAACCAGCGGAACGCGGACGACGGTGACGACGCTGACGACGGGACCGGTGACGGCGGGGCTGCGCGCGGGCAGCTGCCCGTCCTGTACGGGGTCATTCGTTTTGAGTCGGGGGAGACGCGGCAGATTCGTGACGCGACGGTCACTTTTGGTTCGGCCGAGTCAGCGGAACTGTTCGCGGTTGAGAACGGTTGGCATGATTACCAGGTCACGCCACTTTTCTTCTTCGTGGACATCGCCGCGACGGCTGGGATCCGGATGTCGCCGGATGCCGCGTTGGTGTGGGCGGGCGGCCGGTCCGCCATACGGTGAGATGGAGAGCGTTCGGTAGCTGATGGGCCGGGCCGGCGGTGGGCCAGCGGTGAGCCGGCCCATCAGCGTCGCCGCCCGGTGTACTCCACCAACCCGCCGCCTGGGCCTGTGGGCACGCCACCAGCCTGGTTGCGCGGAAAACAGATCACGGAAAACCACGGCCGAACAGTTCCACCTGCAACTTCTCGGTACCGGCGTACCGGCGTACCGGCGTACCGCGGGGCGCGGGCGCGCGGGCAGCGGCTCATGACATCGACGATAAACACGGTACGGCCGTTCGCCAATGCGCCGAAAGCCGTTTCCGTACCGTCCAGGGTGATTGTTGACGGGACACGCGAATCTGTCGGAGCCCGGCCTTTCAGCAGCCGCCGGCGGTCCGCTAACGGATGTTGGGATTTCAGGAAGCAACCGGGTCGCGCAACGGATACACACCGGCCATATGCGTATCATGTCGTGATCTGATCACGATCGGCCTGAGTGACACATCCCACTCGGGGAAC
This sequence comes from Protofrankia sp. CiT1, assembly GCF_917627385.1. GTDB lineage: Bacteria > Actinomycetota > Actinomycetes > Frankiales > Frankiaceae > Protofrankia. Next base: position 27,458 of record NZ_CAKJTL010000060.1, read on the forward strand.
AGTCAAGGTGCGGTTTATTTCATGCTATTTCCGGCCAAACCGGTTGCCTGGCCGGTGAGCGGCACGCTGTCCGGCGAACCCCTTGAATGAAGGTCCGTGCGCCGGATGTACGTTGTTCAGCATCCGTTATGAATCTCGATCTACCCTGACGCCATGACGCCAGGCTGGATAGCCGCCGAAAAAGCGGGTCCCGCGACAGCAGCTGACGGGACCGCCGTCGTGCTGCCCCCGGTCACCATTCCCCACCAGCGCATTACTCACCCGTTGGTGCGGGATGCGTCCGGTGGGTGTGCACTGGACGCGCTTTCACCGGCGGCGTTGCGGCCGCATTGGCCTCGTGTTCGCGTGGGATGGCCGCGCCAGCCCCGCGCGCTGATCGGGATCGCCATCGCGATCCCGATGGTCCTGCTGCTTGTGACCAGGTTTCGCACCGAGGTAACCGCCAAGCTGTCGAACGTCGCGGCTCCCGCCTGGCCTTGGCTTGTGGTGTGCGGGTTCGCCTCCGCCCTGTTCTTCCTGGCCAACGCGCTGGCCCTACGCGCGGCCAGCGGGCTGCCGCTGCGGCTGCACACGGCGACAGGGGTGCAGCTCGCGGCCGCGGCGGCGAACCGGCTACTGCCGGCGGGCCTTGGAGCGATCGCGGTGAACGTGCGCTACCTGGAACGCCAACGGCTCACCCGGTCAGCCGGGCTGGGTGCCGTCGCCGCGGTGAAGGTTGTCGTGGCGCTCGCGCATGTGGCCGGAATCGTGCTTGTCACCGGGCTGGCGAACGGTCCAGGTGCCGGAAACGCGATGAGCGCGCCCGTTGAGCTGATCAATCGGCACATGCGTTCCAGGCTGGCCTTTGGATGCGTCGCGGGCTGCCTGCTTGCCTGCGCCATGCTCAGTGCGCACCCCCGGATCCGGAACCGATTGAAACCTCCGCTGGCAGCCACCGGCAGGCATCTTCTGCTGCTCGCCCGTTCCCCGCGGCGGACCGCGATCCTGCTCGCCTCCGCCGCCGGCATCAAAATCACCCAAATCGTGGCGTTGGCGTCGTGCGTCTGGGCGTTCAACGGCTCTGGGACCTTGCTGTCCATCGCGACGATCTACCTGATCGGTGCGGCAGTGGCCGGAGCCGTGCCGACGGCGGGCAACGTCGGGGCGCTCGAGCCGGCGCTGGCCCTCGGTCTCACCGCCGTCGGGGGCGACGCCGCGTCCATGCTCGCCGCTGTTCTCGTGTACAGACTGATCAGCTACTGGCTTCCGGTGCTGCCCGGGATGGTGACGCTGACCGCCCTGCGCCGCCGCGACGTACTGTGATCTCCTTGCTATGATCTTCGTACTGTCGCCCCGCCCGGGGTTCCCGATACCTCGCGGCGCTGGCCGCGGGTTGCCGCTGTCGCGGGCGGTGCCGGCAGGTCAGCCGACGCCGAGTCCTTTGGCGACCCGAGCGCCGAGGTCCGGGTCGACGTCGCGCCAGTACTCCACGACCCGCCGCTGGACCTCGGGCTGAACATCCTGGGATGCATGCCCGACGATGTTGCCCACCAGATGGTCACGGTCGGTGTCGGACATCACGTCCCGGTACAGGGCGCCCGCCTGGCCGAAGTCACTGTCGTCACGGTGCGGTGTGTACGCCGACCGCACGAACTCGCCGTCAGCCGCCCACACCGCGTCGTCGGCGTACCGGGCCGTGTCGGCCCGGGGCCCGCCGTAGCTGTTCGGCGCGTACACCGGGTCGCGGGACGGCTCGTAACGCATCGCGCCGTCCTTGTTGTAGGAGCTGACCGGAGATTTCGGGCGATTAATCGGTAGCTGTAGATAATTTGGGCCAATCCGGTGACGATGCGTGTCCGGATAGGAGAACAGCCGGCCAAGCAACATCTTGTCCGGGCTCGGGCCGATCCCCGGCACCATGTTGGCCGGCTCGAAGGATGCCTGCTCCACTTCGGTAAAGTAGTCGCCGGGGTTACGGTTCAGGACCATACGGCCGATCGTGATCGGCGGATAGTCCGCATGCGGCCAGACCTTGGTCAGGTCAAAGGGGTTGAAACGGTAGGTGGCCGCAGCCGCGAACGGCATGAGCTGAATTTCCAGTCGCCAGGACGGATAGTCACCATTGTGGATCGACGACGCGAGATCACGGATATGGCGGTCCGGGTCGATCGCAACCGTTGCCTTCGCCTCGCCGTCGGTGAAGTTGTCGATGCCCTGCTCGGTCTTGAAGTGATACTTCACCCAGAACCGTTCATGCGCCGCGTTCACCCACATGAAGGTGTGGCTGCCGTAACCATTCATATGCCGCCAGGAACGCGGCGTTCCGCGATCGCTCATCAAAATCAGTACCTGGTGAGCCGACTCAGGTGACAGCGTCCAGAAGTCCCACTGCATGTTGTTGTCGCGCAGGTGGGTGTCGGCCCGCCGCTTCTGCGAGCGGATGAAGTCCTGGAACTTGCTCGGGTCACGTACGAAGAAGATCGGTGTGTTGTTGCCGACCAGATCGTAGTTGCCGTCCTCGGTGTAGAACTTGATCGCGAAACCGCGCGGGTCACGGACCGTGTCAGCGCTGCCAAGCTCCCCGGCCACGGTGGAGAACCGGACGAACACGTCGGTGCGCTTGCCCACCTCGGAGAGGAAGGCGGCCCTGGTGTACCTGGTGACCTCCGCGGTCACCTCGAAATAGCCGTGCGCGCCGCCCCCTTTGGCGTGGACAACGCGCTCGGGCACCCGCTCCCGGTTGAACTGCGCCATCTTCTGGAGCAGATAGTGATCCTGAAGCAGCAGCGGGCCATCCGGGCCGACTGACAGCGAATGCTCGTCACTCGGCGCCGGGATCCCCGCGTCCGTCGTTGTCGGGCGTGCCGGGTTGACGGGTACCGGGTTGGCAGGTGGTCGAGACTCCGTCATTGAGGCTCACTCCTGTCCTGTCGTCGCGGCCCTGCCGCTCGACGGGGCCTGCTTGGAGCGACCGGCAACGGGGGAGGCGGCATCGCGGGGCTATCGGCGGGGCCGGGGCACGCGCCTCGCGGCATCGCTGTCCATCCATTGCCGCGCGATGCACGTGCCCCAGCCCCATTCCTTGATCTACCCCCCTGCTGCCGGGCGCTCGTACGTCGGGGGACGAGGAAGGCCTACCCACCCGCGCGGCTCGGAAAGCCATGGAATCCGACGCTCTATGCCGGCTCGTTCAGGGCCGGCTCGTTCAGGCGCAGGACCGCACGCGTCTCGTGCTCATGCCCGAGGATGGACAGCCCACCAGCATCCAGGACGAAACGGGCGCCGAAAGCCGGATCCAGCTCCAGCCAGCGCACGACCAGCACCCGCAGCATGTGGCCATGCCCGACCAGGGCGACATCACCTCGTTCCAGGTACGGCAGGACACGTCCGATCACCCGGTCAGCGCGGCTACCGACCTGCGCGGGGGTCTCGCCCCCGGGGGTGGGCCCGCTCCACACCGTCCACCCCGGCACCGATCGGCGGATGTCAGGCGTTGTGACGCCCTCGAACTCTCCGTAGTTCCATTCGGCAAGATCATCCCAGTGCTCGAACCGGGCCACTCTCGCGCCGGCATCGGCATCGGCATCGGCATCGGCATCGGCACCGGCACCGGCGGCGGCGGCGCCGGCACGGCCGGGCCAGCCACGCGGGTGAGGCCGGCGAGTTCGGCCGTCCGCAGGGCACGCCGCTTCGGGCTCACCGCGACCAGCAGGAAGGACCAGAGCGCGAGCCTGCCGGCGAGGCGGACGGCCTGCTTCTCCCCGTCCGGGGTAAGCGGCACGTCCGTCACCCCGGTGTGCTGGCCGGACCGGCTCCAGGCGGTCTCGCCATGGCGGATCAACACAAGCCGGCCTGATGGAACAGACACCGACCCTCCCGCACATCGCCTCCGGACATCGGGAGATCACACGACGCGCGTGGACGTCACCAGGCTCGCCGCCGCCGGCGCCGACGGCGGCCGGCGCCGACAACCAGCAGCAGGACACTCCCCGTTATGATCACGCGATCCCAGCGGACGGTGCGTCGCAGGACAAAAGGCGATCCGGTGCCGCCCGCCAGAACCTGGCCGTCTCGCGCCTCATCAACGGCGAAAGTCTTCTCGCCATCCCCGTCAAAGCCCGCGGTAATCGCATCAGGCCCGGCGAATGTGCCGGAGATCACTTTTTGGCGGAGCTCAGCCACCCGGCCCCTGATCTGCTCACCGGTCCGTTCGGCAATCCTTCTGGGACTCACGAGCTCGGCAATCGCGTCTAGAGTCACCGCCAGCTCGGCGCGGGTATTCTCGATCTGCTGCTGGATGGCAGCCGGGTCCTGCGGCACCGATGTCGCCCTTTCCTCCGCGCGATGACTGCCTACCTGATCTTTGGCCCCGTTGGCCTGGGCACCTCGGGAGACTCGCATATCTGGCAACACTGGACCACCCGAAAATACCCGTCCACCGTGTGAAAACACCGTGACGGCCATGAACGGCCGGACCGACGCCGGGGAACCAGTGGCCGTCCGCGGCACGATCACCGGAAACCGGTGAATCGCGGAGCGGGGCGACGGCTGGCCCGCGGTGCTGCCGAGGATCGTGCCAGAACGGGCACCCAGGCGCGAGGCGAAACGGCGGTGGAGCGGCACAGCTCACCAGCCTCGCTGGAGGCAGCCGGAGACTGGCGGAGACTGGCGGAGAGCACGGCCCACGCACCGGTTGTCTACCCTGGTTGGGTGAACTGCCGACCGTGTCCGGGCGAGGAGCGGCCCCGGTGCGCTGTTCGCCCGGCTCTGTCCACGGTGAAGGCGGCTTGGCGCGGACCGCTCGGGCAGGGGGCCCGGCTCGCCGTCCCATCCGTCGCGCTGGCGATGCCTGCTCATCTGCCGTCGGCCGGCCTGCCGTCGGCCGGACCGGGACCAGGCCTTGTACCGAGCTTCTTTGCCATGATCGGCCTGATCGTGATCGTCGCTGGCTGGCGGGCCGCGGGCTGGCGCCCTTGGCTCGACGGCCCGGTGGGATACGCGGCGGCGCTCGGGACCCAGGCCGGCCCGCACGGGCTCCTCAACATGGGCCACGCCGCAAACTCCCGGTCCTCCCTGGTGCGCCGGATGCCCAGGTATTGCGGGTATTGCCCGTTGTCCGCGGCCGCAGGCGCCCACGCGGGCCGGCCCGCCGTCCCGGTCATTCCCGATGTTCGTACGGCTTCCGCTCAGTACGAGGAGTTATGCCACTATCTTTCCATTTCGCGCGCCGTCGACGCCGGCTGCTCGCCACCGTGCCGCTGGCCGCGCTCGTATTCGTCGCTGCCGGCTGTTCCTCGGGCAGCGAATCAGCAGTCACCATCTTGGATGATTCCGGGGCGTCCAAGGGACTACGCGGAACCGCGCTCCCTCAGCCGATCGACAAGCCGGCCCTGAATCTGACGGACACCGCCGGAGCCCCGTTCGATCTGCGATCCCGGACCGCGGGAAAGGTCACCCTGCTGTTCTTCGGCTACACCCACTGCCCGGATGTCTGCCCGACGACGATGGCCGACATCGCGGCGGCACTCAACGTGGTACCGGCCTCGGTACGCGCGCAGGTGGCGACGGTGTTCGTCACCACCGATCCCGACCGCGACACCGGTGTCGTACTCGATCAGTGGCTGAACCAGTTCGACCCGTCCTTCGTGGGTGTCCGAGGCACCCTGGCGCAGATACACGCGCAGGCGGACGCTCTCGGCATCCCGCTGGAGGAACCGGTCCGCCAGTCGAACGGTATGTATACCGTTACGCATGGTACGCAAGTCATGGCATTCACCAAGGACAACAAAGCCAGCGTCCTGTACCTGGCCGGAACGCAGGTCGCCGACTACGTCCATGACCTGCCGGTCCTGGCCGACACCGGAAAGACGACGTGACCCACGAAACAGGTGACCTCGTGACAGCGGAGCGGGAAGCGGACAGCCCCGTGAACATTCCGGGTGGTGACGTCCCAGGCGGCGCCGCTCCAGAAATGATTATGGCCGTCCGGGCACCGGCCCAGGCCTGGCTCACTGGTCCACGGGCCATACGGGCACTCGCGACCGTCCTGCGATTCGGCCTGGCCGCGCTCTGGCTCGCCGCCGGCGTCCTGAAAATCAACGATCCGCAGGGAATGGTGCGTTCGGTCCGGGCCTTCCGCATTTTGCCCGAATCCTTCGTTCATCCGGTTGCCTATGCGGTCCCGTTCGTTGAGATCGCCCTCGGGCTGCTGCTGCTTGTGGGGCTGACCGTGCGGGTTGGTGCTGTTGTGTCCACGCTGCTGCTCGCCACCTACATCGCGGCGATCACAGCCGCGGCGGCACGCGGTCTGCACATCGAGTGCGGCTGTTTCTCCGCTGGCGGCGACCTGACAGCGGGCGCACCCACCCATTACACCGAGGAAATCGTGCGGGACAGCCTGCTCCTGCTCGCAAGTGGCCTGCTGGTGAGCTGGCCGTACAGCGTGCTGGCCCTCGACCGCCTCCTCGACCGACCGTTCCAGGAGAGCTCATGAGCGCCACGTCAGACAAGGGCCGGCAGAAAGACGCCCCGGCCGGACGCCGGCCCGCGGGCCGCGAGGAAGCCCGGCGGGAGAAGGCCGCCGCGGCCCGAGCCGCCGAAATCGCGCGCGCCCGGCGGCGCCAACGTACGATCATCGCTTTCACTGTCGTGGCCGTGCTCGCCCTGGCCGGTGTGATCGGCTTCGTCATCCAGAACAGCCGAGCGGTATCAACGCCTGTCGTGGTGCCGGCGAACGCGACCGGCAGCGACAACGGAATCGTCGTCGGAAAAGCAGCCGCCGCGGTCACCGTCGATTTCTACGAAGACTTTCAGTGCCCTGTCTGTGAAAATCTCGAGACATCGCTTGGCGGCACCATCCAGCAAATGATCGACAACGGGAAAATCAAGGCTGTCTACCACATGATGTCGTTTATCGGGCCGGAGTCCGTCCGGGCCGCAAATGCCGGCGCGGCCGCCGCCCAGGAGAACAAGTTCAAAGAATACCATGATATTCTCTACGCCAATCAGCCACGTGAGCGGACCGGCGGTTTCACCAACGCTACATTGATCGGGCTCGGCGACAAGGTCGGGCTGACTTCCACGGCATTCACCGACGCGGTGAACAACGGGACGTACAAAGGCTATGTCGCGAAGGTGGAGGACGACGCGTCCAAGCGCGGTGTGACCGGCACCCCGACCGTGTTCGTCAATGGCAGCGAGCTTGCCGCGCAGGCCCTGACACCGCAGGGCTTCACCGACGCGGTGGCCGCTGCCGGCGGCGGCAGCGGCGGTAACGCCACACCCACCGGATAGTCCCCCGCGGGCGCGCGCAAAACCGCCAGCGCACCCGTGGGAGCGCCCGGCAACACAGGTACAGCGCACCGCGTTCTGCCGTGTCGTCCCGCGGCCCTCGGGCACGATACGGCAGGACGCGGCGACACGAGGTGAGATAACGGCTATGGATGCCGCGCAGTGGGACCGTCGGCACACCGGAGCCGGCCTGGTGTGGACCGCCGAGCCGAACCCGATCGTGATCGAACAACTCGCCGGCCTGCGCCCGGGCCGCGCCCTCGACCTGGCCTGCGGGGTCGGCCGCAACGCCGTCTGGCTTGCCTCGCAGGGCTGGCGGGTCACCGGTCTGGACTTCTCGGAAGTCGCGATCCGCAAGGCGCGGGAGCTCTCCCGCCGATTCGACGTGACACCAGAGTGGATCAAAGCCGATGTCCTGGAATGGACGCCAAGGCCCATGTCGTACAATCTTGTTACTATCTGCTATCTTCATCTTCCGCCTGGTGAACGGCGCACGATCCTGTATGACGCGATGAAAGCAGTCATTCCAGGTGGGACGCTGCTGGTGCTCGGGCACGATCGTGCCACCCTCACTCTCGGACGCGGCGACGGCCGCAAGCCCAGCGGACCGGCTGATCCCCAAAGCCTGCTCAGCCCCGACGAACTGCTGGACGCCGACGAACTGCTGACGGAACTGGCTGACGGCCCGCCCCTGCGAATCAGTCGAGCTGGCCGCGTACCGCATCCGATCAACCCGGATGACCGGCAGCTCAGCCCGGACGACCGGCAGCAAACGGTGATCGACACGCTGGTGGTGGGCATCCGGCCCGGCCCGGCGACCACCCATCCCGCGCTCGTCAAGCCGCTGCCAGGACTGATGACCGTCGGCAGATCCGCATCACGATCGCTGTCGCTGTCGGTCGGCGGGTTCCTCGTCGTCCACCGGATGCCCCACGTGGCCGAACTACGCCGGCTGCGCACCGCTGGCGGTCTGTCCGACCCCGGCCCCGAAGCCGCCGCGGACGCCATTGACGGCAGCCTCGCCGGACTGTGCGTTGAGGCCGCGCACGAACCAGGGCGCGCGGTCGGCTGTGGCCGCATCGTTGGGGACGGCCGTACCTTTCTGGTCATCATGGACGTCGCGATCGACCCCATGGTGTTCGCCGACGCCGACGCTGATGCCGACGTCGACCTGTCCGTTCTGATCATGAATGAGCTACGCAGATGGGCCGCCAGCCAGGTTGATCCGACCTCGTTCGTCGGTGTCGCGACGGCGGCGGGGGTCGAGCCGCTCGCTATCCATCGCGCAACGGCGGAGCACTCACTTCCCGGGGAGCAGTCACTTCCCGGTGAGCAGACGAGCGGGTTTGCGACAGGGCGGGCGTCCGACTAGCTTTCCGACCATGACCGAGACCGCCGCAGTTGCCCGTCTCACCCCCGGTGACGCAGCCCCGGACTTCACCCTGCCCGACGCCGACGGCAACAACGTCCCCCTCACCGCCTACCGGGGGAGACGGGTGATCGTGTACTTCTACCCGGCGGCCTCCACACCCGGGTGCACCAAGCAGGCCTGCGACTTCCGGGACAGCCTCGTCCAGCTGAACAACGCCGGCATCGACGTGCTCGGCGTCTCGCCGGACAAGCCGGCGAAGCTGGCGAAGTTCCGTGACAACGAGAAGCTCACGTTCCCGCTGCTGTCCGACCCGGACCGCGCGGTGCTCACGGCCTACGGCGCCTACGGCGAGAAGACCCTGTACGGCAAGAAAACCCTCGGCGTGATCCGCTCGACCTTTGTGGTGGACGCCGATGGAAAGATTGAGAAGGCGCTGTACAACGTCCGGGCGACCGGCCACGTCGCCAAGCTCATCCGCGATCTTGAGCTGGCCGGTTGACCGTGCCCGCGGGAGGGCCGCCCACACCTGCCGGAGTTACCCGGCAACCGAGCCGGAGGTCCCTGGCCGTAGGGCGGCTGGGCGGGCAGGCTGGATGTGGGAGGCCGTCAGGCGCATCGCCAGTCCCTGACCGCCTCCCACGCCCTGTCTCCGGTGACCGCGATCCACGGGTGGGACCGCGGTCACCGGCGGCCCCCGCCGGGACTCACCGCAGCGCATCCTCTCCTGCGTACGGGAAAACCGGTGGACGGACAGCGGCCGCCAATCGCTACTGTGGTACCTGCGCGGGAGTGGCGGAATGGCAGACGCAGCAGACTTAGGATCTGCCGCCTTCGGGCGTGGGGGTTCAAGTCCCCCCTCCCGCACTCTGTGATGCATAGTGATCTTGATTCGGTCGACGACCAACTGGCATATGAGAGCCCCGCCCTGTGCCGTGGCTCCGCTGGTCGAGGTGCCGAGACGCGCCCTCAGTACCTTGGCATCTGTGAGCCGCGCCCGACAGGTCGTCACCGTCACCGCAGACCTCGTGATCCTCACGATCCGGGACGGCGATCTGTGCGTGTTGGTAGTCGAGCGCGGCAACGAGCCGTTCGCCGGGCGGCTGGCGCTGCCCGGCGGGTTTCTCCGGGGCGACGAGAGCCTCGACGAGACTGCGGCCCGGGAACTGTCCGAGGAGACCGGGGTGGACGCCTCATCCCTGCACCTCCAGCAGGTCGGCGTCTATTCCGCACCCGACCGAGATCCGCGCGTACCCCGAGTCATCACGTGCGCCTACCTCGCGATCGCGCCCGACCTGCCCCTACCGAGGCCGGGGTCTGACGCGCGGTCAGCCCAATGGCTGCCCGTCTCGGGCGCGCGGCGCATCGGATTGGCGTTCGACCATGACCACCTGCTTGAGGACGCGGTTGAGCTGGCTAGAAACGACCTTCAGTTCCGTACGACCGCCACCGCCTTCTGCCGCGACGAGTTCACCATCGGCGAGCTGCGCGAGGTCTATGAGGTGGTCTGGGGTGTCGGCCTGGACAAACCGAACTTCTACCGCAAGGTGACGGACGCCGACGGATTCGTCGAGCCGACGGGCCGTAAGCGGCAGACTGGCAACGGCCGACCGGCCGCGCTCTACCGAGCCGGACCGGCGTCCAGCGTGACGCCTCCCATGATGCGCACACGGCCGGGCCCACGGCCGGGCCGGACGGCCTGACGAGCGTCACGGCTGATTTTTGTCAACTAGACAATTTGCTGCCCTGTAGGCACTTAGGTGCCACCCGGGGTTGATGTCGCGATGACATTAACCTAAGCTGAGCGCTATGACAGACGGGGGCCGGGACGACCGGCGAAGCCCACCTGGGCAACTGACCGTAGACATTGTGATCTTCACGAGGCAGGGTCACGCATTGGCGCTGCTGGCGGTCGAACGGGCGAAGGATCCATTCGCTGGCGCTCTTGCGCTCCCTGGAGGATTCGTCGAGCCGGGCGAGCGAGCCGTGGACGCGGCAATACGCGAACTGTCGGAGGAGACGGGACTCGCGATAGGCCGCGACCACCTGCGGCGCCTTGGCCTCTACCAGGCACCCGGGCGTGATCCACGCGGGCGAATCGCAAGCGTGGCGTACCACGGGTTCCTGTCAGGAGCACCGGCGGTGGCCGGAGGCAGCGACGCCCGCCTGGCCAGGTGGGTCGACGTCCGCCACTTCCTGGTCCCCCGGCAACAAATCGCCTTCGACCACCGTGATATCGTTGTAGACGCCATCTCTAGAAGGCTCTCTTGATGATCCGGATTTAAGGCGCGCCGGCGGCGCTAGGCATCATCCGCCGAGGTATTTTAGCTCTTAGTATCTTGGGAACAGCAAGCTTAGGAAGCCAGCGCCGACGGGTACGCAACCCACCACCTCGAGCCGTTATCGATCAGTGACTTTGGCATTCGACAACTTTTCACCCTCGCATTGCCCTTCACTGCGCCTTTCGCAAGGCCTCGTGGCGCGCCCTTCTACCGTGCAACGGGGATTTCACCGCCGTTAGCCTATGACGATTTGTACTCGGCGCGACGAAGAGCCACCTCGCCACGCTTATTGTCGGCAGCCCACAAACCGGGAGTGCACTGTGATCGGAATTCTGACCGCACTACAGGTGGAATACGATGCCGTCCGGGCGCATCTCACGGAGGTCAGACCCCATACGCACCGGCATGGAACGATCTTCGAGGTGGGGCGCCTCACGTCACACCCGGACCGACAGATCGTACTCGGTGTCATCGGTGCGGGCGCAGCCGGGGCCGCCGCACTGACCGAGCGGGTATACACAGAGTTCTCGCCCTCGGCGATGTTGTTCGTCGGCGTCGCTGGAGCTCTCCGCGACTGGCTGGAGATCGGGGACGTCGTCGTGGCCACGAACATCCTCGCGTACCAGGGTGGCCGCAGCGAGGACACCGGCTTCATGGCGCGGCCAGATGCCTGGCCGACCTCGCATGCCCTCGAACAGCTCGCACGCCGGTTGCCACGCGACCCCGCAGTGCGCGCGGCGCTCGCCGACCCGGAGAGCGAAGGCCCGGGAGCCAGCATCCATTTCGAAGCGGTCGCGGTCGGGGACGTAATTCTGAACTCCAAGAAGTCACCGCTAGCCCGCCAGCTCCGCCGCAACTACAACCATGCCGTCGCCATCGAGATGGAAAGCTCAGGCTTCGCGCTCGCGGCCCACCAGCTCGGCCAGGTGCCAATCGCGACCGTGCGCGCCATCAGCGACCGGGCCGACGGCACCAAGTCCACGACAGACGGCCACGGCAGCCAGCTCCGAGCAGCCCGCAATGCCGCCGTGGTCGCGGTCGCGCTGGCAGCGGCGGCAGACGACCCAACCGACCCGGATAGCGACGGACCGGGTGACGGCCAACGGCCATCGCCCGGCGGTTCGCCAACCTCTCATCACACGAGCATTGGCGGCAACGCTCGCGTCGGCCAGCAGATCGACGTCAATCACGGACCCATCGAGAACACCTGGGGGGACTGGTCATGATCGATGATGATCTTGAATCTCACCAAACATCACGTGCATCGGACAGCCATGTCGACATCTCCGGCGAGGCCCGCGTCGGCCAGGTAATCGGACAGAACTACGGCCGGATCATTTTTCGCTCTTCGACAGAGTACAAAATACTCCCGGGGGACCCGCCAGAACGTCGGTACAAAGTCGCGGTCAACCAGCTGGCCGCCGGCGTTCCAAGACCTGCCGAGAGAATTCTCGGAGATCTTGTCAGGAGCGGCCACTCGTCTGCCGAGACGGTGTATTACTACTGCCTCTCCGTCCTCAGCGGGCGATCGTGGAACGATCTGCATGGAGAGCTGGCAGACAATCTCAAGGAAGCTCGAAAGATCGGCAGGTCGTGCCAGCGGAGCGAGTGGTCGGACGCGCTCGAAGGAGTGTGGCGTCTGCTGGACGAGGCCCGCGCCCAGCTCGACTCCGAAACGCTCCTCACCGAGACTGACGAGGGGCCGAACGTACTCGATGAGCTGCCGCTGGACCGGCAGGAGGAGATCAGCTTCCACCTGGACGTCATGCTTGACGGGATGGCGGGGCGCCAGCTGGAGACCGTGGGCACGCGGTTCGTCCTAGCCCAGCGACTTCACAAACGGCGGCAGCAGCGCGCCTGGCTGTTCTTCGAGCCGCCACCCGCTGTGCCGCGGCCGGACCCGGTCCGACCGGTGCCCCCGGAGCTCGCCGACCGGAGGTACGCCATCGGCGGACTCACGTTAAGCGCTGTGGTTCTGCTCGCGGGGGTGTTCGGACCCGCAGACATCGCCGGGATAGTCGGGCTGATCGGCGCGGGGTGTCTCCTGCTCCGGCAGGGCATCGACCGCAGGACCCTGCGACTGTGCTTCGAGGCGTGCCAGCGCGAAACCGTGCCACCGGCGCGCCGCTCTCCCGGGCACTGGGTGACGACCAGCTTCGTCGAGGAGATTCACGACCGGGTCGATACCCGATTCAGCGCGGCACGGCCACACATCGCGGGGAACTGGCCCGCACACACCGAGGCTGCCCGTGCGCGCCTGAAGCGACGGCTCGTCGCCAGTTACGGCAACGCGCAGATCCAGCCTGACAAAATCGACTGGCTGATCCGCTGGCACGCGGATCAGACGGCAAAGGCATGGGATCCAGACGCCAACGATCTAGATTCGGACGGGTCGGGCCAAGAATCAACGGAGCCATACGGTCTTTGGGCGCCGGAGGTGCCCGAGGGCGTAGGTCGCATGCTCGGCGTAGGCGTTGTGCTGGCTAGTGCCAGCCTGGCACTCCTGATACACGACGGCCGATGGGCGCCCGCGATCCTCCTGTGTGTCGGCGGAGCACTCGCGATACGCGGAGCATCTTCTATCCGGGCAGCGCATGGCCTGCGCCGGTTCCTTACCGCCCGATCCAGGCGACGGTACGACCAGGAGATGGAATGGTACGGAGAGTGGCTCTCGCAACTCAAGGAGCAGCCCACCGATACCGAGATGAACCGGTGGCTCGTCCTGGACAAGATCTATCTCAGGACTGACGCCACGGAGCGAGCCGGGCTGACGACAGGCGATCTCGTGACCCACGTGGTGACAGTGGAGGGCACAAAGGACGCCAGACAGGTGCGGGTAGAAAACGGCCCAATCCGCTACTCGGCCTATGAGGTTCAGATTTTCCTGCTCAGCCAGAATGGTGTCCGCGAGGTGACGGCCCACCTGGACTTTCTGACCGGTGAGGTGAGCAACGAGCGGCGCACGCTGTTCCGATATGACGCGCTCGCGTCAGCGCAGGTGGTGGAAAGTTGTGTGCGCACTACGCAGGCCAACACACCGGAGCCAGTCAAAGTGGAGCGACCGCGAGCCTACACGCTGCGGCTGACGCTGCTGAGTGGCCAGGAGATCACCGTCATCGGAGAGCATTTCCGCAGAAACCTCGGCGACCTGCTGGACAGCGCTGAGCAGGACGACCGGCTGCTCACGCTTCAGAGCGCGGGGTTCGAAGGCGCCCTTCCCATCCTGGAGTCGGTGGCGGCGGAAGGCTCCGCATGGATAGCTAAGGAGCACGAGCGCCGCCAATGCTGGGCCCGTGACTGGACCGACTGAGCCTGGTTGCCAGACAGCCTCAATGTCTGCCCGATTATGTGCGCGTCGTGCAACAGTTCGTCAGGGAACGCGTGTGCCAGATCGATCGCTCTTCGCGTGAAGGGCCTGTTCCATCTCCTGCGGCGCGCTACGACGGGGCTCTTACCGGCGGTCAGCCTGCGTAGAGCTGGTCGAGGCCGATCAGGCGGACATCGCTTGGAACATCGGATTCCAGGCCCGGGTGGAATCCCGCCCCCGAGTAACAGGCGAGGCGCGTATCGCGGGTGTCAAAGCCCTTGGCCGTGAGCAGGTCGCGGGCGCGGCGCAGACGGTCGGCGTGACGCCGGTCCATGACCCGGTCCCACTTCGTTTCCCCGAGCGAGAGAATCCTGCGCGGTTGTCCGTGTTCTGCCGGCGCGAGAACGGCGACATCGATCTGGATCTGAGTCCTGTTGGCGGGGTCGGCGACGATTCCCGCTCCCACCTCGGCAGGCAGGCCTCCGAATACCGCTGGGTCGGCCATGATCGCATAATCGCGGCATATGGTCTCGAAATGCGGTCCGACGATCTGGGAAAGGAACCGCGGCTGCGCACTGGACCAGATCGTCGCCGCGTCGCCGCGCTCCAGCCGCGTCCAGTCCCGGCTCATGACCGCGTGGTAAAAGCTGATCAGCGGCTCGGCTATCCGGTAGACCGCCCTGCCCGGCCTGAACAGGTCGGGCTCCCTGACCAGCAGCCGGGAGTCCTCCAGCACCCGCAGCGGGTGGGCTATCTCGTTGGCCTTCCTGCCGACGTAGCTGGCGACGCCCCCGCTGGTCGAGTTCCCCTCGGCGACGGCGGAGAGCACCGAGTGGTACAGCGACAGGTCGCGGATGTCCGTCTCCTCCGCGAGCAGATAGCGGGCCTCGCGGAACAGCGGGGTCTGCGGGTTCAGCACGGTCCTTGTCACCCAGGCGTCGAAGTCGCCCAGGCCCGACGGGGAGTCGTCGCGGACGAACTCGCGACGGTAGGCGGGTGTTCCGCCAACCACGGAGTGCACGAGCACCGCGAGCGCCGGATCCGTGATACCCCAGAACCGCGCGGCGTCCTGGTACCCGAAGGGATGAACCATCAACTCAAGACCCGCGCGTCCGCGCAATGGCGCCTGCCCGGACAACAAGCCTCCCATGACGGACATCGCCGAGCCGCACAGCAGGAGCCGCGCGCTGCTGGTACCGCCGCTGCCGCCCGGCCCGAGTTCGCGTTGGATGATCGATGGCAGCTCCGGCGACGCCTTGACCAGGAAGGGGAACTCGTCGATCACGACTGGTGTGGGGCGGCCGCTCGCGGCACGCAGGACGAATGGGACGGCATCCAGCCAGTCCCGGAAAGGCGGGACCGGGGCGCCCGTGAACCTGACGAGTTCATCGGCGAACAACCGAAGCGAGACCGCCTCAGTCAGTTCCAGCGCGGGAAAGTAGATCCCGCCGGCAGCGGCGGCCAGCGCCTGAAGAAGATAGCTCTTGCCCTGCCGGCGCCGTCCGCTGACCACGCCGAGAGTCGCCCCCGGACGAGGGTCGGCTACGAAGGATGTCAGGCCTCGCCACTCGGCATCGCGGTCGAACAGGTGAGGGGGCTTCACAGGCACGGCCATCGTCCACTCTTCGGATCGAAGTATGGTTGACCGAAACCTACTTGATCGATCCATAGTTCGTCGAAGTACGTTTCACAAATGCTACCAGGCGAGCCCTCCGCGCCGGGCTCCGGACGATCGCGGCATTGCGACGAGTCGTACCGGCGACGCTCGAACATCGAGGCCCAGCCTCTGCAGGCGCTACGCTGGCCCGGAAGGATCACGTCTGTCGGTCGCCCGAAGGAGGTACGTCATCACCGTGGAGATGATCGCTCCCGACTGGATGCACCACCAGGTCACGGCGGAGCAGTACGACTCCTGGTCCGACGAGCAGTGCGCGGGCATCGAGATCGTGGACGGGATGGTCGTCGTGCGCCCCAGCGCGTCGAAGCGCCACAACCGGCTGATCAAGACCCTCGCGACCGCTCTGGAGGCCGCCGCCGGGCCGGGCTGGAACGCCGACTTCGACGTCGACGTCCGGCTCCAGGACGTGCCGTTGACGAACCGACGTCCAGATGTCGTCGTGTACCGCGCCGACACGATCGATGTCATGCCAGCGCGCCCCGAGCACATCCTGCTCGTCGTCGAGGTGGTCTCTCCGGGCTCGGAGACGACAGACCGGATCGTCAAGGCTGGGCAGTACGCCAGGGCCGGGATCTCCTACTACTGGCGAGTCGAACAACCTCCCGCAGGGGTTCCCGTCGTCCACACCTACATTCTCGACCCGGCGAGCAGGACCTACCGTGACGGAGAGGTGTTCACCGGTGTCGTCGACGCCGTCGCACCCTTTCCGATGAAGATCGACCTCACCCGGCCGTAGCGACTGGATCTCGCTGAGCCGCGGGTCACCGGCCGCTGTCGCGTGACGCCTGCGGCTACCCTTGCCTGGTGAGGCTCATCGCGGGAGTGGAGATCGACGAGGCCCGCCTTGCCGCGATCTGCGATCGGTACGGGATCGCCGAACTCCAGCTGTTCGGCTCTCAAGCGCGCGGCACCGCGACCGCCGACAGCGACATCGACATCCTGTACACCCTTCAGCCTGGCCGGCGTCTGGGCTGGGACATCGAGCAGCTTGCCGATGACCTCGCCGATCTGTTCGGCCGGCCTGTCGATCTGGTCTCCGTCCGCGGGCTCCACCCGTTGCTACGGTCGTCCGTCCTGGCTGAAGCACGGCCCGTCTATGCGGCGTGACGTCCTCCTTCTCGGTGAGATGATCGAAGCAGCCGACCAGGCGCGGAAACTCACCGATGGGATCACCACCGGCGGTCTGGAGGCGGACCGCCAGCGCCGCGACGCGCTCCTGTGGAACTTCACCGTGCTCGGCGAAGCCGCCAGCCAGCTCTCCGAAGAGATCACCAAGCAGTTTCCAGACATCGCCTGGAAGCAGCCAGTGCGGCTACGCAACCGGATCGTCCACGGCTACTGGTCTGTCGACCTCGAGATCCTGCACACCGCGGCCAGGGAGCAACTACCCCAGTTCGCCGCCGACCTGCGCCGGGTACTCGCATCCGTCGACGAAGATACCTGAATCCGCTCAGTCTCGGAGATCGGGGACTCTCCTTCCGCGCGCTCCGTTAAGGAGAGTCAGAGCGCTTCGTACTGCAGTTGTACTGAGTCGGAAGTAGCCCGATGTTGTCGGACAACCAAGCCCCCTGTCGTGTTCCATCCTGTCCCGGGTTGCCCCGCCAGGGGTCATGACGGACTGCAACAGGGGTAGACGCCCGTAGACGTCGGTGGACGGCCCCAAGCCCGTGACCTGCGCGGACAGACGTTGGTGAGCATCCATGGACATATCGCCGAGGGCTACGGATCGAGAGGTTGGGGGTTCGAGTCCAGCCAA
>NZ_CAKJTL010000060.1:45745-49871 GCF_917627385.1 Protofrankia sp. CiT1
ACCTGCGTCAGACCCTGCTCCTCACGAATCTCCCTGAGCCGGTAGGCGCGTACCTCAGCATCCAGGCGTGCGCGGTACTCAGCCACCCAGCCCTCGTCTGGAGGCCGCTTGGCCCGTACCTGCTCCCACGTACTCGCCACGGCACGTCCCTCCTCATCGCTCAGCTCCCATTGCCGTATTCACCGCGGAGCCACCCGTCGTACCGGTCATCAGCAGTCTTGATGTTTCGGACATACCAACTTCGCCAAGTGCCGGACTTGTCCCCGCTGACGAGCAGCACAGCACGCCGCTGCGGGTCGAATACGAACAGAACGCGCATCTCGGTAGAGCCGGCCGATCCCGGCCTGAGCTCTTTCATGTTGTGATGCCGGGACGCCTTCACCGAGTCGACCAGAGGACGGCCCAGGGCTGGGCCTTCGTCCGCAAGCTTCTCGATGGCAGCAGCGACCAATGCGTAACTACGGTCATCGAGACCCAACAACCACGTTTCGACCTCGTCGAGCAACCGGACGTCCCAGCGCACTCGCCAAGTATAGGCAGCAACCTCTATAGGTCAAAGTCTATATGCACCCCACATGATCTCACCCTCACAGTGGAGAGCCCATGCCTCGAAGCGCGAGCCGACAGTCATACTGACAGGCAAGTCGGCAGACAGCCACACACGTCGGCGGACACACGCCCCCTGATCCTCGGACCCGGCAAGCCCCAGCGGACGTCCACGGAAGATCCCGGGCAAACTACGGATCAAGATGCTGGGGGGTCGAGTCCCTCTGAGCGTGTCGCATCTCCATGATCTTGACGCCGTTGCGGCTACCGGTGTTGAACGCGTAGCAACGGCCGACGCTGCGCTCCATCCTGCGGTCGTGTCCATCATCAACGTCAGCACCACAGGCGGTACATCGACAACACGGTTCTGGCTCCGGTCACGTGGGTGTAAAAATGCGCGCGATTGTACCAGAGGCGCCCCACTGCCCGACTGTTGGGGCACCGGTGAGGCCGGTGAGACAAGGCCGGGTGATCTACCGTGAGGCCGTCAGGCCGGTCTGCCCTCCCGCCGCGGTGCGCCAGCCGGGCCGTACCAGGCTGGCCGGCGGGTGCTCAGCCAGCTCAGGATGGCCGTCCGCAGGTGCGCGGGCCGGAACACGAAAGCGTGGAGATCGGCCACGGCCACCGAACCGAGATCGATGGCCTCCTTCCGGCTGCCGATATCCGCGAACGGCGGCAGAACGGAGGCGAACACCATGTTCAGCTCGTGCCAGGCCTGGCCGGCTTCGACGAACGAGTGCTCCACGCATCCCACGAAGTCGAGGGTGCGCGCGGTCAGGCCGGTCTCCTCCCGGATCCCGCGGCGCAGCGCTTCCTCCACGCTCTCGCCCGGCTTCACGTTCCCGCCGGGTAACGAGTACCAGGCCTGCCCCCGGCGGTTGGCGACAAGGATGCGCTCGCCGGCCGTGAAGAGCATGCGTGCGCTCAATACCACCGATGTGCTGGACGCACTGGATGCTGCCGTGGTTGCGGTGACGGTGTCCACCGGGTCGGCCCGCCTTTCTTGCTGGCAGAAGCGGTCGGGGATCAAGGGATGTTCGTCTGGACGGCCTGGGCCTGAAAGGCTGGGCTTGGGCGCTCTTAGCCGGCCTGGACGGCGAGGGTCATGGGATCGAGCCCGAGAACAGCGATCGCCTGTTGGACGGCGGCTCGCTCGGCCGGGTCGAACGTGCCGTCAGCGCGCCCGATCACCGCGCCGAACTGGATAACCGAGCGTGCCCGCACCCTACGTCCCCGCACCTTGGCGATCTCACGCAGCGCCGCGGCCCTGGCCTCGGTGGCATCCGCGCGGAACGCGGCCACATGCGCGTCGAACAGGCGGAGCAACTCGTCCGGTGGAAAGGCGCCCAGGACCGGATCGCTGGTGACGATGGCCGCCATCGCTTCCCGTTCGCGCGCATCGATCGTGCCGTCGGCGGCGGCGACGAGCGCGCACATGGCCACCGCCGCATCCCGGAAGGACGCGTCGGTGAGTTCGTGCCGGCGGGCATCCAGCTGTGCCCGCAGGGAGTGCGCGGACTCGCGTAGCTGGTTCCACCACGGTTCGGGTTCGGAGACCGCCAGGCCAGACCAGGTCGGCCAGCGGTCCTCCAGCCAGCGGATCGCCATGCTGGCTATCGCGGGGGGAGTCAATGATCGCTCAGTGAGGTTCGTGAGGGGGAGCGTGACGAGCGGTGTGCCCAGACAGGCGGTGGGTATGTCCGCTTTGTCGGGAAGATCGGCTGAGAACACGAGCGTCATGGTGCGCTCATCGGGTCCGGTCGCGTGTTCGACGCACGCCGCGAAGGCCGGTACCGCCGGGGATGCCGACAGCCCCGGCTGCGGTGGCGGTAGTGGCGCGACGTGCGCATCCCGGTGCGAGCCCAGCAGCTCGCGCAGGTGCCGGGAGGCGGCGGTGACGATGTCTTCACCAGGTTCGACGGTCCCGCCGGGCAGCGCATGGGCCGATTCGGCCGGCACATACCGCACCACCAGGTGCGTTCCCGTGCTGAGCAGTATCCGCACGTCCAGCCGGACATTCGTGGGCACGGGCATGGCGGCTCCCTGGTGATGACATCGCGCTGTCGATTACGCTACGCCATGAGGCTGATGCTCTCCTCGCCTCATCATCCACCCATCACAGTGGGTCATCACAGCTGCCCACCGTGGTTGTCCACGCTGGCACACCCGTCCCCGGACGATCGCACGCACAGTGGAAAATCGCTGGAAGAGTGTGGAAGCACATGGTCAGGGGAAGAACGCGGGCTGACAGGCACCAGCCATCCCCGTGAGCGCCGTCGGCCCGGCGGCGCTCACGGGGATGGCTGCCCGCGCGGGCGCGGTCAGCTCGAACCACACATGTTTACCGGGGCTGTCCTCGGCCGGCTTGTCGACCACGCCCCACTCGCTGGCCAGCGCCGCGACCAGATGCATGCCGCGGCCGGATTCATCATCGTCGCACACCGTCCGCATGATGGGACGGATCGTGCTGTCGTCACCCACCGCGATCCGTACCCGGTCGTTCTGCGCGATGATCTGGATGTGCAGCGGGTCATCGCACCGGGCATAGCGCACGGCGTTGGTGACGACCTCACTGACCAGCAGGCGGGCGACCTCGGCGTCTTCCTCACGGCCCCAGATGGTCAGCAGCTCGTTGACAAGACGCCGTGCCCGCCCCGCGGCGCGTGTGTTGGCGGGCAGATCGAAGCGTGCGGTAAGAGTTTCGGCCACGCCTCACCCTCCACCGATCACTGCCGACGGGCACGCCGCCGAACATCGCCATGTGTCCGAACATCGTCACCAGCCCGCTACTGTCGCCTTCATGCCACGCAGCGTTTGCCTTCAAACCTGGTTGGCACGATGTTGTCACGGACCGTTGACTACTTGGCGAACACAGGTTCACCCTTGCGCGTGATCGGGCGGTACGCATCTCGGCGGACGACGGTTGTCGCACCAGGTAGCGGTGCTGTTCTCAGGAGCGGGCCGGGTGCCTCCGGCCGCTGGTCGAACGACGGCTGTCGAAACACGCCCTAGATCACGTCGATGCCGTCGAGGATGCTGCCGTATTCGGGCCAGCGGTTGCCGTCACGGTTGTCCGCCCCGCTGGGCGGTGGCTCCGGATGCGGGGCCTGGGACGGCCGTGCCTGTGGCTGTCGCGTTGATCCAGGTTGTGGGGGCTGCGTCCCCGGCTGCTGGGGCGTTCCGGGGTGCGTGACCTCAGCCCGCGGCGCCGCGGGGTGCGGATAACGCGGATGATGTGGCTGGGGGCCAGGGGCGCTCCGGTCGGTAGCCGGCAGTGTCGACCTTCGGGGCATGCCATTGCCCGCGGGTATGCCCGGGTCGGCCGGCACAGGCTGGGCTGGCGTCCGGCTGGGCGGGATCCCTATCGGCCCGGAAATCAGCGGCGCGGGGCGGGCTGTGGGGATGGCTGCTCCGTGATGCGGCTGCCCGGACGGTTCGCCGCCGTTCCACGGCGCGGGTTGCCGGGGCGGCGTCCGCTGCTCATGCCCGAGCGGCTGGATCGGGCCGGTGGGGTGCTGCCGCGGTGCCGGCGGCATGGGGCGGGAGCCTGGGCTGGGTGGCTGTGCCGCGGTCGGGGGCC
>NZ_CAKJTL010000061.1:0-6910 GCF_917627385.1 Protofrankia sp. CiT1
GGGAGAACCGGTACGGACTGGCTGCTGGCGCCGTCGGACTCCGCGACAGGTGCGTCGCCATCGGTTGCCGGGGCTCCTGTGACGATCATGATCGTCGGGCACGGCCAGAGCCGGTCGCAGCTCATGCACAGGTCGAACTCGTTCGGCTGGTGGAGATCGAGGAGGGTCAGCAGGGATTCGATGTGTCTGATCATTCGTGGACCCGCGAGAACGGGTCCGTTTGAGATCATGTGAAGCTCCGAGCGCAACTGGTTGCGGTAGCGCCCGACCTCGTCCGTCCGCTGATCCTCCATCGCAGGCAGCATGCACCATCACTTCGTGGGGTGTGTTACCGGTACGGCCCTCGACCGGTCACTATGGCAACTGTAGGACTGCTGGTAGTAGTTTGTCACATAATCACGAACGGAGTGTCACCCACATCGCATATCAGGACGTGTGTGTCGATGTGATGGGTTGTGACACCGTGGGTCCCGATGCGGTGCGTTGATAGAATGTGCTGATATAACGGACGTGGGTACCCGGCTCGGCGTGGGGCGGTACGGCCGGGCGTTCCCGCTCCCGTTCTGATTTTTTCATCCCCGTTCGGGACGGACCTCCTCCGGGCGGCGAGCTTGGCGCATCAGGCCCTCCTGCAGGCGGGCGAACTCCTCGATGTAAGGGCTCTCGACCTGGCCCTGACCACCTGCGCCAGGCTCCTTGACGCCGCCCTGCCGGTCGAAGACCGGCTCGAAACCGGCGAACTGCCCGCCCGCCCCACCGGGACCGATACGGTCGCCGCCCTGCCCGTCGAAGGCCGGGTAGTGGGTGCCGCTCGCCGCGGGTGGACCGCCGCGGTCGCCCTGCCCGTCGTAGCCGCCGAACGACGGCAGGCTTGGTGTGCTTGGGCCAGGGCGTTCACCGGGGGCTTCGAACGCCGGGTAGTGCGCGCCGTTGGCGGCCGCGCCACGCTCGCCGGGAGTCACGTCGTAACCGAACGACGATCCGTTGGGCGATGCTGTGGCCACGGGTGGCGTGCCGGCCGGGGCGCTGGAGCGCCCCGCGGCCTCGTTGCCGAGCTCCTGGTCACCGGGACCGAAGGAGTCTGACGGGTAGATCCGCGCGGACAGGCTGACCGACAGCGGGTCGCTACCATAAGTGATCACATCTACCTGGTCCTCCGGCCCGATGCCGCCGTTGCGGGCCAGGTCGACGAACCGGAAAAGATCAGCCCAGCGTAGCCCATCGAGGTCCACACTGATTCGCAAAGCCATCGTCGCGCCTCATCTCACGGTTGCCTGCGTGCCGATCTTCGGTTGCCTGCCGGAGCCGGCGAACGCTGGTGCGCCCGGTCCCGACACCGACTCGCCGGCCTGACCACAACGGTCAGGTCGGCGATGGGCGGCAGCTTATACCCCGTTGGGGGTGCATTCCTCATCCAGGGAGCTTCGTGTGCTTCTCGCTGGAATCAGTGCTCTTGCCGACTCCGGTCAGGTGTCGGGTAGCTGGGGCGGAGACCGGCGTCGCGCCACTGTTGTAGGGCAATGTTGTCGTGGCGGGTAGTGTCCGGCACGTGAGTGTTGCTTCCGGCGGGGTCAACGGTGCCACCGGCGTCGGCGGGATGGCCGGCGTGGACATGCGGGCCGGGTCGTTGCCGATCAGACTTCTTCATGATCGCGTCTTGGTTGCCCCGCGTGAGGACTCGACCGACCGTCGGTCAAAGGCCGGGATCGTCATTCCGGCCACCGCGCAGATGGGCAAGCGGTTGTCCTGGGCGGATGTGGTCGGGGTGGGCATGGCGGTACGTACCATCCAGATGGGTGACCGTGTGCTTTACGACCCCGAGGAACGCGCCGAGGTCGAGCTGCACGGCACGACCTACATCCTGCTGAGGGAACGGGACGTCCACGCGGTGGCCGCCGAGCGGCTGGATGACGGACTGACCGGCCTCTATCTGTAGCCGTTAGCTGTAATCGTCTATCTGTAGCCGTCGCGTATCCGTGGTCGCCGCACGATATCCGTAGCCTGTCCGGTATTCCCTCTTCGGGTAACCATGTGGCGGGTCTGACATCGGGCTGTGCACGTGATGCCTGGCCTATCGCCGTGCGGGACCGTATTGTTCGCGTCGGCCGGGAGAGATCCGTTGTCTCATGCCGGCCATATGTGGATCACATGGATGCGGACAAACGTCACCCGTTGTGTTCGCACCAGGGTCGTTGCGTATTGTGACCACTCGATCCTGTTCGGGTGCAGGCCCGAGTGGGTACCGACAAGCGGTCGCACGCGGAGCCTCAGCGTGCGGCCGATCCGATCTGGTGAGGAAGGAGACTTCATGGCTCGTGACTTCGACGCCCGGCGGGGCGCTGATGTCGAGGAGGACGAGCTCCAGGAACAGAGCCTGGAGACGCTGAAGGCACAGCGCGCCGGGGCTGCCGCCGATCTCGGAGATGACGTTGATGCGCTCGAGGCCGAGCTGGATCTCCCCGACGCCGAGGTCCGTGACGAGGAGCTGTCTTTGCGGGTGCTGCCGAGACAGGCTGACGAGTTCACCTGCACCAGCTGTTTCCTGGTGCACCATCGCAGCCAGCTCGCTGATGCTCGCCGGACGGTCTGCTCCGACTGCGCCGCCTAATTGGTCGCCCCGCCGGAAGTTCGCCCAGGGCCTGCCGGCGCCTGCCGGATGCCAGCCGGCGCTTCGCGTCGTTGTCGCCGGCCCCGGTAGGACACCGCTGTCGGGCCTGCGCCGCCTCGCGACGCATCCGCCTGGCATCCGGCATACCCCGACGGACCTCCCAGATCGGCTTCGCCAATCCGGCAGGAACCCCGGCTTCCGGCGGCGACCACCAAGGGTGACCGGCAACGGGGGCGCGGCGTCGCGGGGCTGGGGCACGCACCTCGCGTCATCGCTGCCCACCCATCGCCGCCCGATGCACGGGTGCCCCGGCTCGTCGGTGGACGCCCACCACCTCCGGTGGCTCCCCGCGCCGCTTCGCGAGGCACGCACCCTGATCCACGCTCCTCTTACTGGTCGCATTAAAAGATCTTGCTTGTTGGCCCGGCCTTGCTTGTAACTTCTTGTCGCGGTACCACTACCTAACGCAACTGAATGGTTAGGGGTGGAGAGATGGTTGACACGGAATCGTCCGCCGTCGTTGTCCCCCATCCGGACGCATCCGGTGGAAGAGCGCTGCCACTCGTCCTCTGTCGAACGTCCCCGCCGGTGTTGCCGGCCGCCCACATCCCCCGGGGCAGGCTGTGGGAGCTGGTCGATCGGGGGGCCCGCCAGGGCACCACCGTGATCAGCGGCGCGGCGGGTTCCGGCAAGACGGTTCTCGCGGCGTCATGGGCCGCGGCCGCCCGATTTCCCGGACCGGTCGCGTGGCTGTCTGTCGATGGCGACGCGGGCGCTGAGTTCTGGGCACATCTGCTGTCTGCGCTTGAGCGCGGCGGCATCCTGCCAGCTGGGCGGATGCGTGACGACCCGGCACCGTCGATGATTCCACGGCCGGCATCGGGGGGCGGCTTCGATGGGCGTTGGCGGGAGCTGGCCAACATGCTCGGCGAGTTGCCCACGGCCGCTGTGCTGATCGTCGATGACGCTCATCTGATCATGGATCCGGTCGCGGTTGCCGGGCTTGAGCTGCTCGCCAGCTGTGCGGGTTCCGCGCTGCGACTGGTGCTTTGCGCGCGTTATCCGATCATCGCCCTGCACCGGCTCCGTCTCGACGGACGGCTGGTGGAGGTCGGTCCGACCGATCTCGCGTTCACCGCGCGGGAGACCGCGGCGCTGTTCGAGGCCCATGGTGTTGATCTTCTGGAGGAGGGCCGGGACCGGCTGTTGGAACGAACCGAGGGCTGGGCCGCGGGCCTGCGGCTGTCGGCGGTCCATGCGGCGGCGCATGAGCCAGCGGTCCGTGAGCCGGCGGTCGACGGCCGGGACGGCTCTTACAAGGAGATCACCAGGCGTGCTGTCGGCGAATACCTGCGCGCGGAGGTACTCGGCCGCCATCCGTGGGCGGTCCGCCGGGTCCTGTTGCGCGCGAGCGTGTTGGACCGGCTTACCGGGCCTCTCCTCGAGACGGTCGCGGCCGAGCCCTGCCCGCGGGCCGGCGCGTCGACATCCACGGGCGGAGCCAGCACCGGGGCCAGCAGTGGCGATCCTGGCGGCTCGGTCGTGGACGGGCGGGCGCTGCTGGCGGATCTGGCCCGGACCAACTCGTTCGTGATCGGTATGGACGCGGCGGACACCTGGTACCGCTTCCACCGCCTGCTTGCCGACACCATGCACGCCGATCTCGCGGGAGAGGGGCGTGAGGACGAGCCGGAGCTGCATCTGCGTGCCGCGCTGTGGTTCGCCGAACGCCGTGACGTCGCGGCTGCCGTCCGCCACGCATGCCGTGCCGGGGACTGGCGTTATGCCGCCTGCCTGCTCGTCGAGGGCGGCCTCGGAGTGATCACAGGTTCCGGTGGCCTTGCGCGTGCGGCGCAGGTCGGCCCCTTGGTGGACGTGTTTCCCGTGGGAGCTGCCGAGCAGTCGACCGAGTGCGCGCTGGTGGTCGCGGCACGTGCTGTCCGCGCTGGTGACGCCGAGGCCGCGCGGCGTTGTGTGCATAGCGCATGGACGCGGTTGGCCAGCCTGCCGATAGGCCGCAGGCGTCTGCTGGCGACCGTTCTCGACGTTCTCGACGCCCGCTGCACCGAACTGCGGGCGGATACCGAGGCAATGCTCACCTGCGCCCGCAAGCTGCTGCGCGTCAGCCGGCGTCCGGAGAGCATCGCCATGCCGGAGGGAGGAAATCCGCATAGTCCCGACGTGTGGAGCAGCCTTTCCGCCGTGCGTGCCGTCGCTTTTGCCACCCGCGGCCGCGCCGAGCTGTGGCGTGGTCGTCCTGACGGCGCATCCGAGGCCTTCCGAGCGGCACTGCGCCTTGCCCGTGAGGTGGGTGCGCACGATGTGGAGCTGTCCTGCCTGGGCGGGCTCGCGCTGGCCCATGCCTGGCGCGGGCGGCTGCGCCAGGCCGAGTTCTGGGCCGGCAAGGCCGTGGCCGCCGACCGGGGCCGGTCGGCGGCCACGGGCCGCGACGACGTTCAACCCGCCGCGGCCACCGGGCTCGCCGATGCGCATCTCGCGACGGCGCTCGTGTTCCTGGAAAAATATGATCTTGTTATGGCTGGGCGGCGCATACGTGAGGCGGAGCGCTACTGCCAGCAGTGGCCACAGCCAGTGACCGCTGAGCTCCTCGTCCTGCTCAACGCGGCTGTCCTGGCCCGTACGGGTGATGTCCGGATGGCCCGGCGGCTGGTCGGCGCGCACCGGCCGGTCGGCCTGCCCGATATCTGTGCGCGGACCCGGCTGGCCACCGATGGCGAGTTGCTGGCAGCGGCCGGCAACCCGGACGCGGCACTGGCCGTCCTGCGGCGTGGGATCACCGGGCACCGCCCTGCCCCGAGCGAGCTGCTCGCGCTGGCCCGGGTGCACCTGGCCCGCGCGGACGCACCCGCCGCGGTGGCGGTCCTGGCTCCTTTGCTACGAGCCGACACCGGCTTCGGTATCGGCAGCGTAACGGCTGCCTGCGTGCTGGACGCGGTGGCGGCCAGCCGTACCGGTGAGGTGGCGCGTGCGACCGCGTCGCTGGCCCGCGCGCTGGCGTTGGCTGAGGAGGAAGGTGTCATTCGTCCCTTCGTGGACGCGGGCGAGGAAGTGAGAGCCATGCTGCGGGCGCATCCAGGGCTAGGGGCCGCTCATCGGGCACTCGTCGACCAGCTGCTGGCCCGCGGCGAGGCCGGGCCCGCGGGGTCCAGCAGCGGGCCCGGGCGTGGAGGATCACAACGCTCCACCGCCGCCCGGCCATGGACTGAGCTGCGGCCAGCCCCGGATCGTGGGACGGAGCCAGCCGTCGGCGCCGCTCGGCCCGCCGCACCCATGACTGCCGACGGTGACGGTGCCGGCGCCAGTGGTGTGACGGCTTCGCGGCTGTCCCCGGCGAGGCCGCTCGTGACCGGGCCGGCGGTGCCGGTGCCGGCGGACTCAGCGGCGCCGCCGGTGGAGCCGTTGAGCGGTCGTGAGCAGGCCGTCCTGACGTATCTGCCGACGATGCTCACAACGGCGGAGATCGCCAAGGAGATGTTCGTGTCGACGAACACCATCAAGACGCACTTGAAGAGCATCTACCGGAAGCTCGATGTGGCGCGTAGGCGGGATGCCGTGCAGCGTGCCCGAGCACTCCACCTGTTGTGATGTTCGGCAGCCTTGTGATGTCCGGTAGCCGCGCGTGGCGCACAGGAAGCTGTTTTCGGAATCTCCGTCGCTGAATTTTCACCCGGAGCAGAGGATGCGACACGCCTGAACGCAGGCGGACTGTAGTCCCCGAGACGCGGCGCGACGGTACCCGATCATGGAGGGCACGTCGTCCGCGACAGGTGAGGGGCCGGCGGTTGCGTCCGGCTCCGCGGACGCGGCGCGGAGGTGGCACGATGGACCAGGTGCTCGACCGGATGGAGCTGCCGCTTTCCGGCGTCGAAGTCGAGCTGGTGGGTTCGCCGGTCGGACTCCTGCACTGGCGGTTGAGGTCCGCGGGCGTGTCCGCGGACATTCTCGATCATCCGTTGGACCAGACACCGATTCTTGGCTGGCGCCAGGGCGCCACCCCGGTCGAGGGGCGCCGGCCACCGGTGCCCTTCACCGTCGCCTGGGGCTCGCTGCTGGGTGGGCGTGGGCCCCTGCGGGTTGTGCTCGTCCACCGTCGCCGTTTCCGGGCGACCGTGCGGCGCAATCTTGAGCCCATGACGCTCGGTGGCGCGTTCTGGATCGCTGAGGCCGAGGGCTCGTTCGAACGGCTGGTCGTGTCGGACGGAACGATCGTCGAGAGCCGCGATCTGCGGCCCATGGGCTAAGTGGTCGGCGCCGGAAGTTCATCCAGGGCCTGCCGGCGTC
>NZ_CAKJTL010000061.1:7456-14004 GCF_917627385.1 Protofrankia sp. CiT1
TGAGGCGAGGCTCTGGCAAGCGGCGGCTTGTGAAGGACGCCGCGGCCGGCGGGCATAATGACTGATCGTGCCTAAACGGATTCCGGTCGCTGCCGGTCGGCGGTGGGCGCATGCCGCTGAGGCCCACCGCCGCCTGGCGCCCCCGAACGTGGCTGTCGCCGCGCCCCCGCCTGTCGTCGTGCTCGTGGCTGCCGCTTGACCGCTGCTTGCCTGCCACTTGCTTGGCGTCGTGCCATGCGGCATTAGTTGTGAACTATGTGCTTGTTTGTTGTTTTTCATAGTGTGCCATGGTCGCTATAACGTCAGCAGGCTCGTCCCGTTACGACCGAACCGGTCACGGTCATGCCTGCGGTGGTCCTGTTCGTGTGGCGGGTTGCGCTGGCATCGCTTCTGTCCGTTTGTGGGATCACCATCCGGGCCCGGTCCGCGGGATTCATCGTGTTCGTCAGCCAACCGCGGTATCGACCCGCCGCCGTCTCGACAGCGACATACCACCCGGCCCAACCCGTGCGGCCGGTCATGACGCGAACGCGCTGTGGCCACCCGCACGCAGCTGTCGGTGTTCCGCCCGCGGCGCCGCGCTGATGGGTTGGCACAGGGTCAGGAGGGATCATCCAATGAGTTCCGGCACGTCTCCAAGCCCCTGGATCCGGGAACGAGATCTTGTCATTGGCATCACTCCGTTCACCGAGCCGGACGCGAGGCTGGCCGCCGCCGTGACCCGGGCCGGCGCTCTCGGCGTCCTCGATCTCGGGCGTGACGCGGCCACCGCGCGCACCGCGCTCGTCAACACGGCGCGCTGGGCCCGCGGTCCCTTCGGCGTACGTGTTCCCGCCGGCTGCGCGACCGTGCCGGGGGAGCTGCCGCCGGTGGTGGACACCGTCGTCCTTCCGTCCGGCCGTGTCCCGGGCGCTGGCCCGGCCGAGACAGGGCGGGAGGCGGCGAGGTGGGATGTCATGACCGCCGCGGCCAATGGCCACCGTCGCGTCTTGGTCGAGGTTACCTCGGTCGCCGAGGCGCGGGCGGCGATCGAGGAGGGCGCTGACGGTCTGATTGCCCGGGGCTGTGAGTCAGGTGGCCGGGTCGGCGACCTCACCACCTTCACGCTGCTCCAGCATCTGCTCCATGCCGAGCTGGACCGGCCGGTGTGGGCCGCTGGGGGAATCGGCCCGCACACCGCCGCCGCGGCGGTTGCCGGTGGGGCGTTCGGGGTCGTGCTTGACGTCCAGCTCGCTCTGGTCCGGGAGATGGAACCGCGGACCGATGTGGCCGCCGCCATCCGAGCTATGGACGGCAGCGAGACCACGGTCATCGCCGGGCATCGCGTGTATGTCCGCCCTGACCTGCCGGCCGCCCGGCTCACTGGTCATGATCTGGACGAGGCCGGTGTCGCCGGCCTGTTGGGCGCCCGTGACCTGCGCACGCAGCTCCTGCCGATCGGCCAGGACGGAGCCTTCGCGGCGCCGCTCGCTGACCGGCACGTGACCGCGGGCGGGGTCGTCGCGGCGGTCCGGGACGCGGTCCGGGAGCATCTCGGAGCTGCCGCCCGGCTCACCCCGTTGGCTCCTGGCGCGCCCTTCGCCGCCGACCGGGGTGTGCGTCTCCCGGTCGCGCAGGGACCGATGACGCGGGTCAGCGACCGGGCCGAGTTCGCCAAGGCTGTTGCCGATGCCGGCGGCCTGCCGTTCCTCGCCCTCGCCCTGCTGAGCGGGCCCGAGGTCACCGCTTTGCTGGCGGAGACAGCCGCGCTGCTCGATGGCGCGCCCTGGGGCGTCGGAATCCTCGGGTCCGCCCCGCCGGAGATCCGCGCTGCTCAGCTGGCGGCCGTCAGCGCGGCCCGTCCACCGTGCGCGTTGATCGCGGGTGGGCGGCCTGCCCAGTCGGCACCGTTGGAAGCGGCCGGTATCGACACCTTCCTGCAGGTGCCCTCACCGGCGTTGCTCGCCCGGTTCCTCGCCAGCGGTGCCCGGAAGTTCGTCTTTGAGGGACACGAGTGCGGCGGCCACGTGGGCCCGCGCGCGAGCTTCCCGCTGTGGGAAGCCCAGATCGCCGGGCTGCTGGCCCACGGCGAGCGGGTGGCCAACGAAGCCGGGCAGCAGGCCGGTACGGAGTTCTTCGAGGGTGTGCACGTGCTGTTCGCTGGCGGTGTGCACGACGAGCGGTCCGCCGCCATGGTCGCGGCGGCCACGGCCCCGCTGGCCGGGCACGGTGCCCGGGTCGGGGTGCTGATGGGCACCGCGTATCTGTTCACCGCCGAGGCGGTTGACTCAGGGGCGATTCTGCCCGGGTTCCAGCAGGCCGCGGTGGACTGCGAGCGGACCGTGCTGCTGGCGACCTCGCCGGTGCACGTGGCCCGGTGCGCGCCATCGGATTTTGTGCATGCCTTTGCCGAACGCAAGGCCGAACTGCTCCAGCGGGGACTCACCCGCACACAGGTATGGGAGGAACTGGAGCGTTTCAACCTCGGTCGGTTGCGGATTGCAAGCAAGGGGACGCGTCGGGTACGTGACCGGCTGGTCGCCGTCGACGCCGAGGCCCAGCGTCATGAGGGCATGTTCATGATCGGCCAGGTGGCGGCGCTGCGGTCGGCGAGAACCACGGTGGACGTCCTGCATGCCCAGGTCACCGAGGGCGCGACCCATGCGCTGGCAGCCAGGGCCGCCGAGCTTGGCATCGATACGCATCCCGGCGGCGGCCGGCCGCATGGCGTGGCCGGCGGGCGGTATCAGGTCCGCGAGGCCGCCCGCCCGCTGGATGTGGCCGTCATCGGCATGGCCTGCGTGTTCCCTGGTGCCGCCGATGTGGACGAGTACTGGGCCAACATCGTCGGCGGCCTGGACGCGGTCACCGAGGTGCCCAGCGGCCGCTGGGACCCGAACCTCTACTACGACCCGGACGCGGGCCCGCGCGACACGGGACGGCGGGTGGCGTCCAAGTGGGGTGGGTTTCTGTCCCCGGTGCCGTTCGACGCGCTGGGTTTCGGTATTCCGCCGAAGGCGTTGAGCAGCATCGACCCCGGGCAGCTGCTGGCCCTCGCGGTGACTGCCCGCGCGCTGCGCGACGCCGGGTACGGCGACCGTCCGTTTGACCGGTCGCGCACATCGGTCGTGTTCGGCGCCGAGCCCGGCGCTGACCTCGCCTCCGCGTACGGCTTCCGGTCCGCCTACCCGGCCTTTGTCGGCCCGGTCCCGCCCGCGCTCGACGAACACCTGCCCACCCTGGACGAGAACTCCTTCCCCGGCCTGCTCGCCAACGTCATCGCCGGCCGGATCGCCAACCATCTTGATCTTGGCGGGGTGAACTACACGGTGGACGCGGCCTGCGCATCCTCGCTGGCCGCGCTCGACGCCGCGTGCAAAGAGCTGGTGGCCGGCACCTCCGACCTCGTGCTCTGCGGCGGTGTGGACACCCATAACAGCATCCACGACTTCCTGCTGTTCTCCTCCGTCCAGGCGCTGTCCCCGACCGGCCGGTCCCGCAGTTTCGACGCATCCGCCGACGGCATCAGCCTGGGGGAAGGGGTGGCTGTCGTCGTGCTCAAACGGCTCGCCGACGCCGAACGCGCCGGCGACCGCATCCATGCTGTGATCAAGGCGGTGGCCGGATCGAGCGACGGGCGG
Organism: Protofrankia sp. CiT1; assembly: GCF_917627385.1. Classification (GTDB taxonomy): domain Bacteria; phylum Actinomycetota; class Actinomycetes; order Frankiales; family Frankiaceae; genus Protofrankia. The sequence goes on from NZ_CAKJTL010000061.1 coordinate 11,077, forward strand.
GCGCTGAGCATGACCGCTGCGCGCAAGGCCGGCCAGGTGCTGGCGATGCAACGGGCCTACGCCCGAGCCGGGATCTCCCCGGCTGACGTCGGTCTGGTCGAGGCGCACGCGACCGGCAGCGTCGTCGGTGACCGAACGGAGCTCGCCAGCCTGGCCGAGGTGTTCACCGCCCATGGCGCCGCGCCGGCAAGCTGTGCCCTGGGTTCGGTGAAGTCCCAGATCGGGCACACCAAGTGTGCCGCCGGCCTGGCCGGTCTGATCAAGACGGTGAAGGCGCTGGAGACCGGTGTGCGGCCGCCGGCGGTGAACCTCAGCCAGCCGAATTCCTCCTGGGACGCGGCGAGCAGCCCGTTCTTCTTTGACACGGGGGCTCGTCCGTGGGCAGCGCCCGCGTCGCGCCGGCATGCCGGTGTGTCCGCGTTCGGTTTCGGCGGGACGAACTTCCATGCGGTGCTGTCGGCCTACGATGGTGGGCCCGAGCCCGCGCACGGTGTGCACCCATGGCCGGCGGAGCTTTTTGTCGTGCGCGGTACCGACCGGATCGCGGCGGGCCGCACCCTGGACAAGCTCGCCGAACTCATTATGATCAACGATGGCGCCGGGCAGCCCTGGAAACTGCGTGACCTGGCCGCGGCGGTCGCGCGCAGGCGTGGTGGGACAGTTCAGGTGGCGTTCGTCGCGGCCACCCTCGATGACCTGCCCGACCTGGTGCGGCGTGCGCGGGCCTTCAAGCATGACCCGAAAGCGGGGATCTTCGTTGCGCCCGCGCCCGCGCCCGCGCCCGCGCCCGCGCCCGATGCCGGGACGGCTGATCCGACTGGCTCCGGGCCGGCCGGCGGCCCGGATCGAAGCGGGCAGGTCGCCTTTCTCTTCCCCGGTCAGGGCAGCCAGCGGCCCGGAATGCTGGCGGATGTGTTCGTGGCCTTCCCGCGTCTGCGGCACCTGCTCGAACGTGGTGAGAAGTGGGTGAAGGCGATGTTCCCGCCGGCCGCCTTCACCCATGCGGACGCGGTCGCCCAGCAGGAGGCGATCACCGATACACGTACGGCACAACCGGTCCTCGGGATGGCGGGACTTGCCATGAACGAGATCCTCACCGGGCTCGGGGTCCATCCCGATCACCTCGGCGGCCACAGCTACGGCGAGCTGGTCGCCCTGTGCGCGGCCGGCATCATCGACATTGATGATCTTCTATTGCTCAGCGCGGCGCGGGCGGCTGCCATCCTGGATGCCGCCAGCGGTTTCGCGCGGACCGACGATTTGGGGACGATGGCCGCGGTGGCTGCCGCCGCCGGGCCTGTTCAGGAGGTGCTGGCCGCCGGTGGGGCGGAGCTGGCCGATGTCGTGATCGCCAATCGCAACGCGCCGGAACAGACCGTGATCTCCGGTCCGGCGGACGCGGTCGATGTCGCGGTACGCCGCCTGCTGGCGGCTGGGCTGACAGCCCGGCGGATCCCGGCGGCGTGCGCGTTCCACAGCCCGATGGTCGCGGGCGCGGTCAGCGCGTTCGGCGCCGAGCTGGACAAGGTCGCGGTTGGTGAGTCGACGGTCCCGGTCTGGTCAAACACCACGGCGCAGCCGTATGAGCGGGGCGCCGATGCGGTCCGGCGGACGCTTGCGGAGCAGGTTGCGGGCCCCGTCCGATTCGTCGATCAGATCGAGGCGATGTACGCGGCCGGCGTACGGATCTTCGTGGAGGCCGGGCCGGGGCAGGTGCTCACGGGGCTGACCGGTCGGATCCTCGCCGGTCGGCCGCACACCGCCGTCGCTACGGACGTTCCCGGTGAACACGGGCTGCGCCGGTTTCTGCTCGCGCTCGCCGAGCTTGCCGCGGCGGGTGTCACAATGGATACGGCGCCGCTGTTCGCCGGGCGGGACGTGCGTACGGTCTCGGCCGCGAACTGCCCACGCCGGCCCGGTTGGCTGGTCGACGGCCACTTGGTGCGGACGTCCGACGGCCGCTGTCTGCCGGGCGGGCTGCGCCCCGCCGGCGAACCGCCACGGCTGGCGGGCGGCGAGCCCACCCTGTCGGCGCTCCCAGCCGCCCGGCCGCTGTCCCCACCCCTGGCGGTGCCGGCGATGGCATCGCCCGCGGCGGTACCGCCAGAGGTACCAGCGGCACCAGCGCCCGCCGCGGCAGTGGTGACACCAGCGGCAGCGGCGCTGGAAGGAAACCTGGAAGGAAACATCGCGCCGCGGGAAGCCGCCACGAACGCAACCATGATCGAGTTCCTGCGCGCCACCCGGGATCTGGTCGCCGCCCACCGTGACGTCATGCTCGGCTATCTCGGTACGGCGGCCGTGGCGGGAGAGCGCAATGCGGTGGAGCCGGCCCGGGAACCAGCCGCTCCCGCTGTTGCCCCGCAGGGGCGTCCGGCGTTGCTACCCGCCCAGCCAGGGCCGTCCGGCCCCCGTGGCGCAGGCGCGGGCACGGGGGCGCCTGCGCGGCCGTCGGCGTTGCCGGCAACGCCGACGCTGGATCCGCCCGCGGTCCTGGCGCTCGTGCTGGAGGTGATCCGCGCGGCCACGGGCTATCCGGCGGACATCCTGGAGCCCAATTTGGATCTTGAGTCTGATCTGGGTATCGATTCGATCAGAAGGGCGGAGATCCTGGGGACGCTGACCGCGCGTGCCGGCCTGCTGGGAGGCGCCACCGCCACCACCGGCGACACGGTGCCGGAGGAGCTGGCGCGGGCCAGGACCATCCGCGGGATCGTTGACTGGATCGTCACCCGGCCGGGTCTCGACGCTGGTGCGGCGAATCCGGCCGTCGGGCCCGCTGACACAGCCGTCGGGCCCGCTGACACAGAGGTGCCGCCGACGGCGAACACCGGTTCCAGCGTTGATGTCGATACCGTCTACATCGACCCGAGCAGGCTGCTGGCGAATGCTGAACGTGAGCGGCCAGGCGCCGCATCGCTGCGGCGG
>NZ_CAKJTL010000061.1:14029-35991 GCF_917627385.1 Protofrankia sp. CiT1
ACATCGACCCGAGCAGGCTGCTGGCGAATGCTGAACGTGAGCGGCCAGGCGCCGCATCGCTGCGGCGGTTCGTCGTCGACGTGGTTCCGCTGCCGCTGCCGCTGCCGTCGCTCGCGGAAGCTCTTGCCGCGGTCGGGACCGGCCATGGGGCGGGGGCGTTGTCGGGCGCCCGCTTCGCCGTCGTCGAGGGCGGCCTGGGCATCGGGCTGGCTCTGACAACCATGCTGGAGCGGCACGGCGCGACCGTGCGGATGTTCTCCGCCGCTGATGGGTCGCTTGCTGATCAGCTCGCGAGCGGTGTCGGAGCGGACGGCGTCCTGTGGGTGTCACCGGTGGACCGGGACGCCCCCCCGGCCCTGCCCGCCGCGTTCGGCCCGATCAAAGCCGCGGTCGCGGGCGGTACCCGCCGCCTTGTCATCGCGACCGGCAGCGGCGGCAGCTTCGGCCGGTCCGCGACCGATGAACCTGGTCCGAGCGTCGGGATAGCCGGGCTGGCCCGCACAGTCGCGCGGGAGGCGCCGCGGACGCTCGTCCGGGCGGTGGACCTCGACCCCAAGGAGGCTCCCGTCCAGCTCGCCGAATACCTGCTCGCCGAGATCCTCACACCGGATGCCCCGGTCGTGGTCGGCTACCGTCACGGGATCCGCTCGGCCCCGCGGGTGGTGCCCGCGCAGCTCTCCTCGACCGGTGTGAGCGTACCCGCGCTCGGCCGGGACTCGGTCGTGCTGCTGACCGGCGGCGCCCGCGGTATTACCGCCAGGGTGGCGCTGGCGCTCGCCCGTGCCACCGGCTGCGGGATCGAACTGATCGGCCGAACTGTCCTGCCGGCCGTACCGGAGGACCCGGCGACAGCCGCCGCGCCGGACGCACCGCGGCTGCGCCGAACCCTGATCGACGCGGGCCTGTGCCGACCGGCCGAGATCGAGGCCACGGTCGCCCGGTTGTTGGCGGAGCGGGAGGTGCGGGCCACTGTGGCGGCTCTCACGCGGACCGCGTCCTATGTTCGATACCACGCCGTGGACGTCCGGGACACCGAGGCGCTGCGCCAGGTAGTGGCGGCGGTTTACGCCGATCGCGGCAGGATCGACGGGGTTGTGCATGGCGCCGGGACTGTCGCGGACAAACTGGTCCGGAACAAGACGCCGGAGCTGTCCGACCGCATTTTCACGACAAAGGTTGAGAGCGCTCGGACGCTTGTCGACGCACTGCGTCATGATCTTGATTTTTTGGTGTTGTTCGGCAGCGTGTCCGGCGTGTTCGGTAACCCCGGCCAGGCCGACTACGCCGCGGCCAATGATGCTCTTGACACCTGTGCCCATGCCTGGGCGAGACGTTTTCACGGCCGTGTCGTCTCACTTGACTGGGGTCCGTGGGGCTCGTCCGGCAGCGAATCCGGCGGAGCTGATTTCGGTGGGGGAATGGTGTCCGCCGAACTGGGACGTCAGTATGCCCGCCGGGGCGTCGGCCTGATCGATCCGGATGCCGGAGTCGTCGCGGTACTGCGTGAACTGGCCGCCGATGTGGACGTGGCGCAGGTCGTGTACATGTGCGGAACACCCGAGGCACTCGACGGTGGATTTCCCGGTCCCGGTATCGCGGATGTCGGTCGCTGACCGGGAAATGCGCCCGACCACGACGGTACGTGGGCATGATCAGGTCGCGCCGATCCATCACGAGCCGTCCGGTGTGAACACGCGGGCGCTGGCGTCGTCCGCCAACCGCTTAAGCAGGTGGCCTCGCAAGATTCGGTGGCTTGACAGATGCCCGGAGGACGGCACGACCACGTGCCGCGCCTCGGCCCGCTGGAGTTCAGTGATCAGCTCGTCGAACGCCGCGCGCGAGCCGTTCTGGTACTCGAAGAACGTCGTGGCGTAGCAGTAACCCTCCGCCACCGCAAAGCGGCGCATCTCCGAAACAACGCGGTCAAGCTCGTCGTCCGGCACGTCATCGGGTGCGCACATGTAGCCGTATATCAAGGGTTTCATTGCTGAACTCCCGCGTTATGGAAGCGTGGTGGCTGGGCTTGGCGGGCAGGCATCGTCACCGCTCGCCAGCCCAGCCGGTCAGGAGCGCGTGAGCGCAGGGTTGTGCTCTGCGAGAACCGCTCGCTCACACGGGAAAGCACAGCCACACACCACGCACAGGCCGTGGTCGTTAGCGTGCTCGTTCAGCACAACGGTGGCGAGCCGGTGCAGCACTTCGACTCCGCTACCGATGTCGGCGTCCGTGATCGTCTCGACCATGCCCGCCGCTCACCCCGCAGCCGGAGCGAAGAAGGCCAGCAGCCGGTCACGGATGAGCGCTGCGGACTGCTCGGGAGGCTGACGGTTCACGTCCAGCCGCAACACATCGAAGCCCGGTTGAACACCTGTACCGGGGTCACGTGCGGCTGGAAGTACCGGTGAGTGACCAGCTCTTCCACGGCCTGGGCGTCGCTCATGAGCGCCCGCGGTACGCGCTGATCCCATAGGCCGTAGGTGTGCCGGATGCAGTACGCGCAGCCCAGCGGGCAGTCCTGGATGTGGTTCAGACTGAGGCCGCTCTTACGGTACTCCACGACTTCACGGGCGCGCTCCGGAAGCTTGTCGATCTGATCCCTGCTCAGCAGGGCAACACGGGTCATCACCTGGCCAACTCCCGAATCCCTTGAGGACGGACGCGGTCCGGCGTCCCTCACGGGAGAGTAGGGACGAAAGAAGGTGGTGAATAGAAAGTTTCTTGTTATTTCTCGAAATATTACAATCGACCGGGTGGCTGCGAAACTACTCGCTATCCTCCTGGGGCTCAGGAGCAAGGTCATCAATCACACGGCTGATGATCACCCGAGCGCTTCGACCGTAGCTGGCGACGGCGGCAAGCTGCTCGAAGGCGTTGCCGTAGAGCTCGATCTCTTGTGGTTGTCGCAGGTCGAGCGCGGCGCTGAAGGTTTCGACCAACACTCGTTCGTTGTCGTACATCCAGAAGCCGTGCCACGGCGAGGTGGCGTACTGCGTCTCAAAGGCGATGATCCCGAGCCGCACGTTGGTCAGTTGAGAGAGGGAGACCAAGCGGTCGAGCTGGCCGAGCATGACCTCTGTGGGGCACAGCCGGAACCTAAGCGCTGCCTCGGTCAGGATGAAGTGAAATCGCTTGTCCGGCCGGTACAGGATCTCCTGGCGCTGCATGCGGGCCGCTACCGCCTCGTTAATGTCGTTGGGCAGCTTCAAGCGGCGGATGCCCTCAGCGAAGCGAGCCCTCGCGTACTCGGCGGTCTGGAGAAGGCCCGGAATCACCGTTGCCTCGAACGCGCGAAAGAGGCGCGTCTTCTGATCCCACTCGGTCAGGTCTTGTTGGTGCGGCTTCAGGCCGGTACGCAGGATGCGCTGCCACTCGGCGTGCTGCACCTCAAGGGTGTGCAGCGAAGCGAGGAGCGCTTCTGTCTCGTCCTCAGCGTTGGTTGCCCGCGTCCAATCGCGTACGTCATCGTCGCTGGGTGTCTGTCGGCCGTTCTCCAGTTTGCTCACCTTGGAAGGCGGCCACGACAACGACTCCGCGAGCTGCCGGCCGCTGAGAGCAGCGGACGAGCGCAACTCGCGGAGTCGTTTGCCGAGGGCGTTACGGGCCTCGTGGACGTTAGAGCTGCCCGAGATGTTGTTCGGTGGCAAAGTCATCCCGTCGTACGGCGTGATGCCAGGCCGCATCATGCCAGTAGTTGTGCTTCACGATCTCGGTGGGGTCTTCGATGACCTCGCCGCCCAAGAAGGCGTCGTTGTCGTCGAAGCGCATCCGTACCAGCTTGCGTGAGTCGAACAGCCAATAATCGTGGCTGGGCAGTTCAGCGGCTTCGGCCTTGCCTCTCGGCAGGTAGCGGATGTCTTCGCCCGCGCCGTTGGTGAACTGCGCACACCAGACACCGAACCTGCTGTAATCAGTGAGGGGCACACTCACCACCCGCACGCGGGTGAACCGCTTGCCCTCCGTGGTGGCATCGCGGATCATCTTCAGCCAATCTTGCATCCACGGCAGCTCGTCATCTTCGTCTGCGAGGAACCTGCGTAGCGATTCGTTCTCGTAGTCGGCGTCGTAGGTGTCGCGGGTTTCCAACCTGAACGCGGTGTACTGGAAGGAGTGGAAGAGCTGGCCGAACTCGTCTCCGATGAGCAGGCTCAGTGCTCTCCCTCCTTGTTCAGGTAGCGGCGCGCGTACATCTTGAGTACGTCTTCCGGAATCTCGATCAGGGTCTCGTAGTCGGGCACGTCGCCCACGTCCGCGAGCGCCTGCGGGTCGGTAACCTGCCACCCCTGCGCGATGTAGGTCACCCGGTCGGTGCGGTCGGTGGCGAACAGGGTGGGCGAGTTGCCTACCTGGGAGTCAGGGTCCTTGCCGAGGAACCGGGCGCGCATGAGGCCTCCATTGCGAGAAATTTAGTGAAGCGTTCCCATTGTCCATGGTGGCGCACCGAAGCGAGCGGGTCAACGACGGGATGTGACGCAACGCCCTTCTGGCAGGGTTGATGAAGATCAACTATCGCTTGATAGAACCAGCTTTCGGGTCATGATCGGACGGTAGCAACCGACCCGACACCACGTGCGATATAATCTCTGATCCGCACGTTTGCCCTACTGGCGGGTGGTGATCGTGAGAGCTTTGGGAGATGTCGCTTATCTTGGCCGATTTCCAGCGTCTCCAGGGCGTGCCAGAACACGATGTACGCATCAGTGACCTGCGATTCTCCGATCAGTTGACCCTGGTGTGTTCCGTGCCCCGGTTGTTGCGGACGGCCGCTTTCCCCGGGCACCACGTTTTTGTCGGGGCTCCGGCCTTCCCTGGGAATGGCTCGATGCACGGCGTGAGCACGTGCTGGTCTCGTTGGGAACGGTGACACGGGAGTCCGGTGGACGGTTTCTTCGGGTCACGGTGGAAGCTCTCGAACTGTTCGGGCATCGGTTGCGGGCGATAGGCGAACCCTCCTTCCGCACAGCGGCCGGGCGGTTGCGTCAGGATTTTGTCGCCGCCGCCGCCGCCGCCGCTGGTGGTGGGGCCGGGGCCGCCGCGGACCGCCTCCTGGAGTTGATTGCGTCCGACTGGTGATCATGGCGTGTACTGCTTTTTCGTGCCGTTTGTACGCTTATGTCGTTATGTGGGTGTCCGGCCGCGGAGCGCCCACATCGCCTGCGGCGGGTGTCGTGTCATCCCGCCAGTCCCGGACAAGCCCGATGATGAAGATCCCGAGAAAGAGAAGCAGCAATGGTAGCAAGATCATATTTGCTCCCGGCGGAAGAGGACGGCCGACGTGGCTGGCGCCGTGACGGCGATGCGCATGCCGACCCCAGGTGCGTACCCGTTCGCGGAATACATCTCACCTGACGTCCGTATTGTGTGACGCTGCGACACGTTCAGCGGTCATCGGCGGTTGTTTCGCCGATCGGGTGGCGGCAGCGTCCGGGCTGCCGTAGCGTCGCATCGAACGTCAGCTCATCCAATGTCAGCTCATCTAATGATCAAGCGTCAGTTCATCCAATGCCAGCGCGGGAGCTTCCGCCACAAGGAGGCTGAGAGGGCGGCTGGGGTCACACCCGGGTGCCGCCGACCGCCGAACCTGTCCGGGTAATGCCGGCGTAGGGAGCCATCGCCGTGGTGCCACCCGTTGACCGATCCACCCTGACTCCCGCGCAGGTATCCGCCGCCGCGTCCACCGGGAAAACCGTGCCCACTGAAAAAACCGTACCCAAGGGGAAAACCGTGCCCACCGGGGAATTCGCGCCGGTCACGTCCGGTCCGCTGCCGGGCAGCCGCAAGACCTATCTGGTCGGTTCCGCGGACGGCCTGCGTGTGCCTATGCGTGAGGTTGTTCTGTCCACGGGTGACAGCGTCATTCTGTATGACACTTCCGGTCCGTACACCGACGCCGGTCAGGTCACCGACGTGCGCCGGGGCCTGGCGCCGCTGCGGGACACCTGGATCGTGGACCGCGCGGACACCGAGACCGTCCGCAACGGCGCGTTCGTCCGGGAAACCGAGATCGGCCAGGGCGCGCGGCCCGCGGTTGGCGTTGGCGACGGCCTGGGCGGTCGGTCATCTCGCCGGGCCCGGCCTGGGCGTGCCGTCACTCAGCTGGCCTATGCGCGCCGCGGCGAAATCACGCGGGAGATGCGGTTTGTAGCGTTGCGCGAGGGCCTGCCAGTCGAGACCGTACGCGCGGAGATCGCGGCTGGACGGGCGGTGCTACCGGCGAACATCAACCATCCGGAGTCCGAGCCGATGGCGATCGGCCGGGCATTCTTGGTGAAGATCAATGCAAACATCGGGAATTCGGCGGTGGCCTCGTCCATCGAGGAGGAGGTCGACAAGATGGTGTGGGCGACCCGCTGGGGTGCCGACACCGTCATGGATCTGTCCACCGGGCGTGACATCCACACGACCCGGGAGTGGATCATTCGGAACTCGCCGGTTCCGATCGGGACCGTACCGATCTATCAGGCGCTGGAAAAAGTCGGCGGCAAGGCCGAGGAGCTGTCCTGGGAGGTCTATCGGGACACCGTGGTCGAACAGTGCGAGCAAGGTGTGGACTACATGACCGTCCACGCCGGGGTGCTGTTGCGTTACATTCCGCTGACCGCGCGGCGCAGGACCGGGATCGTCTCCCGCGGCGGTTCGATTCTCGCGGCCTGGTGTCTGGCTCACCACCGGGAGAATTTCCTGTACACGCACTTCGCCGAACTGTGCGAGATCCTGCGGGCCTATGACGTCACATTCTCTCTCGGGGACGGTCTGCGGCCCGGATCGATCGCGGACGCCAATGACGCCGCCCAGCTCGCGGAGCTGGCCACGCTGGGGGAGCTCACCTCGGTGGCCTGGGAGCACGACGTCCAGGTCATGATCGAGGGCCCGGGGCACGTCCCCATGCACAAGATCAAAGAGAATGTGGAGCTGCAGAGCGAACTGTGCCATGACGCGCCCTTTTACACCCTTGGGCCGCTGACTACGGACATCGCGCCAGGCTATGACCACATCACCTCCGCGATCGGCGCCGCGATGATCGGCTGGTACGGCACGGCGATGCTCTGCTACGTCACGCCCAAGGAACATCTCGGGCTTCCCGACCGCGACGATGTCAAGGCCGGCGTGATCGCTTATAAGATCGCCGCTCACGCGGCGGATCTCGCCAAGGGCCATCCGGGAGCTCAGGCATGGGATGACGCGCTTTCTGACGCCCGGTTCGATTTCCGCTGGGCTGACCAGTTCCATCTCGCGCTCGATCCGGAGACCGCGCAGGCGTTCCATGACGAGACGCTGCCCGCGGCGCCGGCCAAATCGGCTCATTTCTGTTCTATGTGTGGCCCTCATTTCTGCTCGATGCGGATCAGTCAGGACGTGCGCAAGTACGCCGCCGACCACGGGCTGGAGACCGCCGAGGCGCTCGAGGCGGGTATGCGGGAGAAGGCCGAGGAGTTCACCGCCAGTGGCGGGCGGATCTACCTCCCGGTCACGGACAACAGCTGAGCTGCCGTCGATTGCCGCGCGCACGGCCTGCTGTCGATGCCGTGACAGGCCGTGCGCCGGACACCTGTGGCTACCCGGTTGGGTAATACGTGGCTGGTGGCTGGTGGCTGGTGGCTGGTGGCTGGTGGCTGGTGGCTGGTGGCTGGTGGTCGGTGGTCGGGGCCGGTGGCTTCGGCCGGTAGGCTGGAGATGCCCGCCAGACCGACGGCCGCGCCACTACCGGCATTTTTCTCGTGGCACTTACCGTCCGTTTTCGTACCCATCCCGCTCGAGAAGGTGTGACCATGTCAACCGAGCAGCCCGGCGTCACGGGGCCTCAGTCCGGATACCGCGCGGACTCGCTGGCTGCCGCCGCCAGGCAGGCGCCTGATGGCACCGCCGTCAGGCTCGCCGGCCGTATCATGCTGTGGCGGCGCATGGGCGGCCTCGTGTTCGGTCACCTTCAGGACAGGTCGGGCCGCGTCCAGGTCTCCCTGTCCCGCAACGACCTCGGCGAGGAAACCGTCAAGGAGTGGTCCCGGTCCGTCAAGATCGGTGACTTTGCGGGTGTCGCGGGACAGATGTACACCACCCGTAAGGGCGAACGCACCGTTGCCGTATCCGAGCTGACCGTGCTCAATCGCACGGCGCGGGCGCTTCCGGACAAGTGGGCGGGGATGTCCAATGTGGAGGCCCGCTACCGGCGTCGCTACCTGGATCTTCTTGTCAACGCCGAGTCACGGGAGCGGTTCGAGACCCGCATCAGGATTATTCGGAGCATTCGTCGTTTCCTGGAAGACAACGACTTCCTTGAGGTGGAGACGCCGATCTTGCAGGAGGCGGCGTCGGGCGCCGCTGCCCGCCCGTTCGTGACCCGGCACAACACCCTCGGTGAGGACTTCTATCTCCGGATTTCCCCCGAGACGCTCCTCAAGCGCGTCGTGGTCGGCGGCTTCGACCGCGTCTTTGAGATCGGCCGTAACTTCCGCAACGAGGGTATGGACTCCTCGCACCTCCAGGAGTTCACCATGCTCGAGTGGTACGCGGCGTACTGGGACTACCGCGACAACATGGCTTTCGTCCGAGAGATGATCATTACTGTTCTTGACGACGTCATCGGTAGCCGGACCATCACCTACGGGGGCACCAAGCTCGACTTCGGTGCCAGCTGGCCCGAGGTCGACTATCGGACCGAGGTGGCCCGCCGGACCGGGATCGACCTGAGAGTGGTGCGTGACCTTCCGGCGTTGCGTGAGCGGGTCGTCGGGCTTGGTCTGGATGTCGGTGCGGCGCCGTCGTACGCGGGCCTGGTCGATCTGCTGTACAAGAAGACGGTTCGTCCCGATCTCATCCAGCCGTGCTTCCTGCTGCACCACCCCGCCGAGCTGGTCCCGCTGGCGCGGCGTAGCGACTCCGACCCAACCCAGCTCGACAGCTTCCAGGTCGTGGTCAATGGTTGGGAGATCGTCAAGGCCTACTCCGAGCTGATCGATCCGGTGGAGCAGCGGCAGCGTCTCGACGAACAGACCGCGCTGCGTGAGGCGGGCGATGACGAGACGATGATGATGGAAGAGGATTTCATCGAGGCAATGGAATACGGTATGCCTCCCATGTCAGGACTCGGCATTGGCATCGACCGTTTCGTCGCCCTCCTCACCGACGCCCCGACCCTCCGCGATGTCGTCCTGTTCCCCACCATGCGCGGGACAAAGGGCCAGACCGCCGGCGATGCCAGCACCGATGGCATCGCCAGTACCGACAGCACCGCCAGCTGAGCACACGAGGGAGGAAAGGGCCGCTCCCGCGCGACGTGGCGTGGGAGCGGCTGGGACGACGGCAGAGGTGAGTGCGCCGGGCCGCGGTAGAACGGCGGGTTACAGACTGCGGCGAAGGTGTTCCACCGTCTTGGGCAGATCCGTGATCTCAACCTCGGTCACGACCGATCGGTCCCGCGTGCGGATCTCGACGATTCCTTCCGCCGCGCGGCGTCCTATGACAATCTGTACCGGGCAGCCGAGCAGATCAGCATCCGCGAACTTCACGCCGGCGGAATTCCCGGTCCGGTCGTCCACGAGGACCTCAAGCCCCTCCGCCACCAGCGGTCCGGCGACCGAGTTGACGATCTCCTCATCGATCTTCCGGCCCAGCGGAATCACTTCGACGTCATACGGAGCAAGCGCCGCTGGCCACACGATCCCATTCTCGTCATGGTGCTGCTCGATAACAACCGAAAGAATCCGGCTGATGCCGATGCCATAGCAGCCCATCACCATGGGCGCGTCCTTGCCGTTGTCATCAAGAAATGTCGCGGCGAGAGGCACGGAATACTTGGTGCCGAGCTGGAAGATGTGGCCGATTTCGACCGACCGCTCGACCGTGAGCGGGCCTGTGCCGTCCGGCGAGGGGTCACCTGACCGGACATTGGTCACGTCCGCGTATTCGTCCGGCTCGAAGTCGCGTCCCTGGTTGCAGCCAGCCACGTGATAGTCGACTTCGTTTGCCCCGGTGCACCAGTCGCGGCCAGCCGCTACATGGTGATCTGCGACGATCCGGCTGACGTGGGCCGCAAGCCCCTGCGGCCCGACGTACCCGCGGACCAGACCGGGGTTCGCCGCGAAGTCGCTCTCACCGAGGAGGACAGGCGCCGCTCCGAGAATCGCCGTGAGCTTGTACTCGTTGATCTCACGGTCACCCGGACAGAGGACAGCTACGATCTGATCCTGTTCGCCGCCGGAGTGCGGAATCTTGTACAGGACACATTTCAGAATCCGGCTCGCCGGCAGGTCCAGATGTGCGGCGAGTTCCTCGACTCCTGGAACGCCCGGCGTGTGGAGCCGCTGGAGCGGCTGTGTCCCAGGCTCCACCGCGATAGGCCGCTGACCGTAAGCAGCCTCCATGTTCGCGGCATAACTGCCGTTGGGCGCATAGACAAACAGATCCTCGCCGATCTCGCTCGGAGCCATGAACTCGTGGTTCACATCCCCGCCGATCTCGCCGGCCTGCGCCTCCACAGCCCGAAAACGAAGGCCACAGCGGGTGAACACACGCTCGTAGGCATTGTACATCACGTTGTATGTGGCACGGAGCGAGTCCAGGTCCGGGTGGAAACTGTAGGCGTCCTTCATGATGAAGTCACGAGCGCGAATGAGGCCGGACCTCGGCCGCAGCTCGTCCCGGTACTTGGTCTGAATCTGGTACACACTCAGCGGCAGGTTTCGGTAGCTGCTGACCTCATGTGCGATCAGGCTGGTCACCAGCTCTTCGTGAGTGGGAGCAAGGCAGAACTCCGCTCCCTTGCGGTCTGCCACCCGGAACATCAGGTCGCCATAGTCGGCCCACCTGCCGGTCCGTTCCCACAGCTCACGAGACAGCAGCGCCGGCATCAGTATTTCCTGACAGCCGGCGGCGGTCATTTCCTCGCGCACGATCTCTTCGACCTTGCGGAGAACGCGAAGCCCGAGCGGAAGGTAGGTATAGATGCCGGAAGCGACCTTCCGGACGTACCCGCCACGAACGAGCAGCTTGTGATTGGCTGTCTCAGCCTCGGCGGGATCGTCGCGAAGTGTCCGGGCGAACATGCGGGAAAGGTAATCCACGGGAAAAGACCTCCGTCACTGGGAAAGTAGCCGGCAGCCGGCGGCAAGCCGTCACACACGAGAACGACGCCGAGTCAGCCCCGTGCGGGCAGCCCGGCCAGGGCGTGTCTGATGGATCATCGTCCGCATCGACCAACATCCATCAGATACGCCCTAGATCGGTCGACGTGCGGCCTTGACGGAGCCCACTGGGAGATCCCCTCTCGCTTGATGAGCCGGCCCTCGGCCACCAGCGCCCGGCAACAAGCTGTTCCCGGGCCCTCCAAGTCTTGACAGAGCGGCACTGACCGAGTTCCAGACCAACTTACCGCCTCTGACGACCACGGCGTCAGGCCCCCTCGCCCTCCCAGCGGCGGCCCACCGTGGCTCTCACATCGCTGCGATGTGGGGCGGCGCGGCCCGTGATGCCAGGATTACCAGCCGCTGACCGCGAGAGTCGTCACGAACCGCCTACGCCGACCGTTGCTGGCGGCGCGTTCGGCTGCGCCGGTGTTTTCACGTTGTTTGTTCGTACCAAAACAAACAACCGGTTTCCGGCTGTTGTGATCGGTAGCAACCGTACGTGTGATCTTCTCCGTTCCATCCTGGATGGGCGTGAAGTACGTGAACGTACCGGCAGGGTGGCAGGCCGTCCCGATCGGGTCACCGACCGGGACAAGCTCCGGGGGCGGAGCTGTCTTTTCATTGCCGCTGGCGGATGAGCCCACTCCGGAAGGCCACCGAGTTGACCACGGCACTTGTCGAAGACGCCATTGGCGCGTTACATGTGCCTGAACCAGGCACATCAGGCTGCGGAGGGGAGGCAGGGACGGTCGGATGATGTATGTGACTATTTTTGATCTTGGTGCGGAGATGTCCGAGCGGATCGCCGACGTGAACCGCCAGGTGATTGTGGTCTCAGCGCCCGACCAGACGGCCACGACGAACACGGTCACTCTGTGGCAGCGCACCGATGCATGCGCCGGGTGGACTCGGGCCGCGGCTCCGCTTGCCGGCCGTAACGGGGCAAACGGCTGGTCCCTGAATCACTACGATGGTGATCTATGCAGCCCCGTGGGTGTGTTCACGCTGACGGCCGCGGGCGGGCGTCAGCCCGATCCGGGCACGCTGATGCCCTACGAGTACCGGCCGTCCTACTATCAGACCGGTGAGCCGGACATGGCGGCCGCGTTCGACTACGTGGTAGCGATTGACTACAACCGGATGCCCGGCTACCCCCCGTCAGACCCCAAGCGCCCGCTCGGTACGGCGGCCGGCGGCGGTATCTGGCTGCATGTTGATCACAATTGCGCGACCCAGGGCTGCGTCGCCGTGACGAGAGAGGGGATCGTCGCCATTCTCGCCTGGCTGTCGCCCGCCAGCCGGCCGCTGATCGTCATGGGCGACGCGGCGTCGCTCGGCAAGTAGCCTCGCGCGGCAGGCGGGAGCGCACCGGCGCGGAGCGTCTGCCGGTTCCGGCCATCCGGCCATCCGGCCGCGTAGCCGGGCATCAATCAGACATTTTAGCCTGGCTGGATCAGCCGGCCGGCTTTTCCGTGTGGCCGCCGAACTGCCTGCGCATGGCCGACAGCAGTTTGTCCGCGTACAGGGCCTCGCCACGCGAGGAGAACCGCTCGTACAGCGAGGCGGTGAGCACGTGGGCGGGCACACCTTCCTCCACCGCGGCGAGTACCGTCCAGCGGCCCTCGCCGGAGTCCGACACCCGGCCGCTGAACGACGCCAGCTTTGGATCCTCGACGAGCGCCGCCGCCGTCAGATCCAGCAGCCAGGAACTGACCACGCTGCCCCGGCGCCACACCTCGGCCACCTCCGCGGTGTCGATGTCGTACTGGTAGTACTCGGGGTGCGCCAGCGGGGTGGTTTCGGCGTCATGCTCGCCGGTGTGTTCCCGGCCGATGCCGGCCTTGTTCAGGATGGCCATCCCCTCGGCGAAGGCGCCCATCATCCCGTATTCGATGCCGTTGTGGACCATCTTCACGAAGTGCCCGGCCCCGTTCGGCCCGCAGTGCAGGTAGCCCTTTTCGGCCTGGGTCGGTGCACCGGCGCGGCCCGGCGTGCGCGGTGCCGTCGTCAGCCCCGGAGCGATCGTGGCGAACAGCGGCTCGAGGCGGGACACGACGTCACGCTCACCTCCGATCATCAGGCAGAAACCGCGTTCCAGCCCGAAGACCCCCCCAGAGGTGCCGACGTCGACGTAGTGGATGCCCCGGCCGGCGAGCTCGGCGGCCCGGTCCACATCGTCGCGGTAGTAGGAGTTGCCGCCATCGAGGATGACGTCGTCGGCTTCGAAGTGTTCAGCGAGCGCGAACACGGTCTCGCCGGTGATCCCGGCGGGGAGCATCACCCAGGCCGCGCGGGGGACGGTGAGCTTCGCCGCGAACTCCGCGAGTGTGCTGGCACCGGTCGCGCCCGCGGCCGCCAGCTGCTCCACCGCCGCTGGGTTGACGTCGTAGACGACGCAGTCGTGCCCGTCCCGCATGAGCCGGCGTACCAGGTTGGCGCCCATCCGGCCAAGGCCGATCATCCCGAGCTGCACGAGATCTCCCGTAGTCGTTGGACTGGTGCGGTGCGGTGCGGTGCCAGCGGCTCCCGTTTCATTGTCGCGCGGCCTACCAGCCATGACACCGCACCGCCGGAGAGTCCTGGTGATCGTTGTGCCACACGGCCCGCGGCGTCGGGACTCCGGCCGTGCACCCCTCGTGGCCCGCGGTCGGTGGGTGGCGCGGTGGGTTCAGGCGCGCGGTGGGTTCAGGCGGGGGAGGCGGCGAGTGCGCCCGCGCGTTTCGCCTCGTGCTTGCGGGCGAGGGCGTCGATCGCCTCAAGGTAGCGCTCGACGTTCGTCCGGGCCTGCTCGGCCGGCGCGTCGAGGCCGTCGAGGTCGAAGAACTTCCAGTGCCGCAGGAGCGGCGTAACGACCTCGTCGTGGTGGATGCGGAGGTCGTAGATCCCGGCTCGGGCGATCAGCTTGGCCTTGCGGTCGAAGTCCTCGATGCCCGTCCCAGGCATCTGGAAGGCCACGATCTCCTCGGCGATGGCCCGCACTGTGGCGGACGGGTCAATCTCCAGCGCCGCGCTGATCAGGTTTCGGTAGAAGATCATGTGGAGGTTCTCGTCGGCGGCCACCCGGGCGAGCAGCTTCTCCGCCACGGGGTCCTGGGTGAACCGCCCCGTGTTGCGGTGGCTGATCCGTGTTGCCAGCTCCTGGAAGGACACGTAGGCGATGGCGCGCAGTGGCGTCTTGCCGCCGCCGTCGAACCCGTGCTGCATCTGGATCATGCGGCCCCGCTCAAGGGCAACCGGATCGACACCACGGGTTACCATCAGATAGTCACGCATCGCGATGGCGTGGCGTCCCTCCTCCGCCGTCCAACGGTGCACCCAGGTACCCCAGGCGCCGTCCCGGCCGAAGGTCGTCGCGATCACATGGTGGTAGCTGGGCAGGTTGTCCTCTGTGAGCAGGCCGACCTCGAAGGCGACCTGGGCGATGTCGGACAGCCTGGACTGCTCCGGTTCCCACGGCAGGGTGTCGAAGTCACTGCCCTGGCTCCAGGGGACGTACTCGTGCGGCATCCATTCGGCGGCCAGGCCCAGGTGGCGGTCGAGGTTGGTCGCGGCGACGGGCTCAAGCTCACGCAGGAGGTCGATGTCTGTGAAGGAGGTCATGCGCATACCCTGACAGGTCAACTGGACAGCGGACTACGTCCTGTGGGCGGGATTGAAGCCTGAAAACTGTTCTCTATGAACAGTTCCGCAGGCCTGGCGGGCGGCGGGAGAGCGCCCGGCGCTCATAGCGGGGATCGCTTACCGAACGCGTCGAACTGTCGCGGAGATCGTGTCAGGACGACATCGCGGCCACTGTCAACGGACCGAGCGCGCACCGGGCGTGGTCGACCAGCGCGGCTACGCCGGCATACCCGGCCTGCTCGATTTCCTGGCACAGGCGGGCGATGTCGCGGCGTGTCATCCCGGAGTCGATGGTTGCCGCGTGGGCGACAGCCTCGTGCCCGAGGGCGATGGCCTGCTCGGGGTGGCCTGTCCTGACATGGGCGACACCCAGCCTGGTGAGGAACTCGACCCGGTTCCGCGGGAACTCGTCGTCGAGGGCGTCAAGGTCGTTGAGGGCCGCCTGGAAATGGGGTATCGCCTCGTCCGGGTCGCCGCCGGACAACAGGGCCTCACCAGCGGCGAACGAGATGTCCTTGCGGCCGGCCCAGTACATGTAGGGAGGGTTCTCATCCGGATGAACAGCGTCGATCAACGAGTAGGCGAGTGTGGTCGCGGCCACTGACTCCGCATGGTGACCGGTGCGGCTGTGAGCGACAGCCAGGTCGGCGGTGATCACAGCCCGTTCGATGGCGCTCAGCATGCTGCGGGCGCCGTCCTGGGCCGACTGGAGCAGGGTGATCGCGTCGGCCGGTTGCCCGTACCACGCCGCCTGTTCCGCCATACAGCGCAGGATGTTCGCGCCGAGAGCGGGCGCATCCGCCTCGTGGGCGGCCCGGAGCGCCACGAGCCAGCATCGCTGCGCGGCACCGTACTGCCCGACGTCGTACATCGCCCAGCCGGCCAGCCGGGCCAGCTCGGCGGCGACCGCGTACAGCCGGGCTTGGTGGATGTCGTTGTGGATGCCGGTCCGCAGCAGCCGGACGGTGATACCGAGCTCGGTGATGGACAGCGCGTGGACATCGCCACCGCCGAGGACGTCGCTCATCCGCCGCAGGGCGTCGACGCGCTCTTCAAAGCCGCGTACGAGGGGATCGTCGACAAGCTGGCCGACGGCGGCGGCCCGGCGCTGGCATGCCCGTGCGGTGAGCCAACGCTCGGCGGCCGAGTCAAGGGAGGAGCCGGACACCGGGAGGAAGCGGCGTGGCCGCTCGGTACGAGTCATCTCCGCCAGCCCGCGGGCTAGCCCGTCGTCCGCCCACAGCAGATCAAAATCGACGTTCGCGGGTGTGAGCTGTTCGACGGGCAGCGGTTCCGAGGCATCGTGATGGTGGCGGAGCGTATGCGGATCCCATCCTGAGCGTGCGTGTATTGTCACGGCGGGTTTCTCCCGTCTCCGGGCAGAGCTACTGTTGATCGTAGCCGTGCGAAAACAGCGCCTTAGAGCGCGTGTGAGATCGTCATTCCGGCTCGCCGCGTCCAGGCGCCCCCTGGCTGCGTTGTCGGCCAAACCGATACAACTCATCCGGTATCGCTTCGGCCTTCCGCCTTGCCAGGGGGCGCCTGGAGGCGGCTCGCTGATCGAAAGCCCGATCTCGCACACGCTCTTTAGCGGCTCCAGCAACAGGACTGTCCGGCTCGCGGTGCCCGGGTGGCGCCTCGCATCATCGCTCCCCGTCCATCGCCGCGCGATGGACGGGTACCCCGGTTCGTCGGTCGACGCCCAGTACCTCCGGCGTCTCCCTCCGCAGCCTCGCGATGCGCGCACGCCAACCTCGTTCCTTGGGCCATGCCCCTATTGCCGGTCGCTCTTACTCCGGTTGCTGTTCCCCCTGAATGATCCCGTGGTTTTTTCTTGGCAGGACTCGGGTCCGGGTGGTATGGCCTGCCTCCCGGATCTGTGCCAGCCGATATGCGGGAGGCGAACCCGGGGGCGCGTAACCCGCCAATGCCGTGGTCGGTATTATGTGGTGCCCATGGCGGTCGCCCGCTCTCGTGGGTAATCGGGCCATGGCCCACTCGCTGGTCGGTGCCGCGGGTAGCTGAATGTGGACACACCTCCAGAAGAGGCAGGCTCCGTAACGGGAGACACGGCGGGCCGGTCCGATCTTCCGCGAACAGTGGGTTCCTTCGGGGCCGCTGCCCGCGCGAACGGCATGATGATCGCGCAGTCTTCGGTCGCTAAGGTCTTGCTACCCGAAGAATCTACCACTTATGCCGGTCATGCTCACTGGTCATGCCCTGCCTGGTGGGTCCGATGCCGGCGGATACAGTTACACGTTATCGATGTATTCACCGGCCAGAAATGCATTCACTGGTTTGTTCCCGCTGTTTATCGCGTTACCCGAGCAGTCTTTCTGGGGTCATGCTGATAATCCCTCGAACGGTGCTTTCTCGAAGGGGCGGCGCCTTGCTGCCGCCTTTTTGTCGTCTCGGGAGTAGCTCTTGACCTCGTTGAACAGCGTGGAGCAATCGCGGCGTTCCTCGCTGTTATCGGACGCTGGTGCTGTTTGCACAGCGTCCTGCCGACATCTTTGGTGTCGTTTTCCGGACCGTCGACGAGGTATTTCGCCGGGGCGGGCGCCGCCCTCAGCCAAGGGCGGGTTCGGGAGCCCCGGGCCGGAGCCGGCCACCGCCGCGCACGTCCGGGGCACCGAGCCGGGCCGCGTCGGCGGTCTGGTCATCCGCCTGCCGCTGTGACTCGCGCTCGGCCGCCACCCGCGCCCGGTAGTGCTCGATCTCGGCGGCGGTGGTCGCGCGGTCCCAGCCCAGCTCGGGTCCGACCAGCTCGGCGACGTGCGCGGCAGCTTCGGCACCCCGGTCCCAGGCCTCGATCGAAATCCGGGTCCGGCGGGTGAGTATGTCGTCAAGGTGCAGCGCACCTTCGTGGGACGCGGCGTACACGGCCTCCGCCGCGAGGTAGGTGCTGGCCCCGCGCAGCGGCCGTCCGAGGGCGGGGCGTTCCGCGATGAGGTCGAGGACCTCCCGCGTGAGGCTGCCGTAACGCCCCAGCAGATGCTCGACCCGCGCCACGTGTACCCCGCTCCGGTGGGCGAGGGTCTCCCGGGCGTTCCACAACGCCTGGTAGCCCTCGGCGCCGAGCAGCGGTATCCGGTCGGTGCAGGACAGCGGCACGTACCGGTTCATCCCGGCCAGCGCGGAGTCGACCGCGTCGCGGGCCATCACTCGGTAGGTCGTGTACTTCCCCCCGGCGACCATGGTCAGACCCGGCAGCGGCGAGACGACCGCATGCTCCCGGGACAGCCGTGAGGTGTCCTCGGACTCGCCGGACAGCAGCGGGCGCAGCCCGGCATAGACACCGGTGATGTCCTCGGTGCTCAGCGGCGTGCGCAGCACCCGGTTGACGTGCGTCAGCACATAGTCGATGTCCGCGCTGCTGGCGGCGGGGTGCGCGAGGTCGAGGTTCCAGTCCGTGTCCGTGGTCCCGATGATCCAGTGCGAGCCCCAGGGGATCACGAACAGCACGCTGCGGCGGGTGCGCAGGATCAGCCCGGTGGTCGAATTGATCCGGTCGCGGGGCACCACCAGGTGGACGCCCTTGGACACCCGGACGGACAGCTGGCCGCGGCCGCCGGCCATGGCCTGGATGTCGTCGGTCCACACTCCCGCCGCGTTGATGGTCTGGCGTGCCCGGACATCGATCTGCCCGCCGTTCTCGAGGTCGTCGACACGTACTCCGGTGATCCGTTCACCTTCCCGCAGCAGCCCCGTCACCCGGGCGCTGGTGGCGATCAGGGCGCCGTAGTGGGCGGCGGTGCGGGCGACGAACATGGTGTGCCGCGCGTCGTCGACCTGGGCGTCCCAGTACTGGATCGCGCCCACCAGGGAGCCCGGTCGCAGGGACGGCGCGGCGCGCAGCGCGGCCTGCCTGGTCAGGTGGCGGTGGTGCGGTACGTTGCGGCGGCCACCACTCAGGGTGTCGTAGAGCAGCATCCCACTGCCGACGTAGGCGCGCTCCCACATCCGATGAGTGATCGGGAACATGAAGGAGGTCGGGCGTACGAGGTGCGGGCACAGGGTCGCGAGCAGAAGCGCCCGTTCGCGCAGCGCCTCGGCGACCAGCGCCACGTTGCGCTGCTCGAGGTACCGCAGCCCGCCGTGGATGAGCTTGCTGGACCGGCTGGATGTGCCGGCCGCGAGATCTCGCGCCTCGACCAGGGCTACCGACAGCCCGCGGGTGGCCGCGTCGAGCGCCACCCCCGCACCGGTGACGCCGCCGCCGATGACGACGATGTCGAAGACCTCGGCCTCCATCTGGCGCAGGGCGTCGTTCCTGGTGGTGGGGTTCAGCCGGGCCGGAGCAATCATCGTCTTCCCCGTTTCCGGAGGGTGGCTGCCAGATAGGGCGCGGACACACGTCACATCGTGCCTGCCGCGAATAAACTCCGCATGCCGCGTTGCGCACACTCCACCGCAGGAGCCGCCTGATGGATCTTACCTTCACGCCCGCGGAGGAGCGGTTCCGCGTGGAACTACGCGCCTGGCTGGCGGACAACATCCCGCCGCGGTGGCGGTCGCGGTCGTTCTGGTCGGCCATCGGCGCGGCGGAGGCGTTCGAGCTGCGCAGGGACTGGGAACGCCGCAAGTACGACGCGGGGTTCGCCGGGATCTCCTGGCCACGGGAGTACGGCGGCCGTGGCGGGACACCCGGCATGCAGGCGATCTACGACGAGGAGACCCAGCGGGCCGGGGCCCCGCCCACCGTCAACGCCCTCGGTCTGGCCTTTCTCGCGCCCACCGTCATGGCGATCGGCACTGACGAGCAGAAGCGCGACATCATCGGCCCGATGCTGCGCAACGAGGTGATCTGGTGCCAGGGCTTCTCCGAGCCGGGCGCGGGTTCGGACCTCGCCGCGTTGCGCACCACCGGCGTGCTCGACGGCGACGAGTTCATCGTCAACGGCCAGAAGGTCTGGACGACCAATGCCGTGTACGCGGACAAGATGTTCGCGCTGGTCCGCACGGAGCCCGGCTCCCAGCGGCACCGCGGCATCTCGATGCTGCTCATCGACATGCGTTCCGACGGGGTCGACGCCCGGCCGCTGCGCCAGCTCAGCGGCGCGAGTGAGTTCGGCGAGGTGTTCTTCACCGATGTCCGGGTGAAGGTCACCGACTGCCTGGGCGGGGCTGGTGACGGCTGGTCGACGGCGATGCTGCTGTTGTCGTTCGAACGCGGCGCCTCCGGCATCGCCCAGTACACCGCCTTCCGCGGCCAGTTCGACGAGATCGTGGCCGCGGCGGCGGCCTTCGGGCGTACCGGCGACCCGATCCTGCGCCAGCGGCTCGCCAGCCGGATCGTCGAGCTCGAGTGTCTGCGCTACCACTCCATGCACATACTCACCCAGATCGAAAAGGGCGCGGAGCTCGGGGCTGAGTCGTCCCTGACCAAACTGCAGTGGTCGCACACGCATCAGGAGCTGTGGGAGACCTTCGACGACCTGCTCGGTCCGGAGGCGACGCTCACCCGGCCACGGCCCGACGCCGACCTACGCGGTATGCAGCACGAGGCGATGTGGTCGCGTTCGGTCACGATCTGGGGTGGCTCCTCGCAGGTGCAGCGTAACATCATCGCCGAGCGGCTCCTCGGGCTGCCCCGATGACCTTTCCGGCCGTCGTCGATAGGACCAGCCATGTACTTCGCACTCACCGACGAGCAGCGTGCTCTGGGTGAAACCGTCCGTGCCTACCTCGCCGACCGGTTCGACCTGACAGCCGTCCGTGCCGTGTTCGAGGACCAGCACGGCGACGGTAACCCCACCGAGCTGTGGAAGGCCATCGGCGCGTATGGATGGCTCGCTGTCTGCGTCCCCGCGGAGCACGACGGCCTCGGTCTTGGCCTGGCGGATGCCCAGGTGGTTGCCCGCGCGTTCGGCGCGGGAGCCGTACCCGGGCCGTGGCTGCCGACCGTGCTCGCGGGTGAGGCGCTGCGGCTTGCGGGTTCGGACGAGCAGAAGAGGTCCTTGCTGCCCGCTGTCGCCTCGGGCGCGCTCGTGGCCACGGTGGCGCCGCGCGGGCCGGCCGGCCGCTACGATCCCTCGGGCGTACGGGTCACGGCTGACGAGGCGGGCCGGCTGACCGGATCGGCTCTGCCGGTCGAGTACGCCGAGACCGCACAGATCATCGTGGTGGCCGCCGTGGAACCGGCTGGCGAGGTCGGGCTGTACCTGGTGGAACCGGAGCTGCCGGGGGTCGCCGTGACCGGGCTGGAAAACTACGACGGCACGGTACGCACGGCTTCGGTGGTGCTCGACGGCGTCCCCGGGCAGCGGTTGCCTGGCTCGTCCACGGCCGTCTTTAGCGATCTTCTCGACCGGGGTGCGGTGCTCACGGCGGGGGACCTCGTCGGCCTCGCCCGGGAGGCGCTGCGGCGCACGGTCGCCTATGACCGCGACCGGGTGCAGTTCGGCCGGGCGGTCGGATCCTTCCAGGCGCTCAAGCACCATCTCGCCGACCTGCATGTTGCCGTGACCATGTCCGAGCACGCGGTGCTGTACGCGGCACACGCGCTGGACGCCGGGCTTGCGGACTGCCGGCTCGCGGTCGCTGTGGCCAAGAGCAAGGCCTCGGACACCGCCCGGGAGGTGACCGCCGCGATGATCCAATATCACGGCGGGATCGGCTACACCTGGGAGCACGACGCCCACTTCTTCTACAAGCGTGCCAAACGCGAGGTTTACAGCTACGGCGATCCGGTCCAGCACCGGGACCGGATCGCTGCCCTGACCATCGGCCGGATCCCCTCGACCACCGTGGACGGGGTCCCACCGACGCTGGCCGTGCCCTGATCAGCCGAGGGCGGCGTGACGATGTTCGGAAGCCCACCGTCCGCTATCCGTCCGGCGCGGCCAGCAGCGCTTGGACGTGGGGGAGCGCGGCGGCACGGTCGGCTGGCACCAGACCGATGCGGGTGCGCCGGTCGAGTAGGTCACCGGCGTCCAGGGCGCCCTCGTGCCGCAGCGCGAACAGTATCTCCGCGCCGGTGGTGTCCACCCGGCCGCACAGCGGCGCGAGAAGCCGCGGATCACCCCGCGCCTGCGCGACCACGGTGGGTGCCTCGGTGCCGTAGCGGGCGACCAGCCGGCGCGGCGCGGCCACTTCGGCGAGCGTCGACCACCCGGCCGCGCCCACCAGCGGCAGGTGCTGGGTCCGGCACGGCCCAGGGCGCAGCCCGCGCGCCCGCGCCAGCTCGTCCACGGTGTCGGCGGCCATCCGCCGGTAGGT
>NZ_CAKJTL010000061.1:36326-40084 GCF_917627385.1 Protofrankia sp. CiT1
ATGTCAGCCTGGTCAACGGGTACCGCCAGAACGCCGGAGATGACCTCGCGCAGGAACTCGGTCTCGGCCGGAGTCGCGGCCGGGGTGTCGGTCACGGCGTCGACGGGTTCGTCCGTGAGCCCGACGTAGACCCGTCCGCCGGGCTGTGGCAGCGCGAACACGTACCGGTTGTGCTCGTGCGACACCGGCACGGTGATCGCCGTCCGGAGCCCGCCGAAGGCGCTGTCCGCCACGACGAGGTGGCTTCCGCGGCTCGGGCGCACATGGACGTCGCCGCACAGCTCGCCAGCCCAGACCCCGGTCGCGTTCACCACAGCGCGGGAGCGCACCGTGACCGCCGAGCCGGTGAGCGTGTCGATCGCGGTGGCACCGTCGCCGTCGACGGCGACGGCCCGGCAGCGGGTGATTATCCGCGCGCCATGCCTGGCCGCTGTCCGTGCGATCGCGACGACCAGGCGCGCGTCGTCGACGAGCTGACCGTCCCAGGACAGCAGCCCGCCGCGCAGGTGGACGGGCCGCAGCGCCGGCACCAGGGCCTGGGTCTCGACCGCGCTCAGCCACCGGGGGCCGGGCAGGACCGAGCGGGGGGTGCCGGCGCCGAGCCGGATCAGGTCGGCGATGTGCAGGCCGGCATCGGCGACGAGGGCGGCGGAGGTGGGGAAGCCGACCGTCAACGGGAGCACCATCGGTAGCGGCCGTACCAGGTGCGGCGCGGTGGTGCGCAGCAGGATGTCACGTTCCCGGGAGCATTGCCGGGCCAGGGCGACATCGCCAGCGGCCAGGTAGCGCACTCCGCCGTGGACGAGTTTGGAGCTCCAGCGGCTGGTGCCGAAGGCCAGGTCGTGGGCTTCCACGAGCGCGACGGACAGCCCTCGGCTCGCGGCGTCCAGCGCCACGCCCGCCCCGGTCACCCCGCCGCCGATGACGAGGACATCGACGATCGTGCCGTTCGCCAGACAGGCGAGGTCCCGATCACGTTGGCGACGATTGAGTGACCCGGCCGGTTCAGCTGCCTCAACGTGATCAGATAGCCTGCTGGGCATTTCACGGTCACGCTGTGACCACATCTGTAAAAGTGTATGTCGTGTCACCGCCGACAACGAGTTGTGATGATGACGGAAGGACACAACGGCGGGATGACGAGCCAGCGAGCCAGCGAGACGGCGAGACGGCGGGATGACCGGGCCTGACGCCGGGACGGCCGGCTCTGACGCCGGGACGCTCTGGTGGGGCTGGGGCACCGCGGCGGCGCGCACGCCGCTGCCCGCCGGTGTCCGCTCTCTGCTGGCACAGGTTCTGGGCGTGGACTGCCGCGACACCCCACCGGTGAGCCTGGACGCGGTGCGGCTGCCGGCGGTGAGGCTTGCCGAGGATGCGCGCGCGGCCCTGGCGGGCGTCATCGGCCCGGCCTGGGTGCACGACGACCGGGAGAGCAGGGTCCGGCACTGCCGTGGGCGTTCCACGACCGATCTGCTGCGTCTGCGCGCCGGTGACGCCATGGATGCCCCGGACGCGGTCATCCTGCCCGCATGCCACGACGAGGTGCTCGCGGTGCTTGCGGTCTGTGCCCGGTATCGGCTCGCGGTGGTCCCGTTCGGCGGCGGGACATCGGTCGTCGGCGGCTTGGCCGCGGCCTGTGACGGCGTTGCCGGTGTGATCGCGCTTGACACGGCCCGGATGAACCGGCTGGTCGGCGTCGACGCATGGTCACAGCTGGCCACGGCTGATCCCGGTCTGCGCGGTCCGGCCCTCGACGCCGCGCTTGCCACGCACGGTTTCACTCTCGGTCACCTGCCGCAGTCGTGGGAGTACGCGACCGTCGGAGGGTTCGCCGCGACCCGGTCCAGTGGCCAGGCCTCCGCCGGTCACGGCCGGTTCGACAGCATGGTCGTCGGTATCCGGCTCGCGACCCCGGTCGGCACCTGGGAGCTCGGCCGGGCGCCCGCCTCCGCCGCCGGGCCCGATCTGCGCGAACTCGTGCTCGGCTCCGAAGGAGCTTTCGGGGTCATCACCCAGGTACGGCTGCGGGTGCGTCCGCTGCCCGAGACGATCCACTACGAGGGCTGGCGCCTGGCGGGCTTCACCGGCGCGGCCGCGGTGCTGCGCATCCTGGCGCAGCGGGATCTGCTGCCGACGGTCGCGCGCCTGTCGGACGAGGTGGAGACCGCGGCCGGGCTCGGCGGCGCCGGCCAGGCCACCGCCGGCGGCTGCCATCTGATCATCGGCTACGAGGGCCGGGCCGGCTGGGTCGCCGCGCGCCGGGCCGAGGTCGGCGAGCTGCTGCGCGCCGCCGGGGCGGCCGCGTTGGGGCACGATGCCGGCGCTGAGTGGCTGCGCGGCCGCTTTCACGGCCCGTACCTGCGTGACGCTCTGCTGGACGCCGGGATGTTCGCCGAGACCCTGGAGACGGCCGGCTTCTGGTCGGCCCTGCCCGGCCTGTATGCCGGGGTGCGGGACGCGATCGCCGCGGCGCTGGCCGCCGAGGATGTGCCCGGGGTGGTCATGTGCCACATCTCGCACGTCTACCCGACCGGCGCGTCACTGTACTTCACCGTCGTGTGTCCCCAGCCCGACGAACCGGTGGCGCGCTGGGGGAGGGTGAAGGCCGCGGCCACCCGCGCGATCGTTGACGGGGGCGGGACGGTCACCCATCATCACGCCGTCGGCACCGAGCATCAGCCGTGGCTCGCGGCGGAGATCGGTGACATCGGGCTGGCGGTACTTCGCTCGGTCAAGGACACTCTCGACCCGGCGGGGATCCTCAATCCCGGAATTCTCCTACCGTAAGCGCATGCGGCAGGAGGAGCGGGCGCTGGTCATCGTTGGACCGGGGCGGGCGTTCGGCGCCCAGCTCCTGCGCCGGTTCGCCCGGGAGGGCTTCGCGCTCGGCGTGATCGCCCGGTCGGCCGACACCGTCGGGCGGATCGAAGCGGACCTCGCCAGCGACGATGTCGCGCTGCTCGGCGAGGTCGCCGATGTCACCGAACCGGGCGCCGTCACCGCGGCGTTGGGCACACTCGCGGACGCTCTCGGCGGCCTGACGGCCGTCGTCTACAACGCGAAGCTGAGCATCCGGGGCACCGCGCTGTCCGTGCCGGCGGAAACGGTCAACCAGACGCTGGCGGTCAACGTGACCGGCGCGCTCACTGTTGTGCAGGCCGCCGCGGAGCTGCTTGCCGATCGTCCCTCGGCGTGTGTGCTGCTGACCGCGGCCGGGCCGCGCACCGAGCCGGCCGCCGGCCGCCTCGCCCTCGCCATCGGCAAGGCCGGCCTGCTCGCGCTCGGGACATCGCTTGCGCCCGTGCTCCAGGCGCGCGGAATCCGGCTGCGGACCGTGGTGCTGGAGGCCCGGGTCGCGCCCGCTGGCCCGCTCGTACCGGAGGCGGTGGCCGACCACTTCTGGAATGTCTACGCGGCCCCGCGCGGATCGGTGTTCCGCCTTGTCCCGCCGAAGGCGCCCGACCGGGCGCCGCAGCTGTTCGGCGACGGCTGACGC
Organism: Protofrankia sp. CiT1; assembly: GCF_917627385.1. GTDB lineage: Bacteria > Actinomycetota > Actinomycetes > Frankiales > Frankiaceae > Protofrankia. The sequence goes on from NZ_CAKJTL010000061.1 coordinate 39,823, forward strand.
CTGGGCCGGCCCAGGCCTCGGCTGGCCCAGGCACGCGACCCAGTCCGTGCCAGGACCAGCCGATCGTGCGACGATTCGTCCCGTGACAAGCGGACCTGACGACGGCGTGAACCGGGGCGGCGAAGCAGAGGAGTCCACCCGTCGTCTCCCGCCGGCGGGCGCGGGCGGTGCCACCGGCGGGCATCCCGGAGCGCGCCGTGCCAAGGTCGGTCCGAGCGCCCCCCCCCCACCCGCGGACTCGTTCCGTCCGTCTGGCCAGCCC
>NZ_CAKJTL010000062.1 GCF_917627385.1 Protofrankia sp. CiT1
GGCTCATTGATTACGGCGCAAATTATAGCATGTCCAATTTGGTGAACTGCTTCCGGCGGGTCGGTGTTACGGTGAAAAAATCCCGAGGAAGCCGTGGGTGGTGTCCGTAGCGAATGGCCAGACGGCGGCGGCTCTCGACTCATGCGATCTTCCGTTCGACCGGCCCTGATGGCGCCGTGTGCTGTCGACGCTGGCAACGCAAAGTAAAGGAATCACGGAACATGAGCCAGCGGCAAGGCACGGCAAGGGCATGGGCCGGCGGGAACCTGCGGACCGGAGGCCATCCCAGCCATCGGTGGCGCGCGGGACCTGGCCATCGGCGCGAGGGACATCTACGTGATGATGACCCTGTTTGCCAGGGATTGTGCCCCAAAACTCGTGCCGGCCTGCACATGTCCCCTTACCGGCGTCGGCTGCGTCGGCCGTGTCGCTGCATGTGAACCGAAGCGGAGCGACGTAGGTCATGCGCTTCGGTAGCACACCGCACAAGTGATCTTGAAAGGTGTCGCTTCGCCCTACCTCGCGCCGCGCCGCGGATCCGCAGGCCGCGAGCCGGCTCATCCGCTCATCCGCTCATCCGCGAGAGCCAAAAATTTTCTGGACGGTGATGTCGAGAAACCATGACTGGCTCCGTCCCCGCGGTGAATGTAGCCACGATGGGTCGCACCAGCACCGAGGAGGAACATGATGGCCAAGTACCTGCTGCTCAAGCACTACCGCGGCGCTCCGGCTCCGGTCAACGACGTGCCCATGGACCAGTGGACGCCGCAGGAGATCTCGGCACACATGCAGTACATGCGCGACTTCGCGGCCCGGCTCGAGGGGACCGGCGAGTTCGTCGACGGTCAGGCGCTCGCCCCCACGGGGACGTTCGTCCGGTACGACGGCGAGGGGCGCCCACCGGTCACCGACGGCCCGTTCGCCGAGACCAAGGACCTCATCGCCGGTTGGATGGTGATCGACGTCGACAGCTACGAGCGTGCCGTCGAGCTGGCCGGCGAGCTGTCGGCCGCCCCCGGGGCGGGCGGAAAGCCGATCCACGAGTGGCTCGAACTCCGCCCGTTCCTGACCGCGCCGCCCACCATCACGCAGTGACCGCGCAGATGGACGAGGCTCTGCTCCGGGGCCTCACGCCAAGTGTGCTCGGGATCCTCGTCCGTCGCGGAGCTGATTTCGCGGCGGCCGAGGACGCCGTGCAGGACGCGCTGGTCGAGACGATCCGCGTCTGGCCGGCTGACCAGCCGCGGGACCTGAAGGGCTGGCTGGTCACCGTGGCCTGGCGCAAGTTCCTCGACGCGACCCGGGCGGATGCCGCCCGGCGTCGGCGCGAAGATGTTGTCGACCAGTGGCCGGCGCCCGGGTCCACGCCCGCGGTGGACGACACGCTCCTGCTGTACTTCCTGTGTGCCCACCCGTCGCTGACGCCGTCGTCCGCGGTCGCGCTCACCCTGCGCGCTGTCGGCGGGCTGACCACCCGCCAGATCGCCCATGCCTACCTGGTGCCCGAGACGACCATGGCGCAACGCATCAGCCGGGCCAAACGCACCGTCTCCGGCGTGCGGCTGGACCAGCCGGGCGACGTCGCCACCGTGCTGCGCGTCCTCTACCTGGTCTTCAACGAGGGCTACTCCGGCGATGTCGACCTCGCCGCCGAGGCCATCCGGCTCACCCGGCAGCTCGCGGCAGCGATCGACCACCCCGAGGTGGCGGGACTACTCGCCCTCATGCTGCTCCACCACGCCCGGCGCGACACCCGGACCGCGCCCGACGGCAGCCTGGTGCCACTCGCTGAGCAGGACCGCAGCCGATGGGACACCACGTCGATCGCCGAGGGCGTCATGATCCTGCAGGCGGCCCTCGCCCGCGACCGGCTGGGCGAGTTCCAGGCCCAGGCTGCCATCGCGGCGCTCCACGCTGACGCGCCCACCGCCGAGGACACCGACTGGACACAGATCCTCGAATGGTATGACGAACTTACGCGCCTGACCGACAGCCCGGTCGTTCGGCTCAACCGGGCGGTGGCCGTCGGCGAGGTCGACGGACCACGCGCCGGGCTGAGGGCACTCGCGGCGCTGGACGACTCCCTGCCTCGCTACGCCGCCGCCGCGGCGTACCTCCATGAACGCGACGGCGACCTGGCGGCGGCGGCACGGCTGTACGCCGAGGCTGCCCACAAGGCCTCCAACCTCGCTGAGCGCGACCACCTGACCCGCCAAGCCGCCCGGCTCAATGCGGGAGTGTCCCGGTTGTCCTTACAGGCCGTCCGGCGGTGAGCTCCTGGCCGATCGGCTAGGACGACACTCGTCACAGGAGCTGGCCGGTCACAAGCGCGTGGGTCTCGGCCCGGTCCCGCTCGTCGCGCGTGCGGGGCCCAGGCTCGTCCCAGATCGTGTTGGGAACCGCGACATGCCCCAGGTCATGGGCCGCGTGGGCGTGCTCGAACGGCCGGTCGAGGGCAGAAGAGCTACAGCAGGCCCTGACGCAGCGCGTAGGCGACGGCGTGGGAACGGTTACGCAGGCCGTACCGGCGGGTGACGTCCTGAAGAACGTTCTTGACGGTGCGTTCCGAATAGGAGAGCTGACGGCCGATCTCCCGGGTGTCACACCCCTCACTGACCAGCCGGAGCACGTCCCGCTCCCGTTCGGAGATACCCGACAGGGTGAGACCGCGTGGCGCGAGCACCTGAGTCTGGACCTGGCGCACCTGGTTGAGCAACCCGCCGAGCAAGTCGGGCGGCAGGAAGCCCTCACCGTTCACCGCTCCACGAATTGCGGACAGCAGCTGGCCCGGAGTGGCGGAAGCTCGCCGGATCAGCCCCGTCGCACCCGCCTCCACCGCTGCCGTGACATCCGAGGAACCCAGATCGGTCACGATGAGCACCACCGGCCGTCCCGCCCAGTGCAGGCCGCGGATCAGATCGATAGTCTGTTTGTCCACGGCGTCAACGCTGGCCAGCGCGACATCGATCGTCCCGGTGCCGCCGTGGGACACGTCCGCGTCCGAATCGACGAGATCGACGTCCGGGTAGCCCGCGAGCTGCGTGGCAAGACCCGCCCGGGTGATCGGATCGTTGGCGTGGAGCAGGACGCGTATCGGTCGGCTCATGGACATCCCCCGAGGTCTCCTGGGAGCCGCCGAGCGCGTGACAGGAACCATGGTCACGCGCCCTTTGGCCGGGCTGCTGTTCGTCGTGGTGGGCAGGCCCAAGGTGTCCCACATCGCTCTCAACGGGCGCTCATGGGCGCGCAGGCGCACGCAAAGGCTACTCAAGGCGTACTCAAAACTGACTCAAGGTGCAGGTCAGACTGGGTCCTGGGGATCGGGCGGCTGCCCGTCAGGGCAGAAGTCAGCGGAAGGCATGGGCTTAGAGCGCCCGGCAATAGGGGACGCGGCGTCGCGGGGCCAGGGCACGCACCTCGCCGCGTTGTCGTCAGTCGCCACCCAACACCTCCGGTGGCTCCCTCCGCCGCCTCGCGATGCACGCACCCCAACCCCACTCCTTGATCCATACCCTATTGTCGGGCGCTCTTACAGGAAGATCTACATCCACCATGCGGATGAAAATTATAAGGTCGTCAGCGTCCGTACATCCCATGAGGTGTCCGTTGAGGTGTCCGTGAGCACCGCCGCAGCCGGCCCCCCGGCCGCATCAGCCAGCCCGGCTGTCCTCTCGTTGCTGGATGCGGTCATTCTCGAAGCCGGTCGGCACGGCCGCGCCGACCTACAGGCACGGCTGGCCCACGAACGCGAGCGGCTGGCCGCGGCGTCCTGTCGGGTCGTGGTCGTCGGTGAGTTCAAAAAGGGAAAGAGCGAGCTGGTCAACGCGCTGCTGGACATGCGGGCCTGCGCGGCTGACCCCGTCGAGACGACCGTCGTGCCTACGCTGATTCGGCATGCGACCAGCTCCACAGCAACCGCGATCACCGAGCCGGATGGTGCCGCCTCACCGGCCCGAACGCGGATCAGCCTCGCCGAGGCCCACCGCCTGATGCTCGGCACCCCGGAGGACATCGTCGACCGGACGGCCATCCGCGGCGTGGAGATCGGCGTCCCGTGTGACATCCTGGCCGCCGGGCTGACGCTCATCGACACCCCAGGAGTGAACGGCGGCCTCGCCGACGCGCGCGCGGCCGTGACCCTGCAAACCGTCGCCGACGCCGACGCGCTCGTGTTCGTCTCGGACGCCAGCCAGGAGTATTCCGCGCCTGAACTGGAATTCCTGCGCAGGGCGGCACAGATCTGCCCGGTTGTCGTCTGCGCTCTCACCAAAATTGACTTCTACCCGCAGTGGCGAAACATCCTCGACCTCGACCGCGGCCATCTGCGCCGGGCCGGGATCGACGCGCCGGTATTCCCGCTCTCCGCGCCGCTGCGCCACCACGGCCTGCGCGCCGCGTTGCCCGAGATCGATACCGAATCGGGTTATCCGGCCTTCGCCGTCCACATCCGCTCGGAGCTGGTCGAACACTGCCGGGAGCGGGCACGGCGTGACGCGGACGAAGGGGCGCGAGACAGCCTGGCCCAGATCATGGCTGAACCGCTGGCCGAACGGGCGGCGCTCGACGACCCGGCGACGACCCGGGCGCTGCTGAGCCAGCTGAGGGCGGCCGAGGCTCATGCCCAGACGATGACCAGCGCGACGGCACGGTGGCAGCGGACGTTGCGCGAAGGAAGCACCCGCATGCAACGGCGTGTCGCGGACGATCTCAGCCAACGTCTGCGAGCCGTTGAGGACGAGTTCAGAAAATCCGTCGAGATCAATGACGATCCCGCGCGGACCTGGGATGAGCTCTACGCCGGGCTGTGCGAACAGAACAACCGTGCGCTCATGGCGCACCGTGACATGCTGGAGGCTGAAGGGGCGGCGCTGGCCAGGCGTGTTGCCGCTGTCTTCCAGGTCGATGAGACAGCCAGCGGTGTCGTACCCGACATCTCCGCCATGCTCCCCCCAGCCTGCGGACAACCGGCACCCGATGGCCTGGACCCTCAGTTCCGTACCTACGGGCGTGGAGCGCTGTGGAGCAATGCTCTGCGCAGCGGTGCGATCAGCATGATGCCCATCCACCTCGTCAGTGCGTTCGGGGCGCTCGCGGGGCTCTCGCTGGCCCCGTTGCTGGCACCGGCCGGTGGGGCTGTCATGCTCGTGGTCGCGCACCGCACGCTCCGCGCGTCCCGGGAAAGCCAGTTGTCGGCCCAGCGGGCGCAGGCGCGCCGCGCGGGGGAGAACTACCTCCAGAAATCCTGGTCGCTGGAGTACGAACACTCGAAGCGCAGGCAACAGGACATCGACCAGGCGCTGGTGAACATCTTCACGGACCGGGCCGCCGAGCTGGCGACCTCGGCCCGGCGCAACCTCACCTCGGTGGCCCGTTCGATCAAGGCGACTGACGCCGAACGCCGGGCCCGGATCGCCGCGCTCGATGCGGAGATCAGCCGCATCCGAACGCTTGCGGAGCGATACCGGTGAGCCTGCGCTCGGACATCCGGGCGCTGCTGACCGATGCCGTCGACGCGTATCGGGGCAGCCCGGCCGAGGGCATCCTGCGCCAGGAGCTGCGCTCTGTGGACGGCCCGCTGCGTGTCGCGATCGCCGGTCGGGTCAAGGCCGGGAAGTCCACCCTGCTCAACGCGCTGGTGGGCGAACAGATCGCGGCCACCGACGCCGGTGAGTGCACCCGGGTGGTGACCTGGTACAGCTACGGGCCACGCCACGCCGCCTGGGCTGATCCGCGGCCTGACGGCGGTGCGGGCATCTTGGGCAGCATCCATCCCGGTGGTGGCGGTGGCGGTGGCGGGCCGGTGGAGATCCCACTGTGCCGAGCGCCGGGCGGCGCCCCTGTCGACCTAGGCGCCTACGCCGCCGAGGAGGTCGAACGGCTGCGGGTGGAGCTGCCGAGCGAACAGCTACGCCGGCTCACGCTCATCGACACACCGGGTATCGCGTCGCTGTCGACGGAGGTGTCACGCCGAAGCCACGCATTTCTCGTACCAGGAACCGGCACGGAGGAAGAAGCCCAGGACGAGGACCAGGACGGCGATGACGGCGGCGGAGCGGACGCCGTGATCTACCTGATGCGGCACCTGCACACCACGGACGTGAGCTTCCTCGAGGCGTTCCGCCAGACCGGGCTGCGCGGCACCGCCCCGGCGCACGCCGTGGGTGTCCTGTCCCGCGCGGATGAGATAGCGCCGGGCCAGGCTGAATCGATTGATCTGGCCCGCCGGGTGACGGCGGGTATGGGTCGCGACCCCCGGCTCCGAGCGCTGGTACAGACGGTCGTCCCGGTCGCGGGCCTGCTCGCCCAGTGCGGCAGCTGGCTTGGCGAACGCGAGTTCGCAGCCCTGGTGTCCGTCGCCGGCCAGCCGGCGGTGGACGGTGTCCCCCTGCTGCTGTCGGTCGACCGCTTCCGCGCGGCGCACCCACGGATCGCGGCGGCCGTCGGCGACCGGTCCGCGCTGCTGGCCGGGCTCGGGCTGGCCGGGCTCAGGATCGCCGTCGCCCTGATCGAAACCGGGCAGGTCACCGACGCGTCCGGGCTGGTCGCGGAGCTCCAGCAGCGCAGCGGCCTGCCCGAGCTACGGGCGCTGCTGGAACGTCAGTTCACCGACCGGGCCGACGTCCTCAAGGCCCAGACCGCGCTGCGCCGCCTGGACGCCGTCCTCGACGCCTATCCCATCCGCTCCGCCGAGGCGTTGCGGACCCGCCGGGAACGGATCGAGGCTGGTGCCCATGCCCTGGCCGAGCTCAGGCTGCTCGGCGAGCTGCGCCTCGGCGAGGCGGACGCGGATGTGGACGACGACCAACGGGAGGCGATGGAGCTGCTGCTGGGCGCAGCCGGCGGGGACGTCACCGCCCGGCTCGGCCTGCCGCCTGACACCCCCGCCGCCGATGTCCATGCCGCGCTGCGTGCCGCGCTCGACCACTACCGCAGACTGAGCGAGAACCGGCTCGCCCCCCGCCCGCTGCGCCGCGCCGCCGCGACCCTTCGCCGCACCTGTGAAGGCCTGCTCGCCGGCAACGGATGACAACGGATGACACATGGACCGGCCCGCGAGCTCACCGCGCCCACCGCGAGAGAACTCGCGGACCCTGGCGACGGCCGCACACCCGGCCAACCATGGACTTCACCGTACCGACCGGGCGGCGCGCTCCGCTGTGCCATGCTGGATACCGCTCGAATCTCGTCGAGCGGTATATACCAGCTATATAGGTTGGAACATACCAGCCGGATCAATATAAAATCATTTCATGCGGTGAACAGCTGGCCAGGACGGTGCGGACACGCCCGCGCTGGGTTGCGACGCACGGTCGAAAGGGGAACGGCGTGTCGACGCCGCTGAAAATCGTCAGCAGCACCGGGGAAGTGATCATAACAGGCGACCGGCCTTTTGTGGTGGGCCGGGGAAAGGGCTCCGACCTGGTGTTGATAGATCGCCAGGTCTCGCGCCGGCACGTGGTGATCACACGCACCGATACCGAGTGGACCGCACAGGACGTCAGCTCCTACGGGACCTGGGTGGATGGACAACGGGTCAAGCAGGTTGCCGTGCAGGGAGAGATACGGCTCCGGCTCGGCGCGCCCGACGGCCCCGAGCTCGCGGTTCTGCCCGTCCTGCCGGACATACCACTCCCACCGGACATACCGAGCATCACGGAACCACCGAAGTTCGATCCGCGCTCGGAGATGTCGACAGTCTGGCGCAGCAGCCCCGAGTACGAACGCGACCGGCAGACGACCGCCACGGGACCCGACGGCGCGGCGCGGCTGGAACGCGAACACGGCCGGCGGAACACCTATCCGCTGCGCCGGGGGACGATGTCGATAGGACGGTCCAACGACAACGACATCGTCGTGGCGGACCTGCTGGCCTCCCGGCGCCACGCCGAGATTTTCGTCGGCCAGAGCGGGGTACATGTCGTCGATCTCGACTCCGCGAACGGAACGTTCCTCAACGGACGGAAGATCAGCCGCGAGGCGGTCGCCCAGCGCGACATCATCGCCGTCGGGCATCATCTTTTCCAGCTCGAAGGCGAGACCCTGGTCGAATACCTCGACTCCGGGGACGTCACCTTCGAGGCCGACGGCCTCAATGTCTTCGTCAAGGACATGCAGATCATGCATGACGTGAGCTTCCGGCTGCCCGGCCGGGCGCTGCTGGCCGTCATCGGCCCCAGTGGCTCGGGCAAGTCCACCCTGCTGAACGCGCTGACCGGTTTCCGGCCGGCCGACAAAGGCGCCGTCCGCTATGCCGGCCGGGACATGTACGCTGAATACGGCGAACTGCGCCGACGAATCGGGCATGTGCCGCAGGACGACCTTCTCCACACCACGCTGACGGTCCGCAAGGCGCTGGAATACGGCGCGCGGCTGCGCTTCCCCCCGGACACCACAAAGGAGGAGCGCCGGGAACGGGTCGACGAGGTTCTCCACGAGCTGGGCCTCCAGGAGCGCGCGGATGTCCGCGTGCAGAACCTGTCCGGCGGGCAGCGCAAACGCACCAGTGTGGCGCTGGAACTACTGACCAGACCAACACTGCTGTTTCTGGACGAGCCCACCTCCGGCCTCGATCCCGGCATGGACCAAAACGTGATGGGCGCCCTGCGGACGCTGGCCGACGATGGCCGAACCATCGTGGTGGTGACCCACAGTGTCGCACAGCTCGATATCTGCGACTACATTCTTGTCCTCGCCAAGGGCGGGCGTACCGCTTACTTCGGCCCGCCGGGAAACGCGCTCACGTTCCTCGAGAAGGACTCCTGGCCGGACGTCTTCCAGATGTTGGAAAGCGCGGTACCAACCGAGCTGGCGGACCGGTTCCGGCACTCCGAGTACTTCGTCCCGGCGTCGGTCACTGCACCGCCCGCGCGCCCGACACCAGCGGCGCTGCCGAGCGCGCGGCAGCAGTCCGTCTTCTCGCAGATAGCGACGCTGAGCCGCCGCCAGCTGAGCGTCATCGCCTCGGACCGGTCCTATCTCTGGCTGATCGCGGCATTTCCGTTCCTGCTGGGCATACTGCCCCGGGTCGGACCGGCACCACACCGCCTGGACCCGTTACCCAACGGCATACCGAACGTCGATGCGCAGATGCTGCTCATCGTGGTCGTGCTCTGCGCCTGTTTCATGGGAATGGCAAACTCAATCCGGGAGATCGTCAAGGAGAAGGCAATCTACCGGCGGGAACGTGCCATCGGCCTGTCGATCACCGCATACCTCGGGTCGAAGATCGTTGTTCTCGTCATCATAACCGCCCTGCAGAGCATTGTTTTCGCCATCATAGGAATGACCAACCGCACGCCGCGCCAGGCGGTCGTGCTCAGTTCCCCCATGCTGGAGGTCATCCTGGCGGTGGCCATGATCTCGATATCGTCCGCAATGCTCGGCCTGGCGATTTCCGCCTGGGTCGACAACGCGGACAAGACCATGCCGCTGCTGGTGATGACCACCATGTCACAGGTCGTCTTCAGCGGCGGGCTCGTCCCGCTGGAAGGCAAACTGGGCCTGCAACAGATCGGCTATCTCATGCCGGCCCGCTGGGGCTACGCGGCGATCGCGTCCTCGGCGGACCTCAATGATGTGGTGAAACTCGGCAACGTGCCCTTCTCCCGCGGCCCGGTCGATCCGCTGTGGGTGCATGCCGCGCACATCTACCTCACGGACATCGTGGCGGGCTTCGCTGTCGGCTGTCTGGCCGTGGCCGCCTGCGCGCTGTTACTACGGCGTCTCGATCCCAAGGCGGGCACGCGCCGGGGCAAGCTGACCAGCGGAAGAAAGACTTCGTGATCCATGGGCTACCCAACCGTCCGCGGCCTCGCGCGCACATGCCATCCAGAGCCCTCCGCCGCGGTCACGCTGATCGCCGCCGCCCTCGCGGCCTCCTCCGGGCGGTCGGTGGCAGGTGTCGTCGCGGTGGCCCTCGCCGTGGGCACCGGCCAGCTGTCGATCGGATGGAGTAACGACTACTTCGACCGTGCCCAAGACTCGTCCAGCGGACGGGAGGACAAGCCGGTGGCGCTCGGCGCCCTGCCAGCCCGGACGGTGGGCGTTGCCGCGCTGGTCAGTCTGCTGGCGTGCGTACCGCTGTCCCTGCTGTCCGGGTGGCGGGCGGCCACCGCGCACCTGATCGCGGTCGCCCTGGCCTGGCTGTACAACATGGGGGTGAAGGGCACGGCGGCGTCGCTGATCCCGTTCGCCGTCGCCTATGCGCTCCTGCCCGCCTTCATCGTCCTCGGGCTGCCGGGCCATCCGCGGCCCGCCTGGTGGCTGCTGCTCGCCGGTGCCCTGCTGGGCTGCGGGGGGCACTTTGCCAACGTTCTGCCCGACCTCGCCGAGGACCTGCGCGCCGGTGTGCGCGGCGTGCCGCACCGGGTCGGGGCGCGCTGGTCGTTGTGGCTGGCCGTGGCGCTGCTCGCCGCCGCGTCCGTGGTAATCGCTTTCGGCCCGGGGTCATCGGTCGGTCCGGCGGCGATCGCGGGGCTCGCCGTGACCGGGGCCGCCGTCACCGCGGTCCTGGTGAGCGTGCCGGTACGGCGTCCCGGGCCGGTGACCGCGGGCGTATCCACCGAACGGGACCAGCCAGATCTTCCGGGAACAGCCGGCGAATTCGGGAAATCGGGAGAATCCGACCAGAATGATTCGCGGCCGATCGGCCGCGGAGCTTTTCGGGTCGTCCTCGCGGTCGCGCTCATCGATGTGGCGTTGCTGGTGGCAGCCGGGCCCAACCTGGTCTGAACGCGCCTGGACACATCGGAGCACATCCGAACACGTCGATCCGGAAACCAGCGACCAGCCCGAACCCAGCATGGTTCGCATGTCAAGCCCCGGTACGCATAATGTCGGCGGCATACGGTGACTTATAACAGACATGACGAAATCGTCATCGAGTCAACGTCGCCGGCTCACCATGCGCATTATAAGGCGGACACGCAGAGAGCGTTGATCGACATCGGCTGGCAAAGGCGGTGTCCGGACTGGTCCGTCACACCAGTCCGAAGCCACTTTCGCCAGCCCAGGCGTCCGGGTTCCGCACGCCGTCGACGGACGACCTCTACTTTGTTCTCGGTGTATGGAGGGGTAACGCCGGATGTCCAGCCAAGCACAAACAAACGCGAGTGCCATCGTCGGGCCGAAACCGCCGGCGTCCCTGCCGCGAACGGCCCGGCCACCACGGCAGCGGCAGCAGGCCGCGCCGGAAGCCACGGGCACCAACCGGATGCACACGGCGGTACTCACCGGGCAGGGCATGGCGTTCCCGCCGGCAATGGACCAACAAGCGTTGTGGGACGATGTGTTCACTCGTCGTTACAACGGAAACCGGACCGCGCGAAGGATTTTCCTCGGCTGCGGCGTGAGCACCCGCCATGGCGCGGTCGATCCCCGGACGGAGGATGTCAGCGCGTGGACCACCGGTGCCCGGATGCGCCGGTACGTCACCGCGGCACATCCGCTGGGCCGGGAGGCGGTCGTCGGCGCGCTCACCGACGCCGGCCTGCATCCCGCTGACGTCGGCCTGTTCGTCGTGGTCTCCTGCACCGGCTACGCGACCCCAGGGCTCGACATCACGTTGGCCACCGAGCTCGGAATGCCAGCCAGCACCCAGCGGCTCCTCATCGGCCACATGGGCTGTTACGCGGCGCTGCCCGCGCTGTCGACCGCCACCGACTACGTGCGTACGCGGGGACGGCCCGCGGTGGTCCTGTGCATCGAGCTGCCGTCGCTGCACGTACAGCCGTTCGCGCCCGGGGCGGAGAACGATGTCGAGCAGATCGTCGCGCACGCGCTGTTCGGGGACGCCGCCTGCGCCCTGGTGCTGGAACCGGATGTCTCCGGTGGGCTGGAGGTCATCGACACCGAGGCTGTCACCGACCCCTCGTCGGCGTCGCTGATGACCTGGACGGTCACCGACCACGGCTTCCGGATGAGCCTGTCGGCAAAGGTGCCCGACAGGCTGGCGCTGCACGTCGAGAAGACGACCGCGGAACTGCTCGGCCGGCACGGACTCGGCGTCGATGACATCGCGGGATGGGCGATACACCCCGGTGGGCCACGCATCGTGAGTGTGGTCGCGGAGAAACTCGGGTTACGCGCCGACCAGACCGCCGCAACCCACGAGATCCTTGACATCCGCGGCAACTGCTCGTCGGCGACAGTTCCGCTGGTTCTCCAGCTGATCCGGCGCAAGGGGCAGCTACGCCCCGGCGACCCCGTGGTGGCGATGGCCTTCGGCCCAGGCCTGACTCTGTGGAACGTGCTGCTGCGCGCACGCTGAACGCCTGCACCGGACGCCTGCCCCACCAGGATCCGCGCCATTGCAAGATCGGCGCGAGTTTGTTGCTGCGTACGCCCCGTGGGCTGAAAAGCGTACCGACCGACAAACTCACGCTGATCATGGCAACGCGTCTGGCGGTCTGCCAGTCATTCCGACATCCGGACGGAAACACCACGCCCCGTAGGCTGTCAGGTGACAACCGTTGCCGCGTGCCGCCGGAAGGTACTGATCCATGGGACGTTGGTTCAACACAGCGGGGCCGTGCCTGCCCGCGTTCCACTACATGATCCCGGCATCGCTGCGGCTGCCGGAGGCACCCGGCCTGGTGGAGCAACTGGGTTATTTCGTGGTCCACGCGCCCCGCCAGACCGGGAAGACGACCGCATTGCGGGCGCTGGCGGAGGAGCTGACCGCCATGGGCGACTACGCGGCGCTGCACTTCTCCTGTGAGCTCGGCGAGGCCGCCGGCGACGACTACGGCGCCGCGCAGCGTGGCCTCCTTCACGAGGTAAGCCGGCGAGCCGAGGCTGCTTTGACGCCCGAGCTTCGGCCGCCGCAATGGCCGGATGCACCAGATGCCGACCTGCTGACGACAGCGCTCGCGGCGTGGGCACGTAGCTGCCCACGGCCGCTGGTGTTGTTCTTCGACGAGATCGACGCCCTGCGCGGCCAGAGCCTGATCAGCGTTTTGCGCCAGCTCCGGGCCGGTTACAACGAGCGCCCGGACGGGTTCCCGGCGTCGGTGGCGCTGTGCGGGCTGCGGGATGTACGGGACTACAAAGTCGCCTCCGGTGGCGACCCAAACCGGCTGGGTACAGCAAGTCCCTTCAATATCAAGGTCAAGTCCCTGCGGGTCGGGGACTTCTCGCCCGAGGAGGTGCGCGAGCTCTATGGGCAGCACACCACCGAGACTGGTCAGCAGTTCGCACCGGAGGCGGTGGACCGGGCGATCGAGCTGACCGCCGGGCAGCCGTGGTTGGTCAACGCGCTCGCCCGGGAGATCGTCGAGGAACTCGCGATTCCCGCCACGGAACGAATCACTCTGGATCACGTGGAAACGGCCAAGGAGCGGCTCATCCTCGAACGCGCCACCCACCTCGACTCGCTGGCCGCCCGGCTCGTCGAGCCACGGGTACGCCGGGTCGTCGAGCCGATAATGGCCGGCACACTCGCGCAGCTCGACCCGTACGACGACGACCTACAGTACGTACGCGACCTCGGCCTGGTCGCGTCGACCCACCCCCTGCGCATCGCCAACCCGATCTACCACGAGGTCATCGCCCGGGTACTCGGGGCCAACGTGGAGGCGAACGTCGTCGCCGACCCACGCAGCTTCGTGCTCCCGGACGGGCGGTTCGACATCGGCATGCTGCTGCGCGAGTTCGCCGAGTTCTGGCGCGAACACGGCGAGGTACTCACCGCAGGGATGGTCTACCACGAGGTCGCCCCACAACTGGTGCTCATGGGTTACCTGCAGCGCGTCGTCAACGGCGGCGGGCACGTTGAGCGGGAGTATGGGATCGGACGGGGACGCATCGACCTACTCGTCCGCTGGCCCTACCGGTCCTCAGACGGTAAGCGCCGCTGGCAGCGGGAAGCGATCGAACTCAAGGTATGGCGTAAGGGCGAGCCCGACCCACTCACCAGGGGCCTCACGCAGCTCGACGGCTACCTGAACCGACTGGGCCTCGACACCGGCGTCCTCGTGGTGTTCGACCGCCGACCCGACGCCACGGCCATCACCGACCGCACGACCTTCCACCAGGCCACCACCCCATCCGGCCATGCGGTCACCCTTCTGCGCGCCTGACCCACCCGGCCGGTCGCACCCCACCCGGCGTGAGCCGAGCCCAAGACGCCAGCTACCGCGCCGTCACCACCTGCGCCGAACTACGCCGAACCTCACCTGCGAAGACGTGGCCACCAGCGGGCAGTACGGTGGGAACAAAGATCGGTTTGTGTTTTTTGGGGATATAAGAGATCATGGCGCGCGTGAGCATGGTGATGGCCGGACAGGCGTGGCTGACCACTGGGCAGGCCGCGATGCTACTGGGTACGTCCCGTCAACACGTGGTTGATCTATGTCGACGTGGGATGCTGCCATTCGAGACGGTGGGCAGCCATCGGCGGCTTCGCCGTGCGAACGTCGAGGCCTTTGGCGGCGGCACGCTGACCCGTGACCAGGCGCGTGGGTTGTGGTTGCACCGCGCGGTGGCGGGCCGCTTGGCGCTCGACCCCGACGGGACCTTGAACAAGGCACGAGCGAACCTGGAGAAACTACAGCGGGTGCATCCGACCGGCATGGCGGCACGCTGGCTCAGCCAGTGGCAGACAGCGCTGGACGCAGGGGCCGAGGCCGTCTTCGACGTGCTGGTGTCGCGGTCACCACGGGCTGTTGAGCTTCGGCAGAACTCACCGTTCGCGGGTGTGCTGTCCGAGCAGGAGCGACAGGCGGCCCTGACCGCCTTCCGTTCCTGCTGGCACCGCGAGCACGCCGCGTGAGACGCGAACACCTCGAGCACGTGCTCCGGGCTGCGTCACGCATCGCCGCTGATCCAGAAATTCTCGTTATCGGCAGTCAGTCGCTTCTCGGGGCTATTCCCGAAGACCGACTGCCAGAAGAAGCGACAGCATCGATCGAGGTCGACATCGCCTTCTTCGACGATGTCGACGAGGCGAAGGCGGATCTGGTCGACGGCGCGATCGGGGAACTTTCACCCTTTCATGAAACATTCGGCTACTACGCCCAGGGTGTCAGCGTCTCGACGGCCGTCCTACCCGAAGGATGGCGTGAACGCGTAATTGTCGTGGAGACACCGAATACGGCACCCGGACGAGGACACTGCCTGGACCCACACGACTGTGTGGTGTCCAAGCTGGTGGCCGGACGCGCGAAGGACTTCGCATTCGCCGATGCCCTGGTTCGCGAGCGACTCGTCGATCCGGATATTCTCTGCGACCGCATCGAGACACTCGAAGCCCATCCTATGATCATGCAACGACTCCGCGCCTGGGTTACGACGCACCTTCCCGCCTCATAGCTCAACCAATCGGCCAGGCCGGCTCAGCGAAAATTGGCTCGCAGCCCACCCGCCACGCCGCCGCACCTACAGAGGTTTGCGTACCACAACAGGCCGTGACAACTGATCGCCGATCGCGACACAGGCACATCAATGATCGCCGCCGATCCGGCGATTTCTGGCTCTTGCGGTAGATCGCTTGGTGGTCCCCGTCGTGCGGACGACAGCTCAGTCGAACTCGACGTAGAAGTCCGATACCCAGCCGCGGTCGATCCGGTCCCACGCGGAATTGCCGCGTACTTCGGTACCCGACTCCTGATCAACAACGGTGATGCGTGTTCCCCGCTGAGGCAACCGGCCGACTATCGGATGATTGGTACCAGGGCCGGAACGTATCCGCAGGAACGTTCCGATTGTATAGGCCGGGCCCGTTCTTTTCGGACGTCGCGGGATCTCGGTGGGAGTCGGTGCGGGAGGTGCGGGGGTCGTCGGTATCGATGTTCCGTAGCTTTGGGACCGGCCAGGGCCGTCATAGATGACATCGAAGGGGACATCCCCGGCAAAGGGTGCGCCGAATATGGCTCCGGTGGCCTCCAACCTGGACATCGGAATCGTTTCGATCTGTGCGGCGGCGCCGCCGAGAGCTCCCGGGCAGAAGTCGACCGTGTCATGTACCGCAAAGATCAGACGTGGACTGATCACAACGTTCAGAGTGGCGCCGGTCGGATCTACCTGGTTGGTGACAACGACCTCGCCCCAGGCGTTACGGGTGTCCGGATCGACGCCGGAGCCGACGCCCCCGGCGATGTTGCCCGCGATCGTCGTGGCCGGGGCATCGAAACTCATCTCGAGCGAGCCGCCCCGGTTGAGCAGCGTCCAGACAGTCCCCGGCGCCACCAGGTCGGACAGCGGAATTGTCACCGGTGTGTTGGGCGGCAACCGCCGGGGCGAGGACCGCAGTGCCGCCGCAGCCACGTCGAGCAGCCCGGCCTCGGCATTCACAGACTTCGGGTGAGACCGGAAGCCTTCAACTATCTCGCCACCGGGCGTGGCAAACCTGCGAGCCGGACGCGGCAGCGGAAGTGCACGGGATAGGTAATCCATCCAGATGCCGGCCGTCTCCGGCCCGAACATCGACATGGCGTACGACAGATAGCTGGCGGCGACGGCAGTATGAGCGGCTGTAGCCTCCCTCACGGACGAATAGGGCGTGCACGGCGCACCGAGCAGAGGGGCAAGTGCCTGGCGCTGGAGCACGACGGACCGATCGACCCGCGCGACGCCGGTGCCCTCGTCGCACGAGCACCCGGCCGACATAGCGCATCCGCACCGCTGGACGGCGGGACCTGCCGTTACCCGGCCCGGTGTGGAGGGGTTCAGCAGGTGGGACACGGCAGTGTTGCCGGCTGCTGATTGAAGACCGAGAAGCCCGGCGGAATGGGAAGCCCGGTAGCCGGCGCCCGATTCCGCGCGCCCCGGTCGGGTGCGCGGAACACGCGCTATCGGCCGAAACGCAGGCGTGCGATGTTCCCACTCAGCCACCATCACCGATCCCCTCCTCACGTCGAGATCCGGTAACCGCAATCGTTCATCTCACCTGATCGAACGGGATGCTCGCACCCGCAACGAGGTCATCGGCTAGGCAGATGACCAATGCCACGGTCGCACAGGCGATTGAACTCTGCTCTGCGCGGACCCGACGACCGGTTCCAAAACGGTATGCCGGTGGGCGTTTCCGAGCCGTGCGGACCGACACCCACTTCGACCTTGGCCCAACCTCCCCGTGGCGGAAGATCGAAGTAGTAATGTAGCACCTCCGAGGCGGGTACCGGCGGCCCACCGAAGTAGCCGAACTCGTTGTTGAAGTCCTGCAACTGCTGCTCCAGACCGACCCGGTCGTCTGCCGGAATCCGGTTCCACTGAGCACGGGTGACGATCGTTGCGTTGCCGAAGCCGAGTCGGGGATTGTCGTATACTAGCTGCTCGATGGTGATCATCGGACGGCAACCTTCACCAAGCCCCTGCGGGGACTGCCTGGTCTGGCCAGTGCCGGCCGGACGGGTCAGGTTCGCAATCAACGTACGTTCGAAACGGGCGCTCACCTGACATGACAGCATCACCAGACGAGCCGGTCCATGCTGATCGCGCCATCGCACGAACGCCGGATCGCCCCCGAACAGCGCGTTGACGGCCGCCGCGTCATAGAAGCGGGCGTTACGCTGCCAGTCAGGTGGTGCCTGTGCTCCGAGTCGATCCTGGGAACCGTGGATCGCCAGCACCAGCGTCCACTCAGCGGCGTTGCGCATTCCCATGAGGATTCGTTTGGCTGCTTCGAGATCGTCAGCGTAGGTGGCACCGCCCGCATCGATGCCGCGATCACGAACGACGATCGACACCAGGGCTGTGGGTGGCACCTGCAAACGGCGTCGCCGCGCCTGCTGGCGCTGAATGACCAGTGCCGAAACAGCCTGATTACCCGCCATCCGCTGAAGCTGCGCAAAGGAGCGGAACATCGGTTCCGGCGCAGGCGGTGCGCATGGCGGCTGTCGCTCGGCGAGCCGGCCTGCCATCAGCTGTCGCCTCATACGCGCAGTATCGCACCCACGATGCCAGGCTCCGGTCCTATCATCGTGAGGAGGCCGGAAACGCGACACTCTCTCGTAGGAGCGGCGTGCGACGACCGGAGGGGCCTGCTCACGGCGTCCCGGCGGGCTCTGTGACCGTATCGACGCATCCCACATCCGACCCTCCCCGTTGGTCGCGGCTCTAGGAAATCAGTCACATGCCAGCAGTACGGGTCCAGATCAGGCTACTCCCACGTCGTATAGCTGATCGTGAGTGTCGCCGAACCCGCGGCAGAGGGCGACGGCCGTACGTGCCGGCCTCGTGCTCATACCGGGGCCTCGGGACCCTGTCGTGTGGATTCGGGCCGGGGTGACGGCGACCGCAGCGAGGCCGTGACGGCCCCGCCGGCATGCGACAGTGCGCCGGTGATCGCGGCGGGCTGGCCCGACGCGTCGAAGAAGCTGACAGTGCAGGTCACGGTGCGGGTGCCAGCACGCCAGCTTTCGGCGGCAAGGTACAGCCAGCCGATCCGCATGGTCGAGGTCTCCTGGAACGGCCGTCCCAGATACCGTCGGGCCGCCGCCTCACAGCGTGAGCCGACCAGCTCATCAAAGGCAGCCTCGGACGGGGGCTCACTGTTCGCGGCGCCCGGCAGGGTGGTCGCTCCGGTGACTTCCGCCTGGTGCGGCACGGCGCACGGAACCTGGCCCTTGGTCTCGGTCGCCGTCAGTTGCAGGCATGTTCCGGCCGGATAGACCCATGCCTGGTCCGTACCCTCGACCACACCGCTGAAGGCGACAAACCGGTTCGGGGCGGAATCGTTACCAGCGGCGATCAGCCCGCACACCAGGTACCGATCGCCCATGTCCCAGCTGTATCGGACAGGGCGGATGCCCCCGTTGGTGAATCGGCCGTACGGGTCGAGCGGGTAACCGAGGAAACCGCGGGTGATCGGTCCACAGTAGCGATCTGTCATATCGTGCCACTGTGTCTCGGTCGGGTATGCGTTACCGGACGGATAGTCGGGGGCGATGTTCGTCTCTTTGACCGCCTCGAACAGGTGTGGCGACGAGCAGGGCACTTCGTCCGCGGTGGCGTGGTCGGCATCCTGCTTCCATGTGTAGCAACGCCCGCGGGCGTATGATTGTCTGTTGAGCTCGACCACGTCGGGGCTCGGGCTCGCCGTCGGCGTCGGCGTTCGCCCCGTCCGGGCGGCGCTGGAGTGGGCCGACGGCCAGCTCCCCGACCGGACGACGGCATAGCCAGCCGTAAGCAGGAGGACGAGCCCGGTTAGGGCCGCGACGAACCTCCGGCGCCGGGACGACGCCGCACGGCGGAACCCGGACCGCGGATGCGGTGACCACGACCGCCCCAGATCGGTCTTGGCCCCGAAACGGGCGAGCGCCGCACGGGTCCGGGCGGGCGCCTCATAGGTCCTCGCCCCGGCAATGAAGTCAGCGTCGAGGACCAGCCCAGCGAACGGATCGTCGTCCGGAGCCTCCTCAGGCCCCCCGTTCTCAGAACCGCCGCCGCCTTCAGAACCGCGCCTACCCGCGGAACCGCCCCTGCCCCCGGACATGTCAGTCAGCTCCAGAACCACGTAACGATCACAGTTGTTTCAGGCCCCGCCACCGACCGGGGCGGGATCGTCCTGTGGGGATCCCGCCTGCCAGGGGCCTACCCGGCCCACCGGCCACCCGGTGGCATCGTGTGCACCACCGGACTTTACATTCAATATGCTGATTCACATGACTCGTCCCAGGCCAGGGGAAAAGTTGCGCTCTCCTGTATCCGGAGCGCGATCTGCTGTCGGCGTCGGGTTGGCGGCTGTGGGCACGCTGGTTCTGCTCGCGGGCTGTTCGCCGCACCCGAAGACCGCCCGCGGGCCCGTGCGGACACCGATAGCTTCCGCGCCGGTGACGACGGCACCGCCGGTCGGTGATGCGACGGTTCCGGCGGCCACGGGGACACCGCCGCCCGAGGTGAGTTCCGCGGATCCGGCGCCAGGTGTGCCCGACAGCGGTTCGGTGGGCACCGGCAGCGACGGCCGGCGGACCGTCGCGGGTGCGGGGACGACGAACCAGTCGTCAGTGCACCAGATTCCGCCTCTCCCGCCTCCGTCCATAAAACCGCCGCCACCGGCGGGGACGATCTTGTCGTCGGCGACGAACATCGCCTGGCCACCGGGGCAGTCCCCGCAGGGCACACCGTATGTCCTTCAGGAATGCTCACCGGGTACGTGCGCGTCGGCACCGAAGGCCACGACGACGCCAGGCCCGGCGACCAGCGGTGGGCACCCTTCTCCCGCCCAGCCCTCCGCGGGGAGCTCCGCCAGGCAGCCGACGCCGTCGTCCACCGGCTGAAAGCCCTGCCGCCGTCGGGACGGCGGGCGACGACCGCAGGTGCCGGCTCACGGCGTCCCGACGGACCCTGTGCCCGTGCCGACGTCTTCCGACATCCGGCCCTCCCCGTTGATCACAGCCCCAGGCAATCAGTCACATATCAGCTGCCGGGCCTGAATCAGCGTCCCACCGCGCGGGCCGTTGTTCCTACAGTCCCCGGCAGCGGTTATCCTCATCAGGGTCGCTTGGCGGCCCAGCGCCACTGGAGTTACGAGCGACCACCGTCCATTGCACGTGAGATGCATCCGCACCCGCGGGGCAGCCAGGTAGCGCATCGAATGCGTCCGTGGTCTGTGTCGTGACGTGACGTCCAACCACGTTGCCAAAAACGTCATAATAGCTCACCACATAGTCTGCCACGGTTTCGCCCTGCACTGAGTCGGGCGGAAACCAGCGCACTCGAACGGTACTGGTGCCGTCGGGATTACGAACGTAGCTTTCGGCGTAGGTCGGTTCAGGACGGCCGGGGGGTGGGCATTGGCCGTAGGTCGTGCTGGTGGTGCTTTGGCCACCGGGGCCGGTAGCGGTCGCCGTGTAGGTGCGCGGGCCGCAGGTGGCAAGGCTCACAGCGTAGGTGGTTGGCCTAGCAGAGGTAACGGTCTCCCCCGCGGCCAGTGGTGTCACGGCTAGCGTGACCGTGGTGGTAGGCCCGCCGACGGTAGCCGCGGTTACGGTTGCGGTTGTCTTCGGACCGTTGCCGACCAGCACCACAGACACGACCGGCTTTCCAGGCGCGGGAGTCTGCGATGGAGTAGGCGTGGGGGTTGGTGTAGGAG
>NZ_CAKJTL010000063.1:0-14598 GCF_917627385.1 Protofrankia sp. CiT1
GACTCGTTCCGTCCGTCTGGCCAGCCCCCGCAGGCATGGCCCGGTCCGGCCCAGCCGGTGGACCGGACCGCTCAGGACACCCGCCGGGTCGGGGCACGACCCGGCGATGCCTATCCGCCCGATGCCTACCCGGCCGACGCTTACCCGGCCGGCTCCGCCCAGCCGCTCCAGCCGGCCGACGATGCCACCGAGTACCCGGCCGAGGCTGACCCGGCGCGGCGGCCCCCCGTCCCGCCGCCGGTCGAGCCGATCGGCGTGATGGCCTCGCCAGCCGCCCCGCGCCGCCGCCGCCGACGGCGGCGCTGGCCGGTCATCACAGTGATCGTGTTGCTCGCTCTGCTGGTTGTGGCCGACCGGGCGGCGGTGCCGATCGCCGAAAGCCAGATGAAGGTGAAGGCGGAGGCGGCTATCACCCAAACCAGCAAGGATCCGACCGTCACACCACCCAGGGTTACCGATGTCAGTATTGGTGGCATTCCGTTCCTTACCCAGGTCCTGTTCGGCAAGTACGACGACCTGCGGGTGACGGTGACGGGTATCTCCACACCTGGGCCGCGTATCTCGGAGGTGAAAGCCAGGCTCCAGGGGGTTCACGTACCGTTCGGTGACGCGATCCGTGACCAGGTGGGGGAAGTTCCGGTCGACAAGGTGACCGCCGCTGTACAGATCAGTTATAGCGATCTCAACACATATCTGGCGGGCCTGAATTTGTCGATCGGCAAGGTACAGGTGGCGCCCGCCGGTGATGGCAAGGTCAAAGTGACCGTGAACGTGCCATTCCTGAGTTCGATCATTGGTCCGCAGGCGATCGAAACGGGTTTCACCGTCAAGGACAACAACCTCATCCTGGTTCTGCCTGGGGGGCTGGCGCTACCGGCGATCCCGTTGCCGATCGCCGGGCTGCCGTTCAACCTGCGGATCGAGAGCGCCACCGCCGGTAAGAACGGTATCGCGGTGCTGGCCTCAGCCGTTGATGTCGTCCTTCCTGCCGGTTCCTGAACCGATGTTGGTCGAATCGGCGACAGTTCCCGGACCGCCGCGCGGGTTATGCGAGATCCTCGATCCGTGCCGGATAGTGTCCGACTGACAGCCGGTCGTCTCCGGACATGCCTGATATGGCCATGACCGACACCGCGCAGTCTGCCCCTCTGCGTCGTGTCCGCGTGATTGGCCCACCCCGGCCTAGATCACGGTCCGTGGGCGGCGCTACGATCCGGACGACCCGCAAGATCGGACGATCCATGTCGAAGTAGTTCGGCGGGGCATCCGGCCTGTGTCCCGTCCTGAAGGGGGAAACACGTGCAGACGACCCTGAGAGTCGTCAGCGGCGCCAACGTGGCCACCGTGCCTGCCGGCCAGCCGTTCGTTGTCGGCCGTGCTCGCACGGCCGACTTCGTCATGCCCGACAGCCGGGTGTCCCGCCGTCATCTGTTAATCGAGCCGGTCGGGGCGGGCTGGGCCGTGCGGGACATCAGTTCCAACGGGACCTGGCTCGACGGCGAGCGTGTGCAGCGCGTGGATGTGAACGGCGAGATCCGGTTCCGGCTCGGCACCCCGACCGGGCCGGAGGTCGTCGTCCGGCCGGAGGCGCCCGCCAGCCGCGAGGTCCTCCCCCGGTTCGATGATCCGCATTTCGAGATGCCGACGATGCTGCGGGAGAGCACCAACTACGAGCCCGGACCGCAGCTGCCGAGGCAGCGCCCGCAGGCTCTGGATGACTCCGGCGCACACGACCTTGAGCGCGAGCACGAACGCCAGACGGCCTACCGGCTGCATCCCGGCACGATGTCCATCGGGCGCTCCCGCGGGAACGACATCGTCGTGGGCGACCTGTTGGCGTCCCGCCGGCACGCGGAGCTGTACGTCGGTCATAGCGGGGACGGCCC
This sequence comes from Protofrankia sp. CiT1, assembly GCF_917627385.1. Classification (GTDB taxonomy): domain Bacteria; phylum Actinomycetota; class Actinomycetes; order Frankiales; family Frankiaceae; genus Protofrankia. The sequence goes on from NZ_CAKJTL010000063.1 coordinate 1,887, forward strand.
CGGCGAGGTGGAGATCGCGGACCTCGACTCCGCCAACGGCACTTTCGTCAACGGCAAGCGCATCGTCCGGGAGAAGCTGCCGCAGGGCGCAGTGATTGCTGTCGGTCACCATGTCTTCCAGCTCGTCGACGACGAGCTCGTCGAGTACATCGACTCCGGGGACGTCAGTTTCGAGGCTGACGGCCTGAACGTGTGGGCCGGCCAGAAACAGCTCATGCACGACATGACCTTCCGGCTGCCCGGCCGGGCGCTGCTGGCGGTGGTCGGGCCGAGCGGTGCGGGCAAATCCACGCTGCTCAACGCCCTTACCGGGTTCCGTCCGGCGGACAAGGGCACGGTGCGTTACGCCGGCCGGGACATGTACTCCGAGTACGACGAGCTCCGCCGCCGTATCGGGTACGTCCCCCAGGAGGACCTGCTCCATACCACCCTGACGGTGCGGCGGGCGTTGGAGTTCGGCGCTGAGCTGCGCTTCCCGCCGGACACGACCAAGGCCGAACGCGGCGCCCGGGTGGACGAGGTCATCGCGGAACTCGGGCTCACCCAGCACGCCGGCACCCAGGTGGCCAAGCTGTCCGGTGGGCAGCGCAAGCGCACCAGCGTCGCGCTGGAACTGCTCACCAAGCCCACCCTGCTCTACCTGGACGAGCCGACCTCCGGACTCGACCCGGGCATGGACAAGAACGTCATGGAGTCGCTGCGCAAGCTTGCCGACGACGGGCGGACGGTCGTCGTCGTCACCCACAGCGTGGCCCAGCTGGACCTGTGTGACTACGTTCTGGTGCTCGCCCCCGGCGGGTACGTCGCCTACTTCGGCCCGCCGCGCGACGCCCTGTCCTTCTTCGCGAAGAAGGACTACCCGGATGTCTTCCTGATGCTGGAGGCCACGGCGGGAGCGGAGTCGGCGGCTCGGTTCCGCCAGTCGCGCTACTACGTGCCGGCGTCGGTCACCGCGCCCTCGGCCCGTCCCGCGCCGGAGGAACTGCCGAGCATCCGCCAGCAGTCGGTGTTCTCCCAGCTGATCACCTTAAGCCGGCGGACGCTGGCGGTGGTCGCGTCCGACCGGTCCTACCTGCGGCTCATCGTCGTGTTCCCGTTTCTGCTCGGGCTCATACCGCGTGCCATACCCGGTAGTTTCACCCTCCCCGGGGACGGCTCGCCGAACGCGGACGCCGCCACGATCCTGCTGGTGATGGTGTTGTGCGCCTGCTTCATGGGCATGGCGAACTCGGTCCGGGAGATCGTCAAGGAACGGGCGATCTACCGCCGAGAGCGGGCGATCGGGCTGTCCCGCACCGCCTACATCGGCTCGAAGATCCTTGTCCTGACATTGATCACTACGTTGCAGGCCATCCCGTTCACCCTGATCGCGCTGGTCGGCCGGGCGCCCGACGAAGGGGTCGCGCTCGGGAACTCCCTCGCCGAGTGCCTGATCGCGGTGATCGTGGTCTCGCTGTCCTCGGCCATGCTGGGGCTCGTCATCTCCGCGCTGGTCGACAACGCGGACAAGACCATGCCGCTGCTCGTGCTTCTTACCATGGCGCAGCTTGTGTTCAGCGGTGGCATCCTGCCGGTTCACGGCAAGCCCGGTCTCGAAGAGGTCAGCGTGATCGCGCCGGCCCGTTGGGGTTTTGCCGGGTTGTCCTCGGTCGGTGACCTCAACCGGATCAGCCTCGCCGGTGTCCTCCGTCCCGATGGCAAATTGATCAACAGTAAGGTGGTCGTCGACCCGTTCTTCGATCACACCTCGTCGGCCTACTTCACCGATATCGGTGCCGGCGTGGGCATCGGCGTGATCTGCGTCATCGTGACCGCCTTCCTGATCCGCCGGATGGACCCGAAGACAGTCAAGAAGCGCAAGCCCGAACAGGCGGCACGCTGAGCCGCTGGAGGCTCCTGTTCCCCCTTGTTCCCCCGCTGGCGGCCCAGCCGGAGCCCGGATCAGCCGGACTGCCAGCGGGGGGTGGCGTCCAGGCCGGTGAACGTGGTCAGTCGCTGTGCGTGGGCGTCGTCGAGGCGGTTCGCGTCCGTCACGTAGATCTCGCGGTTGGTGTCGCCGGGCCGCTGGGCGGTGTAGGTGATCTTTTTGTTGTCGCCGGACACGAACGACGGGTCCTGCTCCTGACCGGGGGCCTCGGTCAGCTGCGTCGGTGTGCCCCCGGCGGCGTCCATGACGTAGATGTCCATCTCGGCGAGGTTCGTCCCGGCGCTGCGGCGGAACGCGATCCTCTTGCCGTCCGGTGACCAGCACGGGTCGGCATCAAGGCCGTTCCTGCCGTCAGTGAGCTGGGTGGGCGTCGCGGCGGGGTCGAACGCGTCGATGCTGAACAGCTTGCCGCCGTTGCTCCCGTTCTCGCTGACGAAGTAGACGATCCGGTTGTCCGCCGGGGACCAGGACGGGTCGGTGGCCCCGGCGGGCACGCCCAGCTGCCGGACGCTCGACCCGTCCATCGCGATGACGTAGAGGCCGGCGGTGCCGTCGTTCGGGCCGATGTCGGCCTTGATGACGATGAACCTCCCGGTGGGATCGACCGATGCCCGAGCGTCCTGCGCGATCTGGATGTCCGCTGCCGGGCCGGAGCCGAAAAGCGAGATCGGGCCGACGCTGCCGTCCGCGGCGATCGCTTTCAGGCTGGGGGAGGAGTCACCCACCGTGTAGAGGACGGTCCTGCGTTTCGGCCCGACGATCACCGGGAGCGTGTCCGGCCGCGCGTCGCGGGTCAGCGGCCGTGGCGGCCCCACCGGGCCGTCCGCGCCGACCTGCAGGCTGTAGATGGCCTTCGTGCCGTTCTGTTCGCTGGAGTAGACCAGCGTGTCATCGCCGAGCCCGACGGCGGACTTCGGCAGGATGTCGGCCACCTTCACGTTGCCCCCCGTGCCCGAACCACGCGGCGCCAGCGCCAGCACCGCGCCGAGCACGGCCACCACGGCGACACCGCCGCCCGCGACCACGAGCGCTGTCCGGCGGCGGGGCCGCGGTACCACCCGGCCGCCTCGTACGGTGGCCGGCGTGGCCGTGTCGCGGGTGCCCGGGGCGTCGCGGGTGCCCGGGATGTGGTGCGTCGTGGTGCCGCCGAACGTGTTGGCGGGCGCGGGTAACCGCCAGTCGCGCAACACCTGGGTGACCGTTGCCTCGGGGTCGATCTGTGCTGTCGACAGCGGCTCACCGAGCAGGCGCAGCATCAGCTGTTGCGCGGTCGGCCGGGCCGACGGAGCCTTGAGCATCGCGTTCGCGACGATCTCGCGCAGCGGGCTGTCCAGCCCGTCCAGGTTCGGATCCTCGTTCACCGCGCGGAAGAGCAGCGCCTGCGCGCTGCCCTCGCCGAACGGGTAACGGCCGGTTGCCGCAAACGTGATGAGCCCGCCCCAGGCGAAGATATCCACCGCTGGGGTGACCGGATCGCCCTGAATCTGTTCGGGCGCCATGAACGCGGGGGTGCCGAGCTGCTGGAGGTCCCCGGTGAGGTTGCTGGCGGAGTCCAGCGCGCGGGCGATCCCGAAGTCGATGACCCGGGGACCGAAGGGGGAGAGCACCACGTTGGACGGTTTGAGATCTCGGTGCACGATGCCGGCGCTGTGGATCGCGGTCAGCGCCGCGGCAACGCCGACCGCGAGCTGTTCAAGATTTGCCGCCAGCAGTGGGCCGCTTTCGGAGACGAACTTCGCCAGCGTCCGGCCTTCGATGAACTCGGTGACAAGATACGGCTGCTCGGCGTCGGGCGCCGCGTCGAGCACCTCGGCGGTGCACACCCGGGCCACCCGGCGGGCCGTTTCCGCCTCCAGCCGGAAACGCAGCCGGAACTCATCGTCATCGGCCACGTCGGTACGGATCACCTTGATGGCGACCAGCCGGCCGTTTCCGGTACGCCCGAGGTAGACGGTGCCCATCCCGCCCTGGCCGAGCCTGCCAAGCAGGGTGTAGGAGCCAAGCTGGCTGGGGTCACCCGGGCCCAGCGGGAGAGCCTGCGCGTTCACGGCCGCATCCGGCGCTGCCATTGTTGAACCAACCTCCAGACCGCGTGTTACCTGTGACGCCCTGTCAGATCGGCCCGACCAGCCTAAAGGTACTCCCGTGGTCGTCTCGCTGACTCCCGGCTTTTCTGGTTGAGCGGGCATGACATGCTCATCCCGGCTGCGGTGCCGCGGAGAAGCCGAGTTCCACACACGGGAAGGCTGGGGGATGACAGGGGCGCGACGATTGGTTCCGGTGACCGTCTGTGCGTATGCCGCTGTGATCGCCGTGATTCTCGGGGTGCTGGTGGGCTGCGGTGGTTCGGTTCCGCCCAGGGCAGCCGGGGCATCGGTTCTTCCCGGCACGCCGGTCTGGGGATTCGTCCGGTCGGACGAGGCCGCGTCGCCGTTCGGGGCCGCGCGGACGCCCGCGCCCTTCGTGCAGGCTGGAAGCTGGCAGTCGGCCACAGGCGCCGCCGGCACGGCCACCGCCGGTGCGTCGGCGACAGTGGTCCGGCGGGGCACCGGTCGTTACAAAGTGATCTTTCCTGGCATCGGCGTGCCCGGCGGGCATGGCGTCGCGCTGGCATCCGCGGTCGGTGACCAGCCGGTGAGCTGCCACACCGAAGGGTGGGCGCCGTCGGGTCCCGCCGAGGAGGTGACCCTGGCCTGCCGGTCACCGACCGGGGACTACACCGACTCGCGGTTCACCGCGCTGTTCACGTTCGCACCGGCGTCCTACCGGGCGTCATCGACCTTTCCTGACCCGTACTTCCGCGGGCAGGCGGTGAGCCCGGCTCCCACCGGGGGGCCTGCTTCGCTGCCACCGCCCTACACTTACTTCCGGGATGACGAGCCGGGGCAGGACGTCACCCGGGCGGGCGACTACTACGACGCCGCCGGTTCGGCCACCCCCTTCGAGATCCACCGGATCGGTGTCGGGCACTACTCGATCGACCTGGTCGGGCCGGCCTACTCCGGCCGGGAGGGAAACAACCTCCAGGTCAATGCGATCGGCTCCACACCGGCCGGTTGCAACCCACTCGGCCGGGACGAGAAGACCGACCGGCAGACCATCTTCGTGGGGTGCGCCATCGGGCAGACCTGGACGGACACGCCGTTCGTGCTCGTCTACACCAACCAGCATGCGCTGATCGGGGCGGACACCGTGCTGTTCGGGCACGCCTTTTCCGGCCAGGAGGCCGAGGACACCGGGAGGATCATCCAGCCGCCCCTGGGCATGACAGTAGACGCGTGGGACAGGTATACCGCCAACAGCGCCGGAAAAGTGAACACCGTCCGTCACATCTCGGCGGGCGCGTACGAGGTGACCTTCCCGGCGGCTGGGCGCGCTCCCGACAACGTCGAGGTCATCCCTTATGGTGAGCCGACCCACCGGTGCGCGATCGGCGGATGGAGTTCACCGCGTGGCAGCGCGGCTGGCGACGTGACGGTCTCCGTCTTCTGCGCGGACCCCGCCGGTGCCCGTTCCGATACTCAGTTCAGCCTCGCGTATCTCAGCGCCGCGCTCCTGGCGGCGTGACCGCTGTCCCGGGCGTGGCCGCTGTCCCGCGTGACCGTTGCCAGCGGCGATCTGCTCGGCACTACGGCGCGGCGCGGACAGTTCCCCCCGTGAGCTGCCCGGCCGACGGACCCGCAGGTCGGATAGAACCAGATGCCGGGCTGACATACATCGTTTTTTGCTGGGATTGGGGTGCCCGCTCGCACGATTTTCCGGCCGCCTGATCCGGCCGTGTCCCGCCGGACAGGTGATGGACCGTCGATTTCGCTCCCCCGTGATGCGACAGCCCAGAACCCGGTACTGTGGTGAGGTGCCGGCCGTGACATGGCCCCCGGGCTCACCCCAATGTCGCTGCGAGCGACCACGCGCCGAGAGGCGACCTGCGCGGCCGGCACCTTCGCTTAGTGCGTTCATTCGAACCGCAGGATGTCGTCGACCGATCGGCGCGGTGTCGCCTTCAGCGTCTCGGCGTCCGGCAGCGGGTAACCTACCCTGATGATCATTTGGATGTGCCCGAGGCCACCGATCGAGTGCCGCAGCAGCTCCCGGGTCGACTCGAGGTCGACAGCCTGGCCCAGCGGCGACGTGGCGATACCGCGCGCGGTCGCGGTCAGCAGCACCCGTTCCATCGCCTGGCCGGCTCGCAGCCGATCGGCTGGGGTATCGCTGTCGGTACCGATCAGGAGCACCATCGGGCGTTCCACGCCGGTCTGTCGCAGCTGTAGGCCGGCTTCGCCGACCACGTTGAAGTCCCGCACCGTGAATTCGGACTGCCGTGGCTGAGCTGAGCTGATCACCACATCACGGGGTATGCCGTCGACCGCATCCGTGCTGGTCCGGCTCCAGGACTCCAGTTCCGCGCGGTAGGCCGGGTCGTGGTTCTCCAGCCAGTCGGCGCGGGCGATCAGCACACTTGTGTCGATGCGCAGGTCCGCGTCGTCCAGGGACACCAGCCACCCCGCCTCCGCCTCGGCCGCGAGCCGCAGCGCCCGCAGGGCGTCCGGTTCCAGCGGGCGCGGGTCGAAGGGCCTGCGGTCGGTGCGCCGATGGCGGGTTGCCGCGAGCAGCGTGGCGTTTTCGGGATCAGCGGGCTGGGTGGCCGCGGCGGGCCTGATGGCGATGGTGGCCAACGGCCCGCCGTCAAGTTCGTCACGCGCATCCGGAAAGATCGTCACCGTGGGGATGAGCCCGGCGGCCCGGATGGCGAGGCGGGCGTGCAGGAGTGCCGCGCCGCAGCTCAGCAGGAGCTGACGACCGTCAGGGTCGGCGATGGTGAGCCGCCGCGAGGTGTCGGCGAGGAGGTCAAGGCCGGTGCTGCCCACTCGCCACCGCCACGGCTGGGTGTTGTGGATCGACGGGGCCAGCCCCGCTGTCTCGACGACCGTGCGGGCGAGGTCCGCGGGTAGAGTGCCGGTGCTAGTCACACACATGACGGTAGGCCCTTCGGTCTGTCATGTCCTGTTGCCGGTCATCCATGGTCGCTAAGGCCTCGTCGGCAGGTATCGTCGGTTCGGTGGAGCCTGTCCGCGTATTCGTTCTCGATGACCACGAGATCGTCCGGCGCGGGATGCGCGAGCTACTGGAAAGCCAGGGCGACATCAAAGTCGTGGGGGAGGCCGGCCTTGTGGCCGAAGCCCTACGGCGCATCCCGGCGCTACGTCCTGACGTCGCCATACTCGACGCCCGCCTGCCTGACGGCAGCGGCATCGATGTGTGCCGCGACATCCGTTCCGGTACACCGGAGGTCCCTTGCCTGATCCTGACATCCCATGACGATGATGAGGCTCTCTTTGCCGCGATCATGGCCGGAGCTGCGGGCTATGTGCTCAAGCAGATCAGAGGGACTGATCTTGTCGGCGCGGTCCGGACCGTGGCATCCGGCCAGTCCATGCTCGACCCGGCGGTCACCCAGCGGGTGCTGACCCGGTTGCGCGACGGCGCGCCCGAAGACCGCCTGCTGTCCGCCCTCAGCGAGCGGGAGCGCCAGATCCTCGCCCTGATCGCCGAGGGGCTGACCAACCGCCAGATCGCCAGCCGGATTCATCTCGCTGAGAAAACTGTCAAGAACAACGTGTCATCCATTCTGGAAAAACTTGGCCTGACCAGCAGGACGCAAGCGGCGGTGTTTGCCACCAAGCTTTCCGGCTGACGGCCCTTTCGGCTGGCTGGCCCGCGCGGGCGGGACTTTCGGTCCCGCGGTCTACCCGAATCGCTCTCGTTCGCGTCGCCGGGCGCTGCGAGCGTGAACGGTGTGGAGACGACATCCGATATCGTGGTGGGAATCGATGCGTCCGTGGATGCCGAGTTGGCGTTGCGCTGGTCCTTGGTGCACGCGGCGTTGATCGGGGTTCGGATACGAGCGGTGCTCGCCTGGGGCCCGGGCGGGCGGCCACGTGTTGTGGACGACATTTCACCGTCGATCGGCGTCGATGATCTCGAACGTGCGGCAATGCAGGTGCTGCACGACGCGGTCCGTCGGACGCATCCCTGTGACCTCGGTGTCGATGTCGTTGAAAGGACGGTTTACGACGCGCCCTCGGACGCTCTCGTCGAGGAGTCCCGGGACGCGTTGATGCTCGTCGTCGGCGCACGCGGGCTTGCCCGGATGCGCCGGATGTTCGTCGGTTCGGTCAGTGCGCGATGTGTCCAGGAAGCTCCCGTTCCGGTGGTGGTCGTACGCGGGCCGGCGCTGTCCCAGCCGGACCGCCGGCCGATCGTCGTCGGTGTGGACGGCTCACGGCCATCTCTGGCGGCGCTGCGCTGGGCCGCGGTCGAGGCAAGGCTGCGCCATGTTCCGTTGCGGGTTTCGCACTGCTGGCAGCCGCAGCCGCCGCCCAACGCCGCCGGGCTCCCCGTGTTCGACGAGGCGGAGCTGGAAAAAGCCGCTGGCATCACTCTTGACACAGCTATTGAACAAGGACTTCCACGCGATACCGAAACTGCCGTCGAGGCGACGCTGATAGCCGCCGCGGCGGCGCACGGCCTGATCGTGGCTGCCCACGCTGCCCAGCTGCTGGTGGTGGGGGCCCGTGGCCATGGCGGGTTCGGTGGCCTGCTGCTCGGTTCGGTCGGCCACCAGGTTATGACGCATGCTCCGTGCCCGGTCGCTGTCATCCGGTAACGGCCAGAGGCTGCGTGACGATGTTTTTCCGCACCGTCGGCGGCCCGCGCCCCCGGCTGGCACAGCGGCCGCCGGCGACGCGCTGATGCTTTCCGCGCCGCCGGCGGCCCAGGTCCCCGGACTACTGGAAGGGAACGCAGATGAGCCAGGAAGAAGTAGGCCAGGAATACGCGGGATGGCAACGGATATGAGCCACGAAACGATAGCGCGCTGGCAGTTTGCGATCACCACGGTCTATCATTTTCTGTTCGTCCCGCTGACAATTGGGCTGTCGCTGCTGGTCGCGGTGATGCAGACGGTGTGGAATCGGACCGGCAACGTCGAATGGCTGCGCCTGACCCGTTTCTGGGGCAAGTTGATGCTCATCAACTTCGCGATGGGGATCGTCACGGGAATCGTCCAGGAGTTCCAGTTCGGGATGAACTGGTCGGACTACTCGCGTTTCGTCGGAGATGTCTTCGGCGCGCCGCTGGCCATGGAAGCGCTGATCGCGTTCTTCCTGGAGTCCACCTTCCTCGGCCTGTGGATCTTCGGCTGGGACCGGTTGCCCAGGAACGTGCACCTCGCCACCATCTGGCTGGCGTCGCTGGGCACGGTCATCAGCGCCTACTTCATCCTGGCGGCCAACTCGTGGATGCAGCACCCGGTCGGCTACCGGATCAACCCCGATACCGGGCACGCGGAACTCACCTCGATCTGGCAGGTGCTCACGAATCCGACCCAGCTGGTCACCTTCCCGCATGTGTTGGCGGCCTCGCTGCTGACGGGCGGAGCCGTGATCGTCGGGCTGTCCTGCTGGCACCTGCGGCGGGGACAACAGGTGGAGCTGCATGGGCGGGCCGTGCGCCTGGGCCTGGTCGTCTGTGCCGTGGCATCGGTGGGGGTCATGGCGTCCGGGCACTTCCAGGGGCAGGTCATGACCCGCCAGCAGCCGATGAAGATGGCCTCCGCCGAGGCGTTGTGGGAAACCGAGCGGGGCGCCGGCCTTTCCCTGTTCGCCTACGGTGACGTGTCCCACGGCGAGAACAAGATCGATATAAAGGTTCCGCGCCTGTTGTCGTTCATGGCCACCAACAGCTTTTCCGGGACGGTGCGGGGAGTCAACGATGTGCAGGCCGCCGAGGCCGCTCAGTACGGACCGGGCGACTACACCCCGGTGATGGGCATCACCTTCTGGAACTTCCGGGCCATGATGGGGCTCGGCGCCGTCTACTTCGGCCTCGCCATGCTCGGGCTGTTCCGGATGCGCGGTGGCCACCTGCCCGGCGGGCGTTATCTCCTGCCGGCGTTCGTGTGGGCGTCGGCCCTGCCGTACCTGGCGAACACCGCTGGCTGGATCTTCACCGAGATGGGGCGCCAGCCGTGGGCCGTTTTCGGTCTGTTGCGCACATCCGACGCGGTGTCACCGGGGGTCTCCACGACAGCGGTGATCGCTACCCTGGCCGGCTTCACGGTCATCTACGGAACGCTGGCCGCGGTCGCACTGCGGCTGTTCCTGCACCATGGCCGGCACGAGATACCGGCGCTGAGCCCGAACGTGACCGTTGGTGGCCGATCACAGCCGGGTGGGGCGCTGCCGTCGCTCGCCTACTGACATCCCGGTACCGCAGACCTGTTGCCTTCAGGGCGCGTGACCACAGCGATGATCGCGTGCCCGTGGGCTGGCTAGGAGTAGGGCGATGCTTGAGGAGTTCTGGTTCGTACTGGTAGCCGTTCTGTGGGTCGGCTTCTTCGTGCTGGAGGGCTTCGACTTCGGTGTGGCCGCGTTGCTGCCGGTGATCGGCGGAAATGACGAGACCGACCGGCGAGCGGTGCTCGGCACCATCGGCCCGGTGTGGGACGCCAACGAGGTCTGGCTGCTCACCGCGGGCGGGGCGATGTTCGCGGCGTTCCCGGAGTGGTACGCGAGCCTGTTCAGCGGCATGTACCTTGCGCTGTTCCTCGTCCTGTTCTCGTTGATCATCCGGGGGGTTTCGCTGGAGTACCGCGGCAAGGCCAGCAGCGCGGCGGGGCGGGCCTGGTGCGACCGGGGGATCGTGATCGGGGGAGCGCTGCCGGCGCTGCTGTTCGGGGTCGCTTTCGCCAACATGGTGCGCGGTCTGGAGATGACCCCGGAACATGACGTGACGGGTGGCTTTCTCGCCCTGCTGAACCCCTACGCCCTGCTTGGCGGGGTGACGATGTTGTTGCTGTGCGTTCTGCACGGCGCGGTGTTCCTGACGCTCAAGACCCGTGGCGCGGTACGCAGCCGCGCCCGTAACGTCACCCGGAGCCTGGCCGCACCGACGTTGGTCGCCTTCGCCGCCTTTGTTGTCTGGACGGTCGCCGTCCGGGGCGGCATCGCCGGGGCGGCGGTCGGGGCCGCGGCTCTGCTCGCGCTGGGTTTCGCCGTCCTGGCCTGGTTCGGCGAACGGGACGGCCTTGCGTTCGCCGGTACCGCCGGTGCGATGGCCCTGCTGGTGGCGAGCTGGTTCGCCGCGCTCTACCCGGATGTCCTGCCGGCCCGCGGCATGCCCGACAACAGCCTGACCATCAACGCCGCGGCGTCCGGGCACTACACACTCACCGTCATGACATGGGTGGCCGTGCTGTTCACGCCGGTAGTCCTTGGTTACCAGGCGTGGTCGTACTGGATCTTCCGGCGGCGGCTGGTCGGAGCGGATCTGGCGGATCTGGCTGGATCCCATGAGACCGGTTGATCCACGGTTGCTTCGTACCGTACCGGCGCTGCGTCTCTACCTGGTGCGGTTCGGGGTACTGGCGGTAGCCTCGGCCGTCCTGGTGGTGATCCAGGCGACGGTGTTGGCTGATCTTGTGCTCGCGGGCCAGGAACCGCTGGCTGGCCGGGGCGGCGGTGCTGGTCCCAGTGTTGGTTTTGGTGCCGGTTCCAGAGCCGCGGTCATGGTTCTCATCGCGGTCGTGGCCGCCCGGACGGTGCTGCTCTGGGTGTCTGAGCGGACCGCGCAGCGGACCGCCCCCGCGGTGTCAGCGGAGCTGCGTGCCGCCATGCTCGGGGCGGTCGTCGAACAGCTCGCCGTCGAACAGCCGGCCGTCGAACAGCCGGCCCGCGGTCATCGCGGCGGCGAGCGGGACCGGGACGGCGGATCAGGGGCGCTCGCGGTCATCGCGGGCGCCGGCCTCGACGGTATGGAGGCCTATCTCACCCGCTTTCTACCGGCCCTGGTGATGGTGGTGGTTGTCCCGCCGTTCGTGCTGATCCGGATCGCCGGTGCGGATCTCACCTCCGCGATCATGCTCGCTGTCGCCCTGCCGCTGGTCCCGGCCTTCATGGTCCTGGTGGGGCTTGCCACCCGGAGCAGAACCGACCAGCAGTGGGCGGTGCTCGGGCGGCTGTCCGGGCATTTTCTCGACGTGGTCGAGGGACTGGCGACGCTGAAGATCTTCAATCGGGCGAAAGCCCAGGTGGAGGTGATCCGCCGGATCACCGATGCCTACCGGGAACAGACCATGGTGGCGCTGCGCTGGGCGTTCCTGTCCTCGTTCGTGCTGGAGCTGCTGGCGACCCTGTCGGTGGCGCTGGTCGCGGTGTCCGTCGGCCTGCGGTTGGTGTCGGGTTCGCTGGACCTGCGTACCGGACTGCTCGCGCTGCTGCTCGCCCCGGAAGTCTACCTGCCGCTGCGGCAGGTGGGGATGCAGTATCATGCGACCGTTTCCGGCCTGACCGCGGCTGGCACGGCCCTCGACGCGATCGACGCCGCGCCCACCGGTGTCGGCGCCGCCGTTCATACCGGTGCTGATACCGGTGCCGGTAACAGCACCGGCGTGGCCGGCCGGCGGCCGCTTCCCGTGCCGGTCCGGTTCGACACGCTCCGGCTGGACGGGGTGCGGCTGCGCCATGCGGAGCGCGTCGACCTGACCATTCGCCGCGGTGAGATCGTCGCGCTGGTCGGGCCGAGCGGCGCGGGCAAGAGCACGCTGCTGGCACTGCTGCGCGGGGCACTGGCCCCGGCGCGGGGCCGGGTGCTGGTGGACGGGACCGACCTTGCGGACCTCGACCCGGCCGCCTGGCGGGCCCGGATCGCCTGGCTGCCGCAGCGCCCGCATGCCGTCTGCGGTGGCACGGTCGCTGACGAGATCCGGCTGGGGCGGCCCGGTGC
>NZ_CAKJTL010000063.1:14623-16711 GCF_917627385.1 Protofrankia sp. CiT1
ACGGTGGGGAGCTGTCAGCCGGCGAGCTGCGGCGGGTGGCGCTGGCCCGCGTGCTGGTCCGCGACGCGGCCTTGGTGCTGCTCGACGAGCCGGGCGAAAGCCTGGACGCCGCGGCGGAGGAGCACGTGGCCATGGCCGTCGCGGCGCTGCGGGGACGCGCGACGGTGGTGCTCGTGGCACACTCCGACATGCTCGCCGGAGTCGCTGACCGGGTTGTCACGGTTTCGGCGGGGCAGGTGGTCGACGACCGGACGGTGGCTCCCGCGCCGGTCCGCCCGCGGGCCGCGCGCCTCGCCGGCTCCGGCGTGGTCCCGGCCATGCTCCCAGCCGCGGCCCCCGGCGCGGTCATGGGCCGGCCGGCGGCCATCCAGCTACGCGATCGTTCAGTGGCGGTGGCACCAGCCGTTCCGCTCCCGGGCCCGCCGCCCGCCTCGCCACGGCGGGCATTCATGCTGTTCGCCTCGGCGTGGCGGCGGCTCGCGCTCGGCATCATCGCCGGGGCGGCCGCGTTGGGATGCGGCATCGGCCTGACCGCCACGTCCGCCTGGCTGATCGTCCGGGCAGCCCAGCGTCCGCCGGTGCTCACGCTGATGGTCGCCGTCGTCGCCGTGCGCGCCTTCGGGCTCGGCCGGCCGGTCTTTCGCTACGTCGAGCGGCTTGCCAGCCATGACGCGGCCCTGCGCGGGCTGGCACGGCTGCGCGCGCAGGTGTTCATGCGGCTGGTCCCGCTGGCTCCCGCGGGTCTTGGCACCCATCGGCGCGGGGACCTGCTGCGCCGTTTCACCGCGGATGTCGACGGGGTCGGGGAGTCGTTGCTGCGGGGTGTGGGCCCGACCGCGTCGGCGGCGCTCGCCTGCGCCGGAGCGGTGATCGGGGTCGGTGTGCTGCTGCCGGCCGCGGGTGCCGTCCTCGCTGTCGGGCTTGCCGTGGCCGCGCTGCTCGCCGGGCCGGTGACCGCCCGGTACACCCGCGGGACGGTCACGGCCACCGCGTTGGCGCGGGCCCGCCGGGACACCGAGATCGTGTCGCTGCTCGAGGGGCTGGCGGAGTTCGTCGCGTTCGGCGCGGTCCGCTCCCGGCTGGCCCGCCTGCGCCGTCGCGACCAGGAGATACAGCGGCTGGTCGAGTCATGGCGCGGGTCACCGGCGTGGGGGGCCGCGACCGGTTCGCTTGCCGCTGGACTCACCCTGACCGCGGTCAGCGTCGTCGGGCTTGCCGCGGTGCACCGCGCGACGCTGTCGCCGGTCATGCTCGCCGTGATCGTGCTCACCACGATCGTGGCTTTCGAGCCGCTGGCGGGCCTTACCAGTGCCTTCGCGGCGCTCGCCGATGCCCGCCACGCGGCGGGCCGGGTCTTCGCCGTCCTCGACCGCGAGCCACCGGTCAGCGAGCCCGTCCGGCCCCGCCCGCTGCCGGACGGGCCGCTCGACGTCCGGATGACCGGTGTCCACCTGCGTTACGGCCCGGACAGCCCGCTGGTGCTCGACGGGTTCGACCTGTACCTGCCGGCTGGTGGCCGGGTCGCGCTTGTCGGGGCCAGCGGCGTGGGCAAGAGCAGCGTCGTCGACCTGCTGCTGCGTTTCCGTGATCCGCAGGCGGGCCGGGTGCTCGTCGGCGGTGTGGACATCCGGGACGTCAGAACCGATGAGCTGTATCGACGGGTCACCGGGATGACGCAGGACGCGCACGTGTTCGACGCGACACTGCGGGAGAACCTTCTGATCGCCCATACCGGGGCGGTCGACGCGGAGCTCACCGGCGTGCTCGCCCGGGTGGGCCTCGCGGACTGGGTCGCGGGGCTGCCCGACGGCCTCGCGACCAGGGTCGGAGCGGACGGCGAGCGGATGTCCGGCGGCCAGCGCCAGCGGCTTCTGCTCGCTCGCGCGCTGCTCGCCGACCCGCGGGTGCTCGTCCTCGACGAACCGACCGCGCATCTCGACCCGGTGACCGAGGCCGCGGTGATGCGCACGATCCTGGACGTGACCCGCGGCCGGACGCTCCTGCTCATCACCCACCGGACCAGCGGTTGCGACGAGCTGGACGCGGTGGTGGAACTGGCGGGCGGCACCGGCAGGCTCACTGGCGGGA
>NZ_CAKJTL010000064.1 GCF_917627385.1 Protofrankia sp. CiT1
TGCCGACCCGGTGGGCGGGTCAGGGCGGACCAGGACAGCCGGGTACCGGCGGACGCGGGGGAGAACACGAGGAACCTGCCCCCCAGTTCTTCGGCCCGGCTGCGCATGTTGGCCAGCCCACTGCCGCCGCCGCTGCCAGGGCCATCCGGATCCACTCCGCCCAGCCCGTTGTCGATCACATCGATCCGTACCTCGCCGTCGGTGGACCAGACCGTCACGTTCACCTGTGTCGCTCGCGCATGCCGGGCGACGTTTGACAGGGCCTCCCGCAGTACGGCTACCAGGTGCTCCCCGACGCCCTCGCAGACCGAGGAGTCCAACGGCCCCTCGAACCGCAGGTGCGGCGCGAACCCGAGGGCCGCGGTGGCATCGTCGACGACATCAAGGAGCTGTCCACGCAGGCTCGGGGCGTTGTCCCGGCCGCGGCGGCGCAGCTGGAAGATCGTTGTCCGGATCTGGCTGATGGTCTCGTCCAGGTCCTCGATATAGGAGGCCAGCCGTTCGGACTGGTCGTCGGTTGCCTCGCCCCGTGCGGCCATGCCCTGTAGCCCGATCGCCGTGGCGAAGATCCGTTGGATGACGTGATCGTGCAGGTCACGGGCGATCCGGTCGCGTTCCTCCAGAACGGCTATGCGGTCGCGGTCGGCACGGGCCTGGGCCAGTTCGAGTTCCAGCGCGATATGGCCGGCGAACCCCGAGGCCATGTCGATGTCGGCATCGGTGAACAGCCGGCCGTTGTGCTGCCGGCCGAGGACGAGCGCGCCGACGCTCTCCTCCGAGGCGATCAGTGGAATAACCATCAGCGGGCCGTTGTGCCCGGCCAGCGGATCCGACGCGGGAACGATCGCGCCGACCAGCCCGTCAGGATGTCTGCCGGTCGCGACCTCCACGATGAGTTCCTCGGGCGATGCCCGCGGGAGCAGGATGGCGGAGAAGTCGGCCGCGGCGACTTCCTGGGCCCTACGCGCGATCAGTCCCAGTGGGTTCGGGCCTTCGGCCAGGAGATGGCGGGTGATGTCGGCGGACGCCTGCAACCACCGCTGCCGGCGTTGGGACTCCTCGAAAAGGCGCGCGTTCTCAATGGCGACGCCAGCGCTCGCCGCCAGCGCCTGGACGAGTTCCTCATCCTCGGCGGTGAAGCGCGACGCGTTCTGTTTGTCCGTCAGGTAGAGATTGCCGAAGACCTTGGTGCCGATACGGATCGGAACGCCGAGGAAACTGTGCATGGGCGGATGCCCAGGAGGGAATCCGTCCGCTCGGTGATCGGCGGTGATGTCGTCGAGCCGCAGTGGGTAGGGCTCCCGGATGAGCAGGCCGAGAATGCCCTTTCCGCGCGGAAGATCACCAATTCGGCGAACCATGCTCTCGTCGAAGCCGACATGGATGAACTGCTCCAGGTTCTGGTCACGGGCAATCACGCCGAGCGCTCCGTAGCGAGCGTCGACAAGATCACAGGCTGCTTCGACAATACGGGTGAGCACAACGGGCAGGCTCAGGTCGGAGGCGACCATCCGGCTCGCGCGCAGCAGACCGCGTAAGCGGCTTTGCGTGATGATCAGGTCTTTCGCCCGATCAACCCGATGGGTAACGAAATCGTCGCCGTACGGTTGCCCGGCGTTCCCGCTGTCGGTCTCCACTTCCATGATGATCTAAACGTAGTACGGCTGGCCGTCTGTTGATCCGTCAGTCGGGCAACGTCGCGCGAATCATCCCGGCCACCCCGGCTGACCTTCGGGAACGGCCTTGACGGCCGGCTGGTCCGTGCTTCCAGGTGATTTCTTTCACCGCTGGCCGAATTCTCCGTCGGCGCTGCCATCGAATTGTTACACTCTGGCGCCCGCGGGGCCAGGTCGGAAATAGCCGGGACGGGCCTCCGTGGCCTGGTGAATTTTCCCAAATCGAGGTGAAAAGATGGGTCGCTTTTCGCTGGTCGGGAGGTGAGTACCGGCTGAGGGCCGTCAGTCGGCAGGCTCGCGGACGGACCGCGGCCAGGCGGATCGTTTGCTGCACGGGCCGTCGGCACGTGGTTCTCTTCCTCATGTCGTGGGAAACGGCCACCGGCCGGCAGGAGGAAGCGGACGATGAACGACTTCGTCGGAGCGGTCGATCAGGGCACCACCAGTACTCGTTTCATGATTTTTGATCATGATGGCAACGAGGCCGGGCGCCACCAGCTGGAGCACCAGCAGATTCTGCCGTGCTCCGGCTGGGTCGAACATAATCCCGTCGAGATCTGGGAACGTACCGCGGTGGTCATCCAGTCGGCCATGGCCAGCGCTCACCTGGGGGCATCCGACCTGGTGGCGCTCGGCGTCACCAACCAGCGGGAGACCACGGTGGTGTGGGATCCGCACACCGGCCGGCCCTATTACAACGCGATCGTCTGGCAGGACACCCGGACCGACCGGCTTGCGTCGGCGCTGACCCGGGATGGCCGCGGGAAGATCATCCAGAGTAAGGCTGGCCTGCCGCCCGCGACCTATTTTTCCGCAGCCAAGATCCAGTGGATCCTCGACAACGTCGAAGGGGTCCGCCGGGCCGCGGAGCGCGGCGATGCCGTGTTCGGCACCATGGACAGCTGGCTGCTGTGGAACCTCACCGGTGGCCCGCGTGGTGGGGTGCACGTGACCGATGTGACCAACGCCAGCCGCACCATGCTGATGAACCTCCAGACCCTCGACTGGGACGACGAGCTGCTGTCGTTTTTCGACATCCCGCGGGCCATGCTTCCGGCGATCCGGTCGTCATCCGAGCCGGCCGGTTACGGGACGACCACCGGGGCCGGGCCGCTGGGCGGCGAGGTGGCGTTGACCGGTGCTCTCGGCGACCAGCACGCGGCGACTGTCGGTCAGGTGTGCTTCGCCGCCGGGCAGGCCAAGAACACCTATGGCACAGGCAACTTTCTGCTACTGAACACCGGGACACGGGCGGTGTGGTCCGGCAACGGCCTGCTCACCACGGTCGGTTACCGGTTCGGTGACCAGGACCCGGTGTACGCGCTGGAAGGCTCGATCGCGGTCACCGGCTCGGCGGTGCAGTGGCTGCGAGACAACCTGGGCATCATCGCCAGCGCGGCACAGAGCGAGGAACTCGCCCGGCAGGTGCCCGACAGCGCTGGCATCTACTTCGTCCCGGCCTTCTCCGGGCTGTTCGCGCCGTACTGGCGGTCGGACGCGCGTGGAGCGCTGGTGGGCCTGTCGCGCTTCCACACCAGCGCCCATCTGGCCCGCGCCACGCTTGAGGCGATCTGTTACTCGAGCCGCGACCTGGCCGAGGCGATGGGGAAGGAGTCGGGGGTCACATTCGACATCCTGCGGGTCGACGGCGGCGTGACGGCCAACGATCTGTGCATGCAGACGCAGGCGGACATCCTCGGCATCCCGGTCAGCCGGCCGGTGATCGCGGAGACGACGGCCCTGGGCGCGGCCTACGCGGCCGGTCTTGCGGTGAACTTCTGGAAGGGCACCGATGAACTCGCCGCGCACTGGCGCGAGGATCGCCGGTGGGAACCCGAGTGGTCGGCGGATCGGCGCGAAAGCGGTTACGCGGGCTGGCGCAAGGCGGTTGAACGCACCTTGAACTGGGTGGATGTAGGCTGAGCCACCAGCAGTGTTTCCTGGACCGAGAAAAAGTGGAAATTCACGCACCGCCCAACGGTTGAAATAACTGGGCGGTGAAGGGCTGTCCGGCCGCCGTGGAAAAGTGGTAGCCTACGCCACGGGAAACACTTCACCGCATCGGTATGGCGTTTGTAACAGCGTGATTCAGCCGACTGCGCCCGCCCGAAACATTGTCGTTACCGTGTTTCCTGACTGGCGGGCTCTGCTTGTTCTTTCGGTCACGCGGTGGACTTGGTGAGATCTGGTGTGGTTCGCGTGCTAACGTCGATCATGTGTTGCCGCGCCGAGCGGCCGGCCAGCCGGCAGTGTCATCAGTTATATCTCGGCCATGGCCCGCATACTTGCCCTGAAGAAGTAGGACTCCCGGAGGACCCGTGTCGAAGTCGAAATGGCAGAGACAACTCAAGGAATATGACAGACGGCTCCTCAAGGACCAGTCCACGAACGAGGAGCAGCGGACCGACTACCCGCTGGGCTGGTATTTCGCCCGGTTCAGCGAAGACCTTCTTCCCGGTCAGGTCGTCCCCGTGGAGTTCATGTCTCACCAGTTCGCGCTCTTCCGGGGGAAGGACGGCGACGTTGGCATGATCGACAGTCAGTGCTGCCACATGGGTGCTGATCTTGCCCGCTGCGGTACCGTCGTCGAGAATCGGATCAAGTGCGGGTACCACGCCTGGGAATTCGGGCCGGATGGGGGCTGCGAGGTCATCCCCGGGCTGGAGCGTTCGAAGATCCCCCCGCGGGCAGGCCAGCGGTCGATCCCTGTTCGCGAACACGCCGGTAACATCTGGTTCTGGTACGGCCCGGCGCCCGCCGGTGATTTCACGGAGGTCTCCTATGCCGACTCCAAGAAGTACCTGAACCTCAAGGGCCAGGTCTACATCGCGCACGGAAAACTCCTGCCAGTCGCGGAGCACGTCGCCGATATCTACCATTTCCCGAATGCGCACAAGGGCACCGGACGCCTTGAGTACGCGGTTATGGTGAACAAGGAGGACCGTCTCGAGTACCAGCTCCGGCCAGCTGACGCCGCCAGCCGGAACAAGGTCCAGCGATGGTTCAAACCGTTCGCGTTCATCGAGATGATCGGCCCGGCCGCGGCTATCTACCGGACGCAGAAGGACGCCACGGTCGATCGCTCCGGACCGATGCTGACAATGGTCCTCGGCGGCACGCCGATTCGGGATGACCTTACGATTTTCACCTGGCGGGTCGTGGTGCGTAAGATCGGCACTGGGCCGCTGTTCGCTCCGCTCAACCACGCGCTCGCCCGCATGATGTGGCTCACCGTTCGGCGGAACGCCTATGCCGACATGGACGTCCTGAAATGGCTGCGGATGCCCGAGAAGACCCTCTGGGTGAAACCGGACGGCCCGTCCGTGCGTGAGTTCCGCAGTTTCTTCAACCGTGGCATCGTGCCGGGCTGGCGTTTCGGCGATCCCATGCCCGAGGAGTCCGCCGCGGGCGCGTAGACGCGTAGCAGAGACGTCTTCGCCCGCGATCTTCGGCGTGAGCCTGAGCGTCTTCAGCGTGGGGCACCGGCGGGACACGGCGCCAGGTCGCCGACAGCGCGAACCTGGCGCCGTCGAACTGTCAAGCAGACTGCACCTGTGGAATGTCGCTGTTAAGCGCTTCGGCGAAGCGGGGGTGGACGCGGGTCTTGCGGCCGCGGGCATGGGTGAGCTGGTCGCGGAGGTCGTGGATCTTCTCGGGTGGTGCGTGCAGGATCCACCGGTGCGGCGCACGGGTCTCCTGGCGC
>NZ_CAKJTL010000065.1:0-508 GCF_917627385.1 Protofrankia sp. CiT1
CCGACGAGGTGGCCCTCGCGGAGCCACTTGCGGATGGTGCTGGTGGTGCAGCCCAGGTGGGCGGCGAGCTGCGGTAGCCACCACTCGTTGGTGCGTGGTGCTTCGGCGGCGTCGACGGGCAGCGGGTCGCGTCGGTGCGCGATGGGATGTCCGTTGCGGCGGAGGATCTGGGCGACGATGCGGTAGCGGATCGGCCCGTCGGCGCGGGCGGGCTGGTAGCCGTCCCGGTTGAGCTGGTCGGCGATCTTCTCGGGGTGCCAGCCCTGGTCGGCCAGGTCCAGGACGCGGCGCTCGAGTTGCGGGTAGTAGCTGAGGTATTCGAAGTACTGGATGGGGCGCCGGACGACGCCGGTGGTGGTGTGGCCGCCAGCCCAGTGCAGGGTGACGTCGACCAGCTCGCTCACGCCGCGGATGTTCACGGTGATCTCGTCCAGGACGGCGCGGATGACCTCCTTGCGGTCGGCGTGTGTGACGCCGGGGGCCTCCCACAAGCGTGGCAGGTCGGCCG
>NZ_CAKJTL010000065.1:805-13373 GCF_917627385.1 Protofrankia sp. CiT1
CGGCCTGCCGGATGGCCTCCTGGTCGGGGACGGCGAGCTGCTCGGGGGCCTGCCGCTGGAAGCGGTGCCACTGCTCGTCGAGATCGCGCTGGGCGGCCAGGGCCTGTTCCCAGTCCTTCTCCAGCTGGCGGACGACGAGCCGGTTCTCCGGCTCGGCGAGCCGGTAGCAGCGGCGCGCCCGGTCTGCGTCCTGGCGGACGCGTTCGCGGCGCTGTTGCCACACCTTCTCGATCGCGGCCCGATCGGCCAGGGCCTGCCGGACGGCCTGGATGCTGACCTCGACGGCGGCTGGGGAGAGAGCCGCGAGCACCTGGTCGGTGACGAACGCGTCCAGACAGCGGCCGACCAGGTGCTGGCAGTGAGGGCCGCCCCACTCCGATCGGGCGCCGTAGCAGTTGTAGCTGATGCGGGGCCGTCCGGCGTCGACGTGGTAGCCCACCGTCATACGCCGCCCGCACCGTTCGCAGCGCAGCAACCCGGCCAGCAGGGCCGGCCCGTAGCGGACCGCGCCGGGCACGTCGCATCGGGGCCGGTTCGCCTTCAGGCGGGCCAGGTTGGCCTCGTACTGGGCCAGCGAGATGTAGGCCGGCAAGGCGTCTTCGATCCAGGCCAGATACTCCTGTCGGCGCGCGGTCCGCCGCGGTGGCTTGTCCCGCCCACCGCGGCCCGTGCTGTCGGTGGGGCGGCGGCCGTAGACGTAGACCCCGGCATAGACGGGGCTGTTGAGCATGCAGGTGATCGTTGCCCGGGCGGGCCGCTTCCAGACGACCTCTCCCTTGTCCGGTCCGCCGCGGGCTCGTACCCCCATCTCGATGCCGTTCTCCACGAGGAACCGCAGCACGCCCTGGACGGAGCCGAGTTCCGCGAACGTCGCGAAGACCAGCCGCACCACGTGCTGGACCTGTCCGTCGGGGTCGAGCACGGCCTCACCCGAGGGACGCCTCCAGTAGCCGATCGGCAACGCGATGGCCAACTCGCCCCGGCGGGCCTTGTTGATCCGCCCGGCCCGCATGCGCTGGTTGATCAGATACAGCTCGGCCTCGGACACCGTCCCCTTCAGCCCCAACAGCAGCCGGTCGTTGTACTCGGTCGGGTCGTACACGCCGTCGGTGTCCGCCAGCAGAGCGCCGCCCAGCGCGCACAGCTCCAAGAGCTGGTACCAGTCCTTCCCCGAGCGTGCCAGGCGCGACATCTCGGTGCCCAGAACGAGGCCGACATGCCCCAGCGAGATCTCCGTAACCATCCGCTGGAATCCGGACCGGCCCTCCGCGCTCGAGCCCGACTTGCCCAGATCGTTGTCGATCAGCAGCACCCTGGCCGCCTCCCAGCCCAGCGCCGCAGCCCGGTCCACCAGCGCGTACTGCAGACGCGTGGACTCTTGGTGCCCGGCCACCTGCCCGCGCGTGGACTGTCGGACATACACCACCGCCAGCCGCTCACGGTGCCGGCCAGTGATCTTGCTCCCCGACTGCTCCCACGGCATCACCGCACTCATGGCTCACCGGCCGTCGCGGTCCCCGGCCCCGCGGCCGGACCGGCCGTCCGCGCCGCCTCGCTCCTGCGGGCCATCACAGCCAGCCGGTACACCGCCGCCCGACGCCGCTCCTCCGGCAATACGGCCCACACTCCGCGCAGCTCCAGGACCGCCTTCTGGGGCAGCCTGCTGCCTCTTCCTCGTCACACACGGCGACGTACCTCCCATCCCCGCGGACGCGTTCCTCAGCCGATCCACCGCGGCGATCACGCGGAGCAGACCCTCCCGCCCCAACACCGGGTGTCTCCCCGCCTGTTGACTACCCATAGGCGCAGTCTGCACAACCGTTCTCGGCGAGATGACATCCGGTCTGCGACATGGCTGGCCGGGCCGGTCACAACTCATCTGCGGCATGCGCTAAAGTCCACCCATCATGGCCATGGGGGATGCATGCTGAGGTTTTGCTTTTTCATCGTTTGTGTCATCATGCTTGCCGGAATTGTCGGGCTGGTGCGCGGGCATCTTCACCGGGTGCGTGTTCACAACCGCCGTACCGCCGGATTCATCACCGGAGCGAGTTTCCTGTGCCTGCTCGTACTCGCGGCGGCCGGGAATAAGTACGATTCGGCCGCGGTCACGTCGCTGGCGGTGTCGAGCTTGCGGAGCCCGTCCGTCAGCCCGTCCGGGTCATCGATTCCGTCCCCGGCCACGAGCCCGTCGGCCACTGTCGGGTTGCCTGTCGGCGAGGCCGTCGCAGCTGGGCCGGTGACACCGACGGCCGGCGAGATCCCGCCGGCTCCGCAACCGGCCGTAGCGGTCGCGACGACGTCCGCTGCCGCGTCCGCAGCCGGGAAGGCCGCCACGGCCCCGACTACACATCCGGTATCCCGAACATCGGCCCAGGCTGCGGCCCAGCCTCCCGCGGCTGCGCCCGCACCGCGGCCGGCGACGACCGTGGCGGCCGCACCGGCGCGCAACTGTGACCCCGCGTATCCGGATGTCTGTCTACAGGACGGGATCGGCGACTACGACTGTGCCGGCGGCTCGGGCGATGGCCCCAACTACGTGCGCGGCCCGCTTCGGGTGCTGGCACCCGACCCGTTCAGGCTTGACAGCGATCATGATGGCACCGGCTGCGAGAAGGGTTGAGACCACCTGCGGGCCTCGATCCCTTCCGGACCTGATACATTCGGTTCCGTCGCAAGGCGACACGCGCCGCTAGCTCAATTGGCAGAGCAGCAGACTCTTAATCTGCGGGTTCGGGGTTCAAGTCCCTGGCGGCGCACCAAGATCGCCTGCAGCGCAGGCACTTCTCGCCACTTGATCGGGCCTCCGAGGCGCTGAACCCCGCGTTTACCCCACGGTTTCGACGCTTGTCGTCATCGGTCGATGTTCCTCGATGGCGCGCGTCAGCGGACCCGGACGGAGTCACCGACACCCGTTATGTGACCTCCGTCGCTCCGCTGAAGATCGGGGTTCCACCGCCCGACGCGGGCCGGGGCGCGGACGGCGGGTGGCGCTCTGCCGGTGCCCGGATTGTCCTGTCCCGGATGCGTGTGAGGGCTTGCGGCCCTGGGGTGGTGGTGACGGAGAGCCTCAACTCTGGACGTGGCCGTGGGCCCGGTCGAGGGGAGTGAGTTTGTCGAGTTGGATTCGGCCGATGGTCGGCACGATATGCGTGTCGACGAGCCAGCGGTAGGTTCGCAACGTCGCGGGTCGCGTCCCATCGCCACGCTTGATCTCCAGCCATTCACTGAGGCGGGCGTGCGCGTCGCCGTACCCGGGACCACAAGGTTGATGTCGCCTCGCGCGGTGTGCACGGCAACGCGTCGCGGGGCGGCGCTGAACTGCGTGTCGGTATCGCCGCTGTCCGAGGTGGCATCGACGGTTGCCGAGCGCGGCCCGGTCAGCGTGAGGTCGCCGGAGGTGGACTGCACCCGCAGCCGCCCGCTCATACCGGTGGCCGTGATGTCGCCCCCGGCGGAGACCAGCAGGAGGTCTCCGCGGACGGTTCAGCAACGGCCAATCAGATGATCCATCAGATCGGCGGTTGTCGAGGCTCCGGCTCTGCGCAGCGCAGCGATCGTCGAGGTGTCTGTGGCGCCCGTCAGTGACGCGACCGCCGTCCGGTGCGCGGCAAGCATGTGCGGCTCGTACTCGGCAACGAGCCGGCCGAGCAGCTCGTCGGGAGTGAGCACCTCGACGCCGGCCGCGGCGGCGGCGTCGGCCGGGAAGTCCTTGATGTTCCAGGTGCAGAGGACAGTTGCGGCCGCGGTGACGGCTGCGGCGAGGACGTGGCGATCGTCGTCGTCTGGCAGCCACACATCGGCCAGCGCCCGGAAGTCCTCCTCGGAGGGTTCGACCTCGGCAAGCGGGAACGCGCGGTTCATCGCTGTCACCAGCCGTCGGGCAGCCGCGCGGTCAAAGCCGTTCACGTTCAGCATGAGGTGTTCGGTGGTCTCATCGAGGATCGCGGCGTTCCAGGTGATGGCGATGATCTCTTGGTCGGCGGCGTAGAGGAGGTAGTCGCGCAGGACACGGGAGTAGAGCACGTTCGCGTCGGCGAGAACGATCCGGATCAGGTCGGTCTCGTCGGCGGCGGCGCTCATTCGGTCAGGCCGAGGTCGTTCTGCACGGCCGCCAGGTCGGCGAGTGCCTCGCGCCGCCGCGGACGCTCGGTTTCCAGGAACGCCCGGATCGACGAGACGCGCACGCGGTGGTGCGTGCCGACCTTGCGGTACTCCAGCAGGCCGCGGTCCATGAGCTTGCGGACCTGGGGACGTGACATCCCCAGCAGCACCGCAGCCTCGGTGGGAGTCACCTCGGCGGTGCGGGAGGCCATGACGATCTCCTCGCCTCGCACCCTGGCGTCGATCAGCCGGGAGACCAGTTCGGCGGTCTCGCGCGAGAGCGCGACTCTCACCTGTTCGCCAGGCGTCGCCAGCGCGTGGTGAAGAGCCTCGGCGTCACGCAGCAGCAGCTCGGTCACGGCAGGACTCCATCTGCTCCAAGTGAATCAACTGCAGCAACCGTAACACGGCTCGTGCGCAGCGGCCGGGCTCCGCACCCGGCAGGGAGACGGACCACCTCGGACCCCTCGGCGAGAGTCTCTGTAGCCAGGCCGGTCACGACCGCCTCTGCGCGGAGCCGGGTGACCAGGGCACGCGCTGTGGCAGCGCCGATGTGGAGCCGCTCGCGGAGAGTCTCCGCGGAGATCGGACGGCTGTGGGTCTGCCAGTGCTCGACAACTGGCCGGCGCTGCCGCGGCCCCGAGAACGGCCCAGACGTCCGAAATCACCGTGGTCACCTGCCGGGGCCTCTTCGACTTCCTGCGAGACGAGGCAGCATCGTGGTGGGGCCGCCTCGACGGGATTACCTTCCTTACCCTCGCGGTGTTTCCCCTGTCAGGCACGAAGCTGCGGGACTCAGGCGTGCGGACGCCCGGCTTCGTCGTCATCGGCAACGGCCGCGCCACGGTCATCGAGATCGACGGCCGTGCGCACTACGGCGCCACCTGCAAAGCCGACGACCACACCCACGACCGACATTGGGAACGGTGCGGCGTCCACACCATCCGCATCTCCAGCGAGCACACCGCGGACCCTCGGCGCTCAAGGCGCTACTCCGCGAGGACATCATTCGGTCGCTCTAAGTGGTCGGCGCTGACGACCACAGACCATCCCGCCACCAACAGCGCGCACCGTTCCAGGCCCGCCAAAGATATCTCTGCTCGTTGTTTGTCGCGATAGGGTCGATTTTCTATGACTGATGCAGCGGCCTTGACATTCGATGAATACGCCGCCGAGTCGGCTGTTCTCGGAATATACCGGCAGGTGTTCGCTGTCTTGGCGCGGAATGCCAACGCGATGGTGGACGATACGGACTCGGTAGGTGTCGACGATTCGATCTTGCAAGCGTTCGCTGACGCGGGGCCGGCCGGGATGACGAGCGAGCAGGTCGTTCTGGCGTGTCCGAGCGCGTCGGCTGATGCGGTCCGGCACCGTTTCGAGGTGCTGCGTTCGTATCGAGCGGTGACCCGGGTCAACGAACGGGCGCACGAGATGTTCTACCAGGCGACGTTCGCTCCGTACATGATGTTGCTCTTCCTGCGCCGCTTGTCGCAGACCGGGGGCCAGGCGGAGCTGCACCGGATGTTGTCGATGGCCCGGCTGGCGCTGGATGACGATGACACGACCCCGGACGTCGTGCGCGAGCAGTTGCTGGAGATGACGACGGTCTTCCGGCTGTTGGCAAACCCGATCATGCAGTTGGCGAAGTCGGCGACGGTCGTGAAGCGATCCCGTTTCCGTGGACAGCAGACCTGAAGGTCACTGTCTGAATGGAAGGGCCGTCATGGGGTCGACTCCCCGGAAGTACGCGCAGGAGTACAAAGACGAGGCGGTAAGATTGGCGCTCGACTCCGACCGGTCGTTAGCCGAGATCGCGAAGAGTCTGGGTATCAATGAATTAACCTTGGGGAATTGGGTGACGAAGGCGAAAAAGGACAGTGAGTCCGACGAGAAGCCGCTGTCGGTGTCGGAGTGTCGCTACGACCGTTTGAACCCGCTCACCTGCAGGAACTCGACATCACACGCCACCGACGACACCTAAATGGTAACCACCTGTCACCACCGGAATCTTGGCGGAGCCGTTATTTCTACAGGCCCCCTGTTCGAGCACTACGCCGCCAGTTTCGAGAAGGTCTGGGCCACCACCGAAGGAGCCTGGTAGATCCGTGGCACGTATCGACTACTTCAACGACCCGAACGCCCCCGCCGCGAACAGCGTCGTCCCGTCGGTCACCGCCGTGGTCACCGATGAGGCCGGGCGCATCCTCATGGTCCACAAGACCGACAACGACCTGTGGGCGCTGCCCGGGGGCGGGATGGATCTGGGTGAGTCGATCGCGGATGCCGCCGTCCGTGAGACCAAAGAAGAGACCGGTATCGACATCGAGGTCACCGGCCTGGTCGGCGTGTACACCAACCCGCGGCACGTGCTCGCCTACGACGACGGCGAGGTCCGCCAGCAGTTCTCCCTGTGCTTCACGACCCGGATGCTCGGCGGCACCCTGCGGACCAGCAGCGAGACCAAGGAAGTACAGTTCGTCGCCCCCGGCGACCTCGACACGCTGAACATCCACCCGTCGATGCGGCTGCGGATCGACCACTATGTGGAAGGGCGGGCCACGCCCTACATCGGCTGACCGGTCGCCGCCAACCGGGCCACCGTCCGATCGATGGATGCCGCCAGCAGCGGACGGGCACGGGCGATCGACCGTTGCACCACCGATCCCTCACCGTAGCGGGAAAAAATCTCCGCGACCCGTTCGGGAAAGGTAAACCGTTGCCCCTGCGGGCCGATCGTCATGTCCGCCAGGACCAGAGCGTCCATCACGGGGGAGTCCTCCAGCTCCCACGGGGCCAGTTCCCCGGACAGGCCGCGTTCCTCGGCTTCGATCCACGCACAGGAATGGTGGGCCACCAGGGCGCACAGCCGCTGTGTGGTGTCCGACCGTTGCGACAGATACCGGGCGCCGTCCACCGGATGGAACCGCAGCCGTGCCAGCGACGGCGCATAGCCGATGTCATGCAGCCATGCCGCAGTGACCAGAAGATCCCGTTCGACCGGGTCGACGGATGCCGCAACCTCCCGGGCCTGAGCTGCCACAGCCTGCACATGCAGCCACCGGTCACCCAACGGCATCAACAGTTCGCTCGCCAACCGCTCGGCAGCCGCTACATTCACTCACACGACGGTACGGACCGGTCGACCCGACGTCAGCCAAGCCGAGTGTTCGAACGCGTCTGACTGCCGAATTATCCATTCTAGGATCAAGGCGCGGCACGGGCCGCGCCGCGCGACGGCTGCGCGCGGCGCTGGCGCGCCGTGCTCGCCGACGCGTCGCCAGCCCGCCACCCCGTAGCCCCCCACAGGCGATCGGAAAACCGCCACCAGACAACACAGTTCCAATGCAACCTCGGTCGATGTGGCACTGACAAGATCCCATCTGACCACAGCGGCGTCAGGTTTGAACGTCATTCCTGAAAAGAACGGACGTAGGAGACGCCACCTCGCCGATCGCCCAAGTACGTCCCAGTAGGACGCGCAGGGCAGCCCGCAACTTGGGGACTCCGCGCGGGGTCCTAGCGCCACCAAATTGTGTTGTCTATCTGCTCTCGGCTTCTCCCTGCGTCAGGAGACGACGGAGATCAAGATTGTGTGGATAGCAGTTGAGCGCAGCCGTCACTAGCCGTCGGATGGGGTCTTCGACCACACCTTTCTGCATTTCGTGGAGGGCTTCGTGCCACCATTCGCTCGGGGAGTGCTGACCGTGGTTCGGCCGCCGTTCGCGAGGGAAGCCGACCTGGTCGAGAAGCTGATCCGCACACGACGGATCGGTAAACAATTTGCCGAGAAGAACGTGGAGACCCGCATGGTCCCCAACGGCTACTACGCGGACTTCGCGCGGCTCGACCGGGGTTGTATCGGCGTGGGGGGCGCTCGTCGAGTGACGAACCGCCGAAATCACTTCTTCATGATCGTTTGACAAGTAAGCGCCCGAGTTCTGGGCGTAGGCGCCCGGACCAGCTGCCATTGCCCCCGCGTCTACCTTCCCCCCGTTGATGATTATGCCCGAGTTTCTGATGGTTGACATGGGTCAGCTTTCCGACGTTGCGGCTGCGGAGGACGGTGCCCCGCGGCGGATCAGGGTCGATGCCTTGGAGTGCTCCCCCGCTGCGACGCTACCCGCCTGAAGCGAAGCCTGCCCACTCAGCATGATCCCATTGTTCAAGATCGTGGTCTTTTGTTCAGAGAGCGAACTCGTATCGATACCCCGGACATCCAGAAAATTAATGACTGTAGTCAGGACCCGATCCTGCACAGTCTTGACAAACATCTCTTTGTCTAACCTTTGGAAGTATCGGTGGTACTTGTCGTCTGCAGCCATCTCCCGGACGCTTCTGACTGCCCCGTAGTCAAAACCCAATTGATCTTCGATCGCCTTATCCTCCAGCTTCTCCTGCTTAGCCCTGCGAAGAGGAGACGTAATCATGGCTAGGACTATTAGGATACTCCGGAGCAGCAACCATGGAGTGGCGGCTAGCGCTTGTGGCGCAATTCTTTTCCTTATCATATCGAATAGCGGCTCATCGGGCAGCGAATCAACTGTTTGGTAAAGTGGCTTCAGCGGTGCGAGGATCGACCACGTCGCTTCCACGAAGAGATTCTCCGGATATTTGGCGAGACGCAGGTACATGGTCGCGGTCAAGTCGCCCCGCCAGCCCGAGATGTGGATGCAGGTGTAGTGGCGGGCGGTGTCCTCCGGCGTTCCCAACAAGCGCTGGACGAGCTCTGGGTCGGCATGCCCCTTGGGAAAGCCGGAAGGGTCGGCGAGGAATCTCCTGTCGTCGTGCACGTCCAGGCCGGATACGAAAATCCGTTCTGTGGCTTTCAACTCCACCCACTGTAGCTTCGCTAGGCCCACCATGACCGCCGAGTGGAGTTCCTGTACGGTGAATGGGTCCGGCGTGCTGCCCACTTCCCTGGCTACGCTCTTCGTCGTGTCAACCGAGACTGACCACCCATCGAGGACGCCACCGCCACCGATGAACGGTGAATACCCGCTGTATACGATGACGTTCTCGCTCTGTTTCGCTGTGACGCGGACGAGGCATTCGGCGAGTCTGGGATTGCTTGGTTCAGGTGCGGCCTCTGGATCGAAATAGCGTGACGAAAGGTCTCGGATCAAGATCTTTGATCGGGTAAAAGCGCCTTCGATGAGGACGACAATCCACGCCACGAAGAAGAGTAAAAAGAGCAACGCTGAGGTGGCTGACGGAAACGCGAAGAGAAACGGCAGGATACCGACGAACGTGGCCGCTAAGACAACGTCGCGTACGGCCCGTCTCTGGTGGGCCGCCAGCGCATGACGTGCCACGACAACTAGGTCGACGCCTTCGACCGGTGCTAGAGCCCGGTGGCGGTCTTCGACGACCCACTTGATCACTGCTGCGGCTAACCTGCTGTCAAGATGCACCGCTGCGCACAGGTGGCGCGTCAGCTCTCTGGAAGCCGCACGCGTCTTCATCGAGATCCCCCCGTAGTCAAATCAATTCAAATCAATCGAGACACAGTGTGTCAGACTGCCCCAGGTTAAGCAACTCTACTCGGTTTCCTGACGTGGTTCTCCCGGGAGTGTGTCGATGAGTGTGCCCAGGCTCGCCAAACCTGGTCACGAGTGCGCGGTGTACCAGTCGAACGTGCCGTCCCGCCTCTCGGCCTCGTACCCGTAGCAACGGTGACCACCGGGTTGGGGTGTCGGAAGGGACCAAAACCCCTCCGACCTTGACAGATACTTGCCAGTCAAGTCTGCGATGGAAGGACCACAGCTTTCCCAAACTCGCAGCGAGGGCCGCCGGTAACCGGAGCGTCTCGCCACCTCAGATGGCAGCCAGAGTGGCAGCCAAGCCGACAGACAGCGGCGGACGTATGCAGACATCCACGGAATCTGCGCGATCCGCCGTCACGACCGGCGGATATACACGATATAGATAGACGAATTATAGGTAAGCTCATAATCCGAGGGTTGGTCTCCGACGGTAGAAGATCCACGTGCAGGTTCGGAAATGTGCTGCCGCGCCGCTTCCGCTCCTCGGCGCCTGACGCGCCTGTGGTGCGGGTCGGCTTGCCACCGGACAGCGTGCCGCCCACCACTGTGAGCCGGGGTAGAGACGCGATACTCGTCACGTACCGTAGTTATGATCGGAAACGATGCCGTACTGCAGTTGTACTGCAACGGGGGTGGACGTCCGTAGACGGCGGTGGACGGTCCCGAGCCTGTGACCTGCACTGACGGACGTTGGTGGACATCCATGGACATATCGCCGATGGCTACGGATCAAGAGGTTGGGGGTTCGAGTCCCTCCGAGCGCACCCACACTCCACATGCTTGCTGAGCAGCAGGCAGCTTCGTTGCGGTTTGTTACGGGCTGCCTCTTTGTTCGGTGACGGCTGTCGATGTCAGGCGACGATGTAGCTCGAGTCGTCGAACTCGGCCGTGACCTTCAACCGTCCGCCAAGCGCCTCGACGTAGGCGCGCAGGACTGACACCGACACCACGTCCAGCTTTCCGCGTTCCACGTCGGAGATGCGGGGGCAGGATACACCCATGGTTTCGGCGACCTCACGTTGAGTCAGAGCACGGCCGCGTCGGACCTCGGCCAGCCGGTAGGCGTGGATCTCGTCATCGAGGCGGCGCTGCCCGGCCTCGCGGTCGGCATCGGTCCGTACCGGATAGCCGGCGGCGACACGTGCCTGCTCGGCCTGGCGTTTGACGTCGTCCCATCGCATCGTTGTCATCGATAGTCCCTCCTCTCGATCTCGGCAAGGTGAAGGTCATAGCGTTCATCCGCTGCGGATATCGCGGTCTCATACCAGCGCTGCCAATTGCCCGACTTATCCCCGGCTACCAGCAGCACCGCTCGGCGGACCGGGTCGAAGGCGAACAGGATTCGGATCTCGCTCGTGCCTGCCGAACCTGGCCGTAGCTCCTTCATGTTGTGGTGACGTGCGCCCTTGATCCGGTCGACCAGCGGCCGGCCGAGGGTTGGACCGACGGTTGCCAGGCGGTCGATGGCGTCTTCGACGAGGTCGGCCGAGTGGGGTCGTTCTTGGTCAGGTCGACGAACCACTCGGCGACCTCCTTTACCAAGAGGACTTCCCAGCTCTGCACAGGAGCATCTTAACTCAGAGGTTAAGCTCTTGTGGGGCTGATCTGACGGAGTCGACGGTCGGGCTTCCAGTGGAGGGTCCGACAGCAACCACTGACAGCAACGTGAGCGGACGTCGGCGGACGACAACGAACGACGGAGGCCCGCCGACTCAAGCTGATGAACACCGGCGAACCTCCATAAACATCACAAACGGGCTGTCGTTCGAGGGCACGTCGTACTGCTCGCAGAGCCGGCACGTCTGGTGAGGGTCGTGCACCGGACCGGGTTGCAATCCGTATGCGTGCTTTGATCGACTTTGGCATCACGACATGAGTCAGGGGTTATGCTGGCAACATGGCGTGGGACGTCATCCTCCTCGAACCGGTCGAGTCCTGGTTCCTGAAACTCTGTGAATCCGACACGGACACAGCAGCGTTGATCGTGTAGGCAATCGACAGGCTTGCCGCCGTAGGACCCACGCTGGGCAGGCCGCTCGTGGACACCATTGGGCACAGCGAACTTCGCAACCTAAAGGAGCTGCGGCCTGGTTCCCGGGAGCGGTCGGAGATCCGGATGCTCTTCGTTTTCGACCCGGACCGCGCGGCGATCTTTCTTGTCGCAGGCGACAAGACCGGGCGCTGGTCTCACTGGTACGAGGAAGCCATCCCATTGGCCGAGGCCCGATACGCCGACTATCGGGCGAAAAAGGACAAGGAGGTAGGCCCGTGAGTACTGGAAGACGCTGGGATGAAGTCAAGGCTGAAGCGCACCGTCGTCACCCTGAACTGGCTGATCCCGAACGGCAGGCCAGGGCCCGCGCCGAACTCGACGCGTACGTCGCCGGTCACCACCTCAAAGAGCTCCGTCAGGCCATCGGCAGGACACAGTCCGAGGTCGCCCAGATCCTTGGCGTATCCCAGTCCCGGATCTCCCAGATCGAGAACGGCGACATCGAGGCCATGGAACTGGAGACCCTCCGTGCCTACGCCGCGGCACTTGGCGGGCATCTCGACGTCACCATCAGCGTGGGCCCGCACTCGGTGAAGGTCGCATAGGCCGGGTCGAGGATCGGCTGAGATAGCAGGCTTGGTCGGACCGGGACTGGGCGAACGTTCATGGAAGGCCGTCATCCTGGTCGAGATCCCGAGTATGTCATTCGGGTGCCAGTAGCAGCAGTCAGCAGCCGACCCCGCTGGTTGGCGCTAGCGAGGAGCAGCGGCCGCTGACCTGGGCGGGGCACTCTGGCGCAGGTCAGCGACAACCGCGGCACAGGTTTCCCAAGCTTGTAGCGTGGACAGGGTCGACACTCGCTTCGATCCGTTTGATCTGCGGCTCGGGGTTCAAGTCCCTGGCGGCGCGCGCCGGTTGAGGCAGGTCA
>NZ_CAKJTL010000066.1 GCF_917627385.1 Protofrankia sp. CiT1
GTCCCAGCCACCCGGGCGGGAGCCGAAGCTCTTCCGGGCCGACCCGAGCCGTTGACCGGTTGTTCCGTTGACCGTTTTACGATCGCGGCGGTGTCGGGCCATGGTTGTCTGATGGCACTGCCGCACGGGTGAAGTCGCGGTATGCGCGGGATGGAGTCGGGCCGCGTTGTCCCTGGTAGCGGGAACCGTAAATGGCCGAGCCATAGGGATGCGTGGCGGGGGAGGAGAGCCGGAAGAGGCAGAGCTGGCCGATCTTCATCCCCGGCCAGAGCTTGATGGGCAAGGTCGCGACGTTCGACAGCTCAAGGGTGACATGGCCGGAGAAGCCGGGATCGATGAAACCAGCGGTGGAATGGGTGAGCAGGCCCAGGCGTCCCAGGCTGGACTTGCCTTCCAGCCGGCCAGCAAGATCGTCAGGCAGGGAAATGATCTCCAGTGTCGAGCCGAGTACGAACTCGCCGGGATGCAGGACGAACGGGTCGTCGTCGTCCGGGGCGATGAGGTCGGTGAGATCCTCCTGCTCGACGGCGGGGTCGATGTGGCTGTACCGGTGGTTCTGGAACACCCGGAACCACCGGTCGAGCCGAAGGTCGATACTGCTCGGCTGGACGAGAGCCGGATCGTACGGGTCCAGGCATACCCGTCCCGCGGCGATCTCAGCCTGGATATCCCCGTCAGACAGCAACACGTCCGAGTACGTTACCGGTCGCTCCGGTCGCTCCGGTCGTCGCGGGCGGTCGCTCCGGTCGCCGCGGGAGCTGGCTCGGTTGATCTACAGCTTCTTCGGGTGCGCCTCATCCTCCAGATATTGATGGTCGAGCAGCCATTGGACGTGCAGGTCGCCGTCGGCCGGGGCGCCGGGGACGAGGGAGCCGTCCAACTGGTACTGCTGGCCGTTACCGGGCTGATCGAACCATGGACGAACCGTTCCGGTGTAGACCGAGAAGGTCTTCAGCACCCGGTAGACGTGGTAGTTGCAGCCAGCCGGATCCGTTGAGGAGTCCAGGTTGCTTGGCGGGATCGACCGGTCGGCGTAGCGGAGCCCCTTCGGCGCGAGGAATCCGCCGCCTGTCCCGCCGAACCGGTCGATTTCCTGCCCGGGAGCCAGTGACGTCACCGTCCGGATGGGAGTGCCATCCGCGTTGATCATGTATCCGTTCTGCGGTGGAAAGATCCAGTCGCCGTTGCCCGAGCGGGCGGCCGGGTTCCACCAGGTGTCCAGGAACTGCTGCCGCGGCTGACCGCCGGTCCTGTCATAGAAGAAGAGCTCTGCGCCTACCGCGCCGAACAGCGGCAGTGCTGCCGGGCCGAGCCGGCGATCGTTGTCCAGGTCGGCCGCTGAGCAGGCGTCCAGCGCGGTGATCGATATCGTCGGCGCGTTGGTGACAGCGCTGTCGCTGGCGGTGGCTGATGTGGTGCCGCCGATGACCAAAACCGCGGTCGCCAGCGAGACGACCGTTTTGCGCAATTGCACGTGTTCCTCCCCGGGGTTGCACTCGGCTGGCGCGTTGACTCCGGAGAGTAGTTCTATGATCTAGCTATCTTGTGTCGGGTCGTCGGTGCGGTGGTTCATTGCGTGTTGTCACCAGCGGTCGCGGGAACGGCGACGCTGCCCGGATGCGACCGGCCCGGATGCGACCGGCCCGGAGCGAAGCGACATGAGCACGGCGATGCGGACGGGCCGTCGGGACCATCCCGCGCCGCGCTCGTGCCGGCCTGTAGGATGCTGTACGTACCACGCGGGCGTAGTTCAGCGGCAGAACACGAGCTTCCCAAGCTTGCAACGCGGGTTCGATTCCCGTCGCCCGCTCCACTCTGGGTGGACTGTGTCAGACAGGGTCTGACCTGCTCGTTTCGCCATGCCAGCCCAGGGGGCCGAGCCCCCTGGAACCTCCACGTTCCTACGGCTGAGGCCCGTTTGTGCCATTCGCGTGCCAGTAGCGGCGGATGTGCCATCAGGGCCGGCGCGGCCGGGGGTCGCCCTTTGCCAGGCGAGCCGACATGCCCCGTGCGACTTCGGATGCCCGTTCGCGGGTGGCACGCTGGTAGATCAGTGCGGCGCGCGGGGTCGAGTGTCCGCCGAGCGCCATCAGTTCGCGCAGGGTGGCGCCGGACTGTGCGGCAAGGGTCAGCCCGGCGTGCCGGCAGTCGTGCAGGTGGGCTTCCTCGTCGACACCAACGATCCGGCATGCCCGCCGCCACCATGAGCGGTTGTGCCGGCTGACGGGGTTGCCGTCCTTGGTCGTGAACACGAGCTCGTCCGGGCCGGGTTGGGCGTGCTCCGCCATGCGGACGGCGAGACGGCCGAGGATCGCGTCCGGGATCACGATTGTGCGTGCGCCCGCGTCGGACTTGGGTGGTCCGAAGTACGGCTTCTGGCCGCCGCCCGGTTCCACGTACTGGCCCTCGTCCGGGTCAATGCGCAGCGTTCGCGCGGTCAGGTCGACGTTCCGTCGGCGTAGTGCGGAGAGTTCCCCGGAACGCAGTGCCGTCGCCGAGGCCAGAAGCACGAGTGCCGCGTACCTGTCGGGAACGGTGTCCACGAGCTTCCAGAGTTGCGTAACCGTGATTTCAGGTCGGGGTGCGTCGCGGACAGTTCCGGCGCCCTTGATCCGACACGGGTTCTTGGGGATCAGCCCGTCCTCGACCGCGGTCGACAGGATCGCGCGGAGAAGCCGGTAGGTGGTATCGACGATCACAGCGCCGCGGCCCCGCTTCTGTGCGTCGGCCATCTGCGCCGCGTACCACTCCCGGACGAGCTTCGTTGTGATCTCGGCAAGGAAAGCACTTTTGAAGGTCGGCATGATCCGCAGCCGTAGCTGCCGTTCGTAAAGGGTGCGGGTCATCGGCCGCAGGGTACGGGTCCGCATCCAGTGCTCGGCGAAGTCGCCGAACCGCTGCTTTCCCACGGAGGGGTCGAGCCATGTCCCGCGCGCCTGGTTCGTTTCGGCCGCCGCGAGTACCCGGTCAGCTTCACGTTTCGTGGTGAAAGTACCGAGTGAGATCAGCTTGCCGTCGGGGCCGGAGATGCGAGCCTGCCAGCGTCCCGACGAGAGTTTGCGGACGCTGCCGTACCGTCGCCGCTTCACGCCGCCCTCCGCCTGCGCGGGGTCGGAACGTCGTTCGCTTCGACGCGACCGCCAGCGATGAACGCATCGAGATCGCTCCGGTGGATCCGGACGTGCTTTACCTTGCCGAGCCGGATGTAGGCGATTCGCCGTTCCGCGATTATCCGCTGGACGAACCGGACCGGTGTACCGAGGATTTCAGCCGCCTGTTCGACCGTAAGTAGATGATCCACAGGAGCCTTTCTGTGGGCGGGTCAGGCTCCCCGTCGCTGTGGCGTGGCAGTGTCTGCTGGGATTCCGGCCGCGTCCAGGGCACTTCGTGTCGCTTCGCGATCGGCTGCGCCGACCCTGGACCCGTCCGACCCTGGACCCGTCCGGCCCCGGTGCCGGCCGGTCTGGCGTTGCAGGACATACAGTGCACCGCGCGCGAACCGCTCATCAACTATTATGTGCCCGTAGCATGTGAGGTTCACATAAACGTGCAGCAAAGAACCCGAGCCCGGTAGCGGGTCCCGCTTGGAAGTATGCGTCCCTCACATACCCTGACGTTTGCTTTCCAGCTAAAATCGGCCACATGGAGGACCGAGAGCCGAGATCACCCGTCTACACCGCGCGGGGCGCCATCGCTGGTGAGGATTGGGCTGCGGTCGCCGACGCGGTCAACCAGCGGATGGCGGCCCGCCGCATCGGACAGCAAGAACTCGCCGACATCTCCGGGGTGTCGGTCTCCACGGTCCGGCAGATCCAGCATGGCGGCAAGGGCCGCCGGGTCCAGAACAAGACGTTGATCGCACTTGCCCGCGCCCTCGACTGGTCTGACGACCATCTAATCCGGGTACTGGTCGACAACCAGCTCTCGGATACCCCCGATGCCACGACCGATCGGGAGATCCTCGCCGGTATCGACCGCATCGAACAACGCTTGGACGACGTCTGCCGCCGCCTGGCCGCGGTCGAGGAACTCGTCACCGCGCAGGCGGCAAACAGGTAAGGGGCCAGCACCCCGACAACGGACGGTTCCGCCCGTCGGGATCCTGACCCCTTGTATGTTCCCTGTGGTTTCCGCCGCGCGACGACCTCAGCCCGGTTTCGATGTCGTGCCGTCCGCCTCCCACGACGATGTCAGCTCACCGGCCGGCCGGAACACCAGCGTCACATCCACATCACCGAACGCCTCGGCGAACCCCACCCCGTCCGGTAACGCCGCCCAGGCCCGCAGCACCTCCACCGGCCGATCCGCCGGCCGAATCGTGATCGAATAGGTATCCCCGTCGACCAGGACCCGCGTGCCTGCCCTGCTGGTCATCGGCCGCCAGCCCGCCGCACCGACCGTGCCAGTGCCGCCCCCAGCAGCATCCGCCCGGCCGCCGGCGCCGTGGCGGTATCGACGAAGAAGAACAGCGGGCACACCTGATAGTCATGCCAGCCGCTCTCCACCGCGAACAGCTCCGCCGACGCAGGGGAATCAAACGTGATCGTGGTGTCGCGGACCCGCCGGTCGTCGCCCGGTTCGAAACGCACCACCCCGTACAACACCGGTAGCCGCTCATCAGCGTTTCCGCCGTCCGTCGTGGTGTCCCTGGTTACCATCACCGGTCGCATCCCGTCCCGTGGCCATTCCTTCGCGGATGGAACGCCGACCCGGCCTCGCGGAGACCATCGCTCGACACGAGACCGGACCGGCTGTGCCACAGCCTCACGGCACAACGCGAACCCACGGAAGATGACATTGCCATGTGACCATCACCTGATCCGGGCCGGCAACGGGTTAACAACGGCAACACGCCCGCTCAATAGGTGAACTTTCCCTACCTGTCGGGCCTAATCCGGGTACTGTCGGCACCAGTCCTGCCACGAGACGTATCCCTCTCTCCCGGCCGGAAGGTTGATCAGGTATGTCGGCTGTTTCGCTCGGCCCGTACACGGTGTCCGAACGCCTCCTTGCCCGCGACGACATGCGCGCCGCGCTCGCCGCCCGCGACTTCGGCACCGCCTTCCGGCTGATGAAGAAGTACGACGCCGCCAGCCAGGACCGCATCGCCTCCGCCGTGGAAGGTCTCGACCAGAGCCGCGTCAGCAAGATTGCGAACGGTCGGGACCGGATCGGGACCCTGGACCTGATCGAACGCATCGCCGACGGCCTCCGCATCCCCGGCCGCATGCTCGGCCTGGCCCGTCGCCAATGGGAACCCTCCGTACCCACACCGCACACCCGCACGGAAACAGCGCCACCGGCGGTCGACAGCCCGTCGGCAACCGCCCGACAGCCGGTCACCGACCCCGAGCCAACCGCTCAAGGACTCGTGTATGAGCCCTCCGTGCGACGTACCCTGAGCACAGTTACCGAGCTCGGGAGGGCCGACGTGCGCCGTCGGGATATGCTGCTCCGCTCCTCGTTCGTACTCGGAGCACTCGCCGGACCGAGCCGCGACTGGCTCCTGGCAAGCCTGGACGCCGCCGACTCCGGACGCCCCGCCCGCGCCGACATGGCCGCGGTCGAATCCATCCGCACCATGTTCGGCGTGTTCCAAGAAATGGACGTCATCCAAGGCGGCGGTGACATCGCACGCCGCGCGGTCGCCCAGTACCTCACCGAACACGTCCTCCCGCTCCTCCAGGAATCCCACCCCGAACCGATCCGCCAGGCCCTGTTCGAAGTCGCCGCCGAACAGACCTACCTCGCCGGATGGATGGCGTTCGACTGCGGCCAACACGGCATCGCGCAGCGCTACCTGATTCAGTCCCTGCGACTCGCCGACGCATCGGGAAACCGGATGCTCGGCTCCCACGTCCTCGCCGGACTCTCCGACCAGGCAACCCAACTCGGCCACCCCGAGGAAGGACTCCGCCTCGCCCGCACCGGCCGCCACGGTCTCCGCGGAGTACGCGCCCCCGCCGCTCTCGCCGATCTGTACGTGTTGGAAGCACGCGCCCTGTCGGTCATGGGCCGCTCCACCGACACCGCTGCAACCATCGCGCAGGCCGAGAAGACCGTCGACCTCATCAACCCGGTGAACGAACCCGAATGGGCGAAGTTCATCGACGAGCCCTACATCACCGGGGAAATTGCGAACAGCCTCCGCGACATCGGCGACCCCGCCGAAGCCCACCGTTACGCGGGTCAGTCCGTCGAGGCCGCCCGCCGGCAGAACCGCGGACGACGCGGCTCACTCAGCCAAACCGTCGTCGCCGTCAGCTTCACCCAACAAAACGACCTCGAAGGCGCGATCGCCGCCAGCCACAAGGCCATCGACATTGCCGCCGGAGTCCCCACCTCCGCCCGCTACGTCACCGCCATGACCGACCTACGGCAACGCCTTGCCCCTTACCAGCACGACGCCCACACCCGCGAGCTACTCGTCCGTATCGACCGCACCGCCCTCGCCGGCACCGCAGCCTGACCGGATCCCCGGATCCCCGGATCCGGACCAACGGCCAGGAGCCAGGAGCC
This sequence comes from Protofrankia sp. CiT1, assembly GCF_917627385.1. Classification (GTDB taxonomy): domain Bacteria; phylum Actinomycetota; class Actinomycetes; order Frankiales; family Frankiaceae; genus Protofrankia. The sequence goes on from NZ_CAKJTL010000066.1 coordinate 6,520, forward strand.
AGGAGCCCAAGGACGACACCGGCGACGTTCGAGCGCGACAAGCCGGCACACTGCCGAATTATCCGATTTAGGATCAAGACGCGGCGCGGTCCCGCGCCGCGCGACCGGCTGCGCGTGGCCCTGGCGGGCCATGCTCGCCGGGCGCGTCGCCGGCCCACTGCCGCACACAACCCAGGCCAGGATCAGCAAGCACAGGGTAAGCCGCGGTACGCCAGTCGACCGCTGCCTGTGAGGCGAATCCATACCGTACCGAGCGGCATGCATTCGTGATGTTGGTCCTGTTCCGCGGTCAGGCTAATGACTACCGGAACGCGTTTCGGGATGGGCAGGCCGTGGCGACCAACGAAGACCATCAGCGGGCACGCCAGCGGGCAGCCGGGAGATAGTATGGGTCCGCTTCGCTCCCCGGGCAGCCCGACCCGCACGGTTACCAGCAGCGAGACCGGCTGTGGTCATCTTCCAAGAATGCGGGCAACAATTTTGGATGTCCTACGGCGGCGTGAACCACGCTGCTGTTGATCTGCTCGCTGGGCCGCAGCGGACAGCGTTTGAGCTTCCTC
>NZ_CAKJTL010000067.1:0-1197 GCF_917627385.1 Protofrankia sp. CiT1
TGTTCGAGCTGTGCGACGCGGTGTTGTGCAAGTGACAGACCGATGGTGTCCCCCCGCCGGAACTGTCATTGAACGGGGTGCACCGGCGTGGGCACGGGGCCATGTACGACGCCTTGGCCGAAGGACGGACGAGGTATCCCGGCTACGCACAGCGGTGGTAGGACTGGACCTTCCCCGCCCGCGGGGCGGACAGCTGGCGGTAGCGGTAGACGTCGCGCCCAGACGTGGAATGTTCCCCATTCGCGTCGCGGCGCCCGGAGGCCCCAGCCCCCGTCTTTCACCGCGCTTGACGACAAACCACGCTCGTGAGCCGACGGGGCTTCGCTCAGTATACGAGCGGGGGCAGATCCTCGCGGGCACCGACACAGAGACGGACGCGATCAGCCAGCATCAGGGAATACTCCCGACGAGATCCTCTCCGGGGCCATCCCGTTTCCCGTGGCCGCCCCACGTATCGTGGATCGTGCGGCGGAAGGGGTTGCGCCGGGGAGTCCGGGTCGGGTCGATCCAGCCTGGGGGGATCCATGCGGGGATGCCGTCGGCACCGAACTGGACCTGCCAGTCGCTGTGGTGGAGTAGTCGGTGATGATGGCCGCAGGTCAGGACGAGGTTGTCCAGGGCGGTATGCCCGCCGTGTGACCATTCGATAACGTGGTGGGCGTCGCACCAGTCGGGTGGCCGGTCGCAGCCGGGGAACGTACAGCAGCGGTCCCGAGCGGCCAGGGCGCGGCGTAGGGTGGGGGGCACGATCCGCTGGGTGCGGCCCACGTCCAACGGCACTCCGGTCGGGTCGAGGAGAATGCGGGTGATCGTGGCGTCGCAGCACAGCCGGGCCAGCACGGCGGCGGGCAGCGGTAGCCCCCAGCTGGTCTCCGCCGGTGGCGCGCCGGGTTCTCCGAGCAGCGTGGGCAGCGGGACCAGGACGGTGAGGTGGGGGCGTTGCCCGCCCTGGGTGGGCAGCGTGCCGGTGTCCAGTGCCCGGCCGACCAGCGCGTCCGCGCGCCGCCGGGCCGGGGAGCGGCGGTCCCGTACCTCGCCATCGCCCTCGCTGCCGCTGCCATCCGTGCTGTCGGCGCCAGGACTGCCAGGGCGGGGTGTGGTCAGTGGATCGAGGGCGGCTCGCAGCATCGCGGCGGCCTCGGCGTCCAGGGTGCCGCGGATCCGGGTGGTACCTGTCCCGGTGTCGGTCAGCCACAA
>NZ_CAKJTL010000067.1:1622-20408 GCF_917627385.1 Protofrankia sp. CiT1
TCAGTTCCGCCGGGTCGAACACCTCGGCCTGGGCAAGCAGGAACGCCTCCGCGTCCCCGACCGTCGCCGCTGGGGTACCCGCGGGTAGCGCGCGGATCGTTCGCGCGATCGCCCACGCCTGCTCCGCGGAGATGGTCCCGGCGGTCAGGGCCTGCCCGGTCGCGGCCTGTGGCCCGTCCAGGGCTGCGGCGAGTTCGACGAGCATCCGCGCGTCCCCAGGACGTAGCCGCAGCCGATGGCGCAGCAGGGTGGCGGTGCTGGTCGCGCCCTGGCGGGCGGCGAGATCCCGGCCGTCGGCGTCACGGACCAGCCGGAGCCGTAGTGCCGCCACCGTGGCCAGCAGCCGTTCCCCGTCCTCCAGCGCGGTGAGCAGCTCGGCGTCCGACAGCGACCAGACTGTTGCCTCTGCCAGGGTGTCCACGCCGGTGGCGACCGCGTCCAGCCCGGCGAGCAGTGGATGCTCCCAGCCTGGGCTGGCGGTGGCGGCGACGCTCTGCATAGATCAACGATAGCCTGGAATGCCCCCAGGGTCGAACATTTGTTCGTGTAGGGTGCGCACATCGGCGCGGTCGGCCCACGCTATATCGCCGTTCCCGCCGCTGGCCGAGACCGGTATCGGAATCCGGATGGCAATGCTCGGGCCGGTTGCCGAGCTTCGCCGGATGGAGCGGAACTGGCGGGATTTCATGGAATACCTGTTGATTCCCATCGCCAGTGGGTGGACGGTGAGCTGCCTGGGCGGACGAAGCGCCGAACTAAACTAAAGGTGGAAGACGAAGCATGAACGAGGTCGTAACCGATGGGCTCGCCGATCGGGTGGCCGGCGCAATCGTCGCCTTCGCCTGCGGGGACGCGGCCGGAGTGCCGTGGGAAGGATGCGCTCCCGAGGCGGTGGACCCCGCCCGGATAGCCGCCATCCCCACGGGTCGCGGCTGGCCGGCTGGCTCGACATCCGACGACACCGCGCTGACACTGCTCGTCGCCGAACATCTGATCGACTCCGGCGGGCAGGGCGAGGCGGTGGAGTTCGCCCGGCGGCTGAGCGACCGTGCCGAGGGGATACGCGGCCTCGGCCCGTCCACCCGGGCGGCGATCAGCCGGTTCCGGGGCACCGGCCAACTGCCGGACGCAGGCAACACCAACGGTGGCCCCATGCGCGTTCTGCCGGTCGGCTGGTCCACCCCGCCCCGGGCCGCCGAACCGCGCCGCAGGTCGGCAGTCGAACTGACCCGAGCCACCCACGCCGGCCGGGAAGCCCAGGCGGCGGCGCTGGTCGCCGCGTCGTGCGCGTCCTGGTCACTGGCTGTCGAACAGCCGCGGCAGCTGATCGACATCGCTGTTACCGAGGCTGAGGCGAGCACGGGCCGGCTCGGTGCGGACAGCTCACTGCCCCAGCTGCTGCGCGCGGTGGCCGCTGGTGCGTGGTCCCCGCCAAGGAGCGGCATCGGCCTCGATCCCTACGAGACCGTGACCGCCGTTCTGCACTGCGTGCACACCGCCACATCCCTGCCCGACGGCATCGCCCGCGCCGTTCTTCTCGGCGGCGACACCGACACGGTCGCCGCGCTCACTGCCGGCCTGCTCGGCGCCTGGCACAGCGCCGCTGAGGTCCGCGGGACGCTCCCGTGGAGTACCCGCGTTCTCCTGCCGCCACCCGACACGATCACTCGTCTCGCGGCCGGGCTCGCCGCGTTGCGCCAGCGCGGCCCTACCCGTTTATAGCGTGTTGCTGCCGTGACGCTTTTTTAGAGCGACCGGCAATAGGGACGCGGCGTCGCGGGGCTGGGGCACGCACCTCGCTGCGTTGTCGTCGGTCGACACCCCAAGGACCAGGGTGACTCCCTCCTCCGCCTTGCGATGTACGTGCCCCAGCCCCGCTCCTTGATCCACGCCCCTATTGCCGGGCGCTCTTAGTCAACGCTGTTGACGGCACGTCGTCCATTTTTGATCTTACGGAAAAGTACCGCCGATATGACGCACCGTGATGAAATCCAGTAGGCGAAATCCGGCGGCCGAGCCCGTCGTGGCTCGTCATCCTGCGGCTGGCCGATCTGTCCCGGCCGCAGTGTAGCGTGGAATGGCGCAACGCGTCCGACCGGCTGCGCTGCTTCGCCTGCGGCTGTGAGTGCGACGGCGGACGTCTCGATCCGTGCCCGTCCTGCGGCGGCAACGGGATCGTCATCGTGCCCGCGGACGAGCTCACGGTGCTCGACTGGATGACCTGACCGTGGACGGCCCCTGACTGTGGATGAGCTGACCGCGCCGGCCACGAGCGAAACTGATGATCAACGGGCTGTCGGTACCAGTGGATTCGGGAACCGTCGGGACATGCCGACCGGTATCCTTGTGATGCGCTCCTCGCCGTGGCCGGGCCGGACGGCGGCTTGGACCCCGCCGCGGTGCAGGCCACCGTGACGGAGATCGGTCAGCGGCGCCTGCCGGCATGGGTCGAGCACGTCAAGGACGTACTGGCTGATCTCGATGCTCAACGGCGGCGGGCACTCGATCTGCGTAACTTCCTGGATGAGCGGTACCCGCCGGGCAACGCCGCGCGAAGGCTCCTTGATGCATTGCTGGGCGAGGGCGCGACCGGCTCAACCGCGCAGGCACCGGTCGCGGGATGCGGCGGACCCGGTGGCTCGGCACCGCCGCGGGAGCCGGCGCCCGGTCCCCAACGCGGTGAAATCGCATCAATCCTGCGCTCGGAGGTTCCGGGCCACTCCACCTGAGTGCAGCCCGCCGGTCAGCGTCTCGCCGGGTATCGAAGCAGAGTGATCAGCTGGTGACGACTTGCTCGTCCGTTTCATAGCTGATGGACTGCTCCGTCAACCATGTGGTGAACCTATCGGCGATCTTGGTGCCTTCGTCGTTGCCGTCCACACCGAGGAGCGCGCGTACGGCCTCGATGACGAACTGATTCTCGTTCAGCGGCCGGATCGGGTAACCCTGCCAATCCTCGGCAGCGGCGGGGATCCCCGCGCCGGCCAGCCAAGTGCGTAGCGCTGAAGCGTCGGCAAACAGATCCTGTAGAGCCGCCCGTAGTACCTGTGGCACGTGCTCAGCCATCACAGTCCACGCCCGGCGGTACTCGGTGGCGTCTTCTCCTATGATCATTTCTACGGCGCGGCCCGAGGTGCGGCAGCGCAGCGTCAGGTCACCACCAGGATGCCGCTCGAGGGTGACCTCCTCCGCCGACCATCCGTCCTCATCCATGGGCTTGTTGAACACGTTAACGACTCGTACGGCGCCATCGTCGGGCATGCGGCCAGTATCGCGCACCTTCCGGGGCAGAGCCGCACGGTCGTTGCGACCGCGTGGATAACCGCGTGCCGTAGGCTGCGACGGTCAACCCGGCAGTCGGCGGTAACGCGCCATCATCGCCGAGGCGGTACGGAATCGGTGCGGGTTTACTCAGTTCGCCGAGAGTTTCGGGATCGGGCGGGCCGTGGCGGTCAGCGTCGCCTCGCACGTCGGGAGGATCGACGCCTTCTGATCGACGATTTCACCATCGACTGTGAGGATGCACTGCACCTGGGGGAGCCCGGTGCCCAGCGGGGCGGGCGCCATTGGAGTCGCGACGGCATTCCCTGAGATCGCCACCAACATGACATCGGGATACCGCACGGTGACCTGCTTGGCCCACGACGGCGCGGTGGACTCCTCGTGCTTCTGCCTCCCTGTGGAGTCGGTGTAGTTCAGCGTGATCATAAAATTGGACCCGCCCTGCGCATACAACTGGTAGAGGATGACGTGCTCCACCGTCTTCGCGGGTTGTGGACCTGACTCGCTCCCTCCGCCGAAGGTGCCGCAGCCGGCCATGAACACCAGCGTCGTGGCGACTGTCAACAGCCGTCGCATCGAGCCTCCTTACCTACTAGCTTCAGCGTGGAAACGGCTGGCATCGGGACAGTTTCAGCCTTCCATGCGGGCGGCTGAGAAGGAGAGTGACGGTGTACTTCAAGGAACCGTTCCACCGTCGCGGCGACCCGGCATGATTCCCGGCGGCCGATACGCGTTCCAGATCGTCCATGCAGGCTCGCCGATGCTGCGCATCCGGTACCGTGACGGCATTTTGGCCGGGCCGCACGGCTTCCCCGACTGGATCCCGTACGCACGCGCCGTCGTCCAGCTGCCCCCCTGCTCACCCGATCTCGGCGTGGACGAGGCGCGCGTGGTGGACGTGCTCACCGCCAACAACACCATGGCCGCCGGCGGAGATGCGCTCTGGGCGGACGTGTGCCCGGGCGCCACCCCGGCCGGGTGGACCTGGGCGCACCTGCCGGCGGTGTGGTCGCGGACACGCCGGATCGCCCTCGTCCCCGTCGAACTGCACGGCGCGTACAGGCATCTGGGTGGTGTGAGCACCGGCAGCGCCGATCGGGCCAGGCGGGGTCTGGCGATGCACGGCGGGACACCACCGCGGATCCGGCTCACCCACCGGCTGTCCGGCGAGGTGCTGGAGAGGCTGGAGGAGCGTCTCGGGTACGGCCTGCCCGCCGGGTACCGGTCGTTTCTGCTTCGGACGAACGGCGGATGCCCAGCCGGGCCGGCCGTGCATCCCGGCTTCGGCTTCGTCGCCGATCAGCCGTTCTTCGGCATGGCCCGCCAGGACTGGCTCCAGGACCTGGCATACGCGAACGCCTGGTTCGGCGACCGGCTCACATCCGAGTCCCCGTCGGGGAACGCGAAGCGCTCACGCGCGTAGTCCAGCGCAGCCGCGCCATCCATGAGCTGTTTACCCTTGGCGAACCCACGCCGACCGGACGGATCGAGGGAGTGGGTGGAGGTGAAGCTCTGCTCAACGTCGATCTCGACGCTGTCCAGCGCGTCGACGATTTCCTTGAATCCAGCGAAGTCGACGAGTACGACGTGATCGATGCGTACGCCGGTGAAACTCTCCACCGTCTGCACCGTCAACGGCAAGCCTCCCCAGGCGTAAGCTGCGTTGATCTTAGCGTCGGTGTTGCCATACCTACCATCCTTCGACCGGGGAACGTGTACCCACGTATCGCGGGGGATGGAGATCAGCTGCGCACTCGACCGGCTCTTCGGCAGGTGGGCAAGTATGATCGTGTCGCTCCGCGAGCCCGAGGTGTCCCCGGGGTTGCGGGAATCGCTGCCGAGAATCAACAGATTCACGGCGTCCGTTGCCACTTTCTCGGGGCGTGACTCCTCGGGCATGTCGTCGAAAGCCTTGAACCGAGTGATTCCCGAATCCACCGAGCGCAGGTACAGTCCGGCAGCGACGAGGCCACCCCCGCCGATCACTGCCAACACCAGCGCGCCGATCAGGATGACACGCCGCGCGTGTCGAGGTCTTGGCGCCTGCTCTGTCCCAGGCTCCTCCGCGGGCGTCTGGACGGCTCCCGTCGACTCACAGCGGGCGAGATCCGTTCGGTATGACATGACACCAATGGTAGTGATTGACCGTGTTCTTGCTGTTGGCCGCCTCACCGCTCGGCTCGGTGCTCGTTGGAGCGCTAGCTGGATGATCTGGAGCGCAGCTGGATGATCTGGAGCGTTAGCTGGGTGATACTGTCGCCAACCCGTGAGCAACGAGCGGCTGCGTGTGGCGTACATCCTTCTCGGAGCGCCCGGTTACAGCGAGACCTTCATCTCGGCGGAGGTCCACGCGGTCCGCGCGGCCGGCGTCGAGGTTGAGCTCTTTGCCATCCGTAAGGGCGACGGCGGTTCCCGCCTTGCGCAGGCCGCTCTCGTGTCGTGCGCGTTGGTCCGTCGTCCGCTGAAGGTGTTCACCCATGCGTTCGGACTCGGCCCGTCATACGGGGCGCGGGCTTTTCTCGCCGGAGCGTCCGCCGTGTCGCTGCTCAGGGACATCGCAACATTCGATCCAGACGTCGTTCACGCTCATTTCGTGAATCTCCCCACGGCGGTTGCCGTTCTGACCGCCGACGACCTCGGCAAGCCGGCCACGGCTACCGCACACGCAGCCGACTTCATGCTGGAGCGGAAGCCGGGCGCTCTCGAACGGCGGATCAGGCGGCTGGACCATCTGTTCGCCGTCTCGGCGGCTGCCTTCCGGCAACTGAATGACCGTGGCGTGAGCATGTCGGAGGTTCCCCACAGCATCGTCCGAGCCGTCGTTCGACGGAGTGTTCGGCGAGACCGCGGGACTCGGTGAGACCGCGCTCGTCGACCACACGTGTGGATGGCTTGTACCGCCGATCGATCCCGAGGCCGTGGCCGACGCGATCAGAAATGTGATCCGGTCACCTGAGGAGGCCGCACTCCGCGCGTCGGCTCTGCGCTGCCGGATCAGGTCCGAGTTCTCCCCCGAGTTGCAGGCCACCAGGCTCATTGATACGTGGCGCCGCCTTGCTGATAGCACGTGAGCGGATACCCCGGTGACGGCGCGGCCGGTCGGGTCGGTGTTCATCGTCCAGCCGACGGCGGATCCGTCCCGGCCGTGGCGAGACTGAGCGCGGGCGCCCGGGATTCGTCTGGGCCGCACAACGGCGCGGCCTCCAGCGGACAGCGGTGGACGGCGACGGCGGGCGCCCGCGTGGGGGCCGGCCGGCGGATCGTGAGGAAGGCGAGCAGGCCGCCGGTCACGCACATCCCCGCTGTGATCGACATGGCGGTGTGGAAGCCGGCTACCAGCTTGTCGGGGTTGTGGTAGGCGCTTGTCGAGATGCCCGCGACGACGGGCAGCGCGGCCACGGCAACGAGACCGGCCGCGCGGGAGACGTCGTTGTTGACCGCGGAAGCCACCCCCGCGTGTGCGTCGCTGGCGGCGGCGAGGACCGTGGATGTCAGCGGTGCCACCGTCAGCGACAGCCCCAGCCCGAACACGGCCATCGCCGGCAGTACCGTGCCGATGTACGTGCTGGTGACGTCGACCCGGGTGAGCAGCGCCAGGCCGGTACCGGCGACGATGGGGCCGACGGTCATGGGCAGGCGGGGCCCGATGCGTTGGGCCAGGCGCCCGGCCCTGGCCGACAGGGTGAGCATCAGGATCGTGACCGGGAGCAGGGCCGCGCCGGCCTCGATCGGAGAGAACCCGACGGCGTTCTGCAGGACGACCGGAAGCAGGAAGATCGAGCCTCCCAGCGCGGCGTAGACGACGAACGTCACCAGATTGGCGGCGCTGAACTGGCGGGAGGAGAAGATCTCCAGCGGCAGCATCGGATGAGGGCTGCGCCTCTCCACCACGACCATCGCCACCAGGGCCGCCACCCCGCCGACAGCGGTCACGAGCACGCTCAGAGATCCCCAGCCCAGGCTGCTGCCCTCGGTGAGCGCATAGATCACGCCGGCCAGGCCCAGCGCGGCCAGGGCCGCCCCGGGCAGGTCGAGCCCGGTGGCTGGACGGGGATTGCGGGTTTCCGGCACATGGCGCAGCGCCACCCAGACCACGACGGCGCCGAGGGGCAGATTGATCAGAAAGATCAGCCGCCAGGAGACAGCCTGGACCAGCCAGCCCCCGAGGAAGGGGCCGATCGCGATGGCGACGCCACCCAGGCCTGACCAGGCGCCGATGGCCGCCGAGCGGTCCTCGGGACGAAAGCTCGCCTCGATGATCGCGAGGCTGCCAGGGGCCAGCAGGGCGCCGCCGACCCCCTGTAGCGCCCGGGCCGCGATCAACAGGCCGGCTGTGGGTGCGACCGCGCACAGCATGGAGGCGGCGGCGAACCACAGCACGCCGATGAGGAACACCCTGCGGCGGCCGTAGCTGTCGCCGAGCGAACCGCCGAGCAGCAGGAAGCCGGCGAGGGTGAGCGTGTAGGCGTTGGCCGTCCACTGTAGCCCCGACAGGCCGGTCCCGAGGTCGGCGCCGATCCGGGGAAGGGCGATGTTGACGACGGTGGCGTCGAGCGCGGCGATGCTCGACCCGAGCACGGTGGCGAGCAACACCCAGCGTCCGGCCGGCGAAGCGTAGCGAAGGTTGGTATCCGTAGCCCTATTCTCCAGCACATCGACGCGGCCGGCCACTGGACAGCTGGCCACTGGACAGCTGGCCACTGGACAACGGGCGTTTGAACGGGTGGCGGCTGTTTGGGCAACCGCGGTGCCACAGCCAATCAAGCGATAGCGGCCAGAACGCGAATCTTGACCATCGGCGCTTGCGGGAGCCAGCATGGCGCGTGTCCTTCGCGAGTACCGCTTTCGGCTGACTACACCGCCGGTTCTTCGCACCGAACGGAGCTGCACGTGGACCTCGCCGGCACTGGGCGCACCGCCACAACCGCGGTGGAAGACATCACCGGGGTTCAGCACGCTGTTATTAACGCTTTTAGCCCCGGCTGGCGGCACGACCCCTACCAAAGCTATGACATTCTGCGGGCGGCCGGCCCGTTTGTCCCGGGGCCGCTCGGCCCGTCGCTCGTTCCCGGCTATGCCGAATGCGACGCGATACTGCAGAATCCGGCCTGGAGCCACGCCGAGGAGTCCGAGCTGCTCCACCCGGACAGTGACGTGGAGCTGCCGGGCTCCTTCCTCTGGATGGAGCCCCCGGACCACACGCGGCTGCGGGGGCTGGTGAGCAAGGCGTTCACCCCCCGCCGGATCGAGGGGATGCGCGGGCACGCCGAGCGGGTCGTGGCGAGCCTGCTCGAGCGGGCGTTGGCCGACGGCGAGGTGGACCTGGTCGAGGCGCTGGCCTACCCGTTGCCGTTGACGATGGTGTGCGAGCTGCTCGGCGTGCCCGCGAGCGAGCACGCCGCCATCCGCCGGATGTCGGCCGGTATTGCCCGCGGGCTCGATCCCGACGCCCTGATGTCCCCGGACGAGCTCGCGAACCGGACAGCCGCGGTGGGGGAGTTCCTGGATTTCTTCGGCGCGCTGGTCGCGGACCGCCGGGCCCGGCCCCGCCAGGACCTCATCAGCGCACTTGCGCAGGTCGAGGCCGAGGACGAGGACGACCGCCTGACAGCCGCGGAAATGCTCGGCACCCTGCTCGTGCTGGTCGTCGCCGGGCACGAGACCACGGTCAACCTCATCAGTAACGGGATACTCGCGCTGATCCGCCATCCCGACCAGTTCGAGCTCCTGCGCCAGAGGCCGGGCCTCGCGCTGCCGGCAGTGGACGAGATGCTGCGTTATGACGCTCCCGCGCAGCTGACGACCCGCACAGCACGCCAGGAGATCACCCTTTCCGGGCACACGTTCGCTCCCGGGGACAGCCTCATCCTGATGCTTGGCTCCGCGAACCGGGATCCGGACGCCTTCACCGGCCCCGACCGCCTGGATCTGACCCGATACGCCCAGCGGGCGCGGGTGAACCGCCATCTGGCCTTCGGGCTGGGGCTGCACTACTGCATCGGTGCGTCGTTGGTACGGCTCGAAGTGGAGGTCGCGCTGCGTGCCATCGCGCAGCGGATATCCGCGATCACGCTGCTCGCCGATCCACCCCCGTACCGCCCGAACCTCGTGGTCCGTGGCATGTCGGAACTTCCCGTGCGCCTGACCGCGGCCGTCTGACCACGGCCGCCTGACCGCGGCCGCCTGAGCACGGCCCACACCGTGTTCGGCTCGGATGGGTCGCCCGAACGACAAGGAGCAGGACTGACAATGACGACGCTGAGTCCCAGTCCCGTCGAGTTCGACGCATTCGATCCCGCCAGCCGCGCCGATCCCTATCCGAGCTACCAGCGGGTCCGGGCGGCAGCCGGGCTGCCATCGCTCCTCCTCCAGGGAGTCCCGGTCGCGCTGGCCGGCCGGTACGACGACTGCGCGGCGATCCTGCAGAGCCAGGACTGGGGCCACGGCCACGAGGACGGGCTGAGCCCCTTCTGGGACCAGGCGGCATCCCTGCCCGGCTCCTTCATCCGGATGGATCCCCCGGACCACCGCCGGCTGCGTCGGCTGGTCAACAAGGCGTTCAGCGCGCGCATGGTCGCGGGTCTCGCGCCGATGATCGACGAACTGGTGGGCCGGCTGGTCGACGCGGCACTCGACGCCGGTGAGATCGACGTCATCCGGGACCTGTCGGGGCCGTTGGCGGTCACCATGGTCGCTGGCCGGCTGCTCGGCGTCCCCGAGGCCGACCGGCCGGCGCTGCGGGCCTGGGAGCTGGCGATCGCCCGTGGCACCGACCCGGACGGCCTGCTCTCACCCCAGGACGTCGCCGCTCGGAGCAAAGCCGGCCAGGAGGTTGTCGCCTACCTGCACGCCCTGATCGCCGAGCGGCGGGCGCGTCCCACCGACGACCTGCTGAGCATGCTTGTCGGGGTGGAGGAAGCCGGTGAGGTCCTCACCGCGGCCGAGGTGCTCGGTATCTGCGTGCTCCTGCTGGTCGCGGGTATGGAGACGAGCATCAACCTCATCGGTAACGGCATGATCGCCCTGCTGCGCAGCCCCGGCCAGCTCGCGCTGCTGCGTGAGCGGCCGGAGCTGACCCCGGCAGCCGTCGAGGAGATGCTCCGGTACGACACGCCGACCCAGTTCACCATGCGGGTCGCGCTCACCGAGACGACCGTTGGCGAGCACACCTTCGCCCGCGGTGACGGCGTCATTGTCCTGATGGCTTCCGCAGGTCGGGACCAGACCGTCTACACCGATCCCGACCGTTTCGACATCACCCGGTACGCGGCTTCCCCGGCTCCGCGCCGACACCTCGGCTTCAGCCTCGGGCTGCACTACTGCCTGGGCGCGCCCCTGGCCCGGATGGAGGCCGAAACCGCGATCCGCACGCTCATCCAGCGGGCTCCCGCACTGTCTTTGGCCACTGACACGCTCACCTATCTGCCCAGCCTCATCCATCGCGGGGTGGCATCGCTCCCACTCAGCTTTGCCACCGCCGACTGACTGTCCCGTGGCGCTACCGCTGAGGAGATGTGATCGCGAAACCGGAACCCGGCGCGAAGGTCGTCACCGTCGGTGGAATGGCCTTGAGCTGGTCGATCGCCGCGCATGCCGGGCACTGCGCATAGCCGGCCTGGCGTTCCCGGTTGGCCTCGGCGTCCGCGCGGGCCTGCGCCACCCTTGCCTGTGCCTCGGTGACAGCGGCGAAGGCGGCCTGTGCCTTGTTCACGGCATCCTGGATCTGCTGCGGCAGCGTGATGCGCACCAGGTTGAATTTCAGGTCGACAAGGAAGGGCGCGCTCAGCGTTTCGACGAGGTCCCGAGCGAGCGATTCATTGATCGCGGTCTGTACTTTCGCGAGGTTGGCGTTGTTCGACCCCGCGGCCACGGCCGGCGGCGCGCCGGTGCCGGTACTCTGGTTCGCGCCGAGCTGGACGAGCGCGCAGCTGGAGACGAGCTCGGCACAGTCGAAGGTATTCACCTGCTGCCGCAGGGCGTTGTCAATCACCGGCCGGATGATGGTGTCGAGAAACGCCGACCAGCCCTTGTCACCCTCGTACGCGGCGTAGTAGTCGTTGCCGGCCAGCCTGCGGAACTTGCGGGTGCCGAACTTGTCGTCGAACGTGCGGATTGTGTCGTGGTCGAGGTTGAGGGTGAAGTAGAGAGTTCCCTCGATGCCCATCTCGACGCCGTCCTTGGACGGCACCCGTACCACGTCCTCGCCCGTGCGGTCACCGCGGTTCGGGTCGGCGGTGATCGTGTAGAAACGCTGCTGGGCGGGATACTTGTGGGCATCGGAATACAGCCCGATCCAGGTCCGTGCCGAGGCGGGGTCGAGGATCTGCCTGATCCGGTGGTTGTCGAGCGGACCGCCGTTGCGTATCACCGCGATCTCTCCGCCGGTGGTCTTGTCGAACGAGCCGAGCGCGCTGAGGCCCAGCACGAGCAGAGAGACGGTGACGATACCTGCGGTAGGGAAAGCGATAATCCTGACGAAGATCCTCCTCCGCGCGCCCATTCCTGCCATCGGCACCGTCCCCCGATCATGGTTGTGTAGGTATGGGAGCCAACGCCACCGCCACGCCCGACAGCCCCACCGATGCTAGCCGAAAACGTCTGCTTTATACCGGAACTATGTGACGGTGGGGTGAGCCCCGCGGGTGTGAGCGGTGATCAGCGCGGGGGATATGTTCGTCCGGAGGGCCCGATGAGCCGGGGCGGTTACGGGGTCGCAAAGGCGCAGCGCGGTCCCGCGGCCTTCGTCAACCGGAGGTCCAGCGTGGCGAGCCTCGCGTCCAGCGACTCGGCGAGTGCCACGTACCAGCCGTCGTAGGCGGTGACATTCTCCCGCAGCTCCCACACCCTTGTGGCGAACGGCTCGTAGGCGAACAGCTCGACCCGCAGACTCAGCAGGTCCGCATGGGCCAGGGCCGCGGTATCCGCCGTGATCTCGCCGGCCATGACAGCTCGCCGCAGCACATTGGCGGCCTCCACCGGCATGAGATGGGGCGCGGCCAGGTCATCGGTGGCGAGTAGGTGGTCCGCCCAGGTTCCAACATGGCCGCTGTCGACGAGTGCCGTGACCACGAAACCGGAGTCGATGACGAGGGTCACCGGCGGTCGGCGTCACGGTGGCCGAGGATCGACTCCGCCGACAGCCGGCTGCCAACGCGCTGCTTGCGATCACGGATCCGTGCAAGCAGCACCTCCGCGTCCGGCCGCCGGGCCAGTTCGATCAGCTGAGAACGCACGTACTCCTGCAGCGAACGGCCGCTGAGCGCAGCCCGGGAGGCAAGCTCGTCGCGAGTCTCGTCGGGCACGTCCCGAATGGTGATCGCAGTGGCCATAGCAGCACTATGCTGCTAGCAGCAGCCAATGGCAAGCGAGCGGTATGTGACCATCGACTGCGGCGGTGGTCAGTCGGTCGGGGCCTGCGGTGGCCGTCCGTGCTGGAGGTACACGGTCCGACCCGTGCGCAGGGCGTGCATGCAGGCACGGATGCGCCGGGCCATGTACGGGGCGAGGAACTGGTCGTACTCGTCGGGGGCGCACAGCCGCCAGGCGGTGAGCTCGTCCGCCTGCAAGCACAGACCGTGTTCAATGTCGTCTGCCGTGAGCGGTCCGCCGTCGAACAGGAAGTTGACCAGCGCCGGCCTGCCGTCCTCCTGAGGCGGTACCCAGTCGACTCCTACCAGCCGTCCAGGGCGGACATCCAGCCCGAGTTCTTCCTTGATCTCCCGCCGTGCGGTGTCCCACGGGTACTCACCCGGATCCATGTGGCCGCCGGGGATGAGCCAGGTGTCGTCGCGGTACGACGGCTGGACGAGCAGGACCCGGCCTTCGGGATCGTGAAAGAGGGCCGCGGCCCCCGCGATCGAGTGGGGGAGCGTCGCGTAGAACTCGGCCGGTGGCAGTCGTCCGCTGGTCATGCCCTATGACCCTAGTTGCCCCATGACCATTGGGCCGCCGGTGGTGGGAGCCCCGGATCCTGAAACCGGATTACGTCGTGCGGGCGTCGTTCTGTCCGGCACGACGAAGTTCGATACGCCGGATCTTGCCGGTGAGGGTCTTCGGCAGGCTGTCGACGAAATCGATCAGACGTGGGTAGGCGTAGGCGCTGAGCCTGTCACGGACATGCTGTTGTATCCCCCTGGCCAGCTCCGCCGAGGGCTCGTGACCGTCGGCGAGCACGACGAAGGCCTTGACAACGTGGCCTCGGCGTTCGTCCGGGACGCCGATCACAGCAGCCTCGGCGACCGCCGGATGCTCCAGGCAGGCGGACTCCACCTCGAACGGCCCGATCCGGTAGCCGGCTGCGATGATCAGGTCGTCGGCGCGCCCTTCGAACCAGAAGTAGCCGTCCTCGTCGAGGCTGGCCGCGTCACCGGTGTGGAACCACTCGCCGCCGAACACCCGCTCGGTGTCGTCCGGGCGGTTCCAGTATCCGAGCGGGTAGTGCGGGTTGGAGCGTGACTCCAGGCAGATCTCGCCACGCTCGCCCGGGCCCACCGGACGCCCGTTCTCGTCGAGGATCGCCACCTTCCAGCCGGGCAGCGGTTTGCCCATGGAGCCGTCCCGAACATCCATGAACGGGTAGTTACCGACCATCGGATAGCTCTCGGTCATCCCGTAGTAGTCGAGGACGGTGACGCCGTACTGCTCTCGGAACCAGCGGATCGCCTCCGGGTTGAGCGGCTCGCCAGCGGAGCACACGATGCGCAACCGCTGGGGATAACGCGTGCCGGCGTCGGCGATGCCCATCATCGACCGCATCGCCGTCGGCGTGGTGAACACGTTCGTCACCTCGTGCCGGGCGAGGAAGCCCAGTTGCCTGTGCGGGTCGAAACCGCCTTCGCGCTGGTAGACGCACTGCACCGCGCCCAGGCGCCAGGGGCCCAGCAGCGGGGCGATGCCGGCTGCCCACGCCCATTCACCCATGCCGTGAAAACGTTCACCGTCGCGCACGTCGTGGCAGTGGACGAACTCGTTGTGGGCAAGGAGGTAGCGGTGCGCATGCACAATGCCCTTGGCCACGCCGGTCGTGCCGGAGGTGTAATACAGCTGCGCCGGGTCGTCCGCATGCGTGTCCACCGTCTCGTGTTCGGTGGGGTGGTCGGTGAGCAGATCGTCGTCCAGGACGAGGACACGCACGCCCATCCCGGCGAAGCGGGGTGCGTTGGCCCTGTTGGTGATGAGCACGGCGGCCTGCGCATCCGTGAGCCGGTGGCGGATCCCGTCGTCGCCGTAAAGAACGCTCATCGACAGCAGGAGCGCACCGAGCTTCCAGACGCCGAAGAACACCCCGGCGGTTTCCGGCGATGGGGGCAGGACCACGGCCACGCGGTCCGTGCGTGCGACCCCTGCCGCGGTGAGGGCGTGCGCCGCCTGAGCCGCGAGGTCCTGCAGCTCGCCCCAGGACACATCGGCGCGGTATCCGTCGAAACGTTCGTAGACCATCGCCAGCTTGCCGCGGGGATGTTTGTCGCAGACGTCGGCCGCGATGTTGTAACGCTCGGGAACGTCCCAGCGGTGCTCGGCACACGCCTGCGCGTACGACATCCGAAAGGTACCGGCCATGGATGTGTCTCCCTCGGTTGACTTGACGATGTGCCAGCGTCCAGGTAGTCGACCTTGACCGGTACGGTTTTGAGGATGCCCATGAGTATGTCACGGTGTGTGCTGGCCGGAGCCCGGGTGGTGACTCCGGAAGGTGTCCTGGATCCAGGCTGGGTCGAGGTTGACGGAGGGCGCATCGCCGCGGTCGGCGCTGGCAGGCCGGCGGGCCGGGCTGGACAGCCGGTCGTCGATCTTGGCGGTGCCTGGTTGTTGCCGGGGTTCATCGATCTGCACGTGCACGGTGGTGGTGGTCACGACGTCGCCGCCTCAGCCGCGGAGATGGCCGCGGCGGTGGCGTTCCACCGCGCGCACGGCACCACCCGCACGCTCGTGTCGCTGGTGACCGCGCCTGCCGACAGGCTCGCGGAGCAGCTGTCATGGGCTGCCGGCCTGGTCGGGCGCGGTGCGTGCGCGGACGGCCATGTGGTCGGGGCGCATCTGGAGGGGCCGTTTCTCTCGGCCGCGCGCTGCGGTGCGCAGGCCCCGGAACATCTGCTCGCCCCGGATCGGGCGGTGTTCGCCAGCTTGGTCCGGGCGGCCGGGGGCGCGCTGCGGGCCATCACGGTCGCGCCCGAGCTGCCCGCCGCCCTCGACATCATCACCGATGCCGTGGCGGGCGGGATCGTGGCCGCCATCGGGCACACCGACGCCACCTACGAGCAGGCAGCCGCCGCGTTCGCGGCCGGCGCGAGCCTGACCACTCATCTGTTCAACGCTATGCGGCCGCTGCATCATCGGGAGCCTGGCCCGGTCGGAGCCGCCCTCGATGCCGGCGTCGCCTGTGAGCTGATCAATGATGGTGTCCATGTGCACCCGTCCGTCGCGCGGATGACCGCCCGCGATCGGCACCGGCTTGTCCTGGTCACCGACGCCATAGATGCGGCTGGCGTCGGTGACGGTGACTACGTCCTCGGTGGGCAGGCGGTACGGGTACGCGGTGGCCAAGCGCGGCTCGCGCGTTCGGGCGTGCTTGCGGGCAGCACGCTCACGATGGACGAGGCGGTGCGCCGCACGGTCGTCGACACGGGCCTGTCGGTCGAGGTGGCCGCGGCCGCGGCGGCGACGAACCCGGCCCGTGTGCTCGGCCTGGCTGACAGGTGCGGAGCGATCGCCGCCGGGCTGGACGCCGACCTCGTGGTCCTCGACGCTGGTTTTCGCCTTGTCCGGGTCATGGCCCACGGGGTGTGGTCGCAGCCCCGGGGTTTCGTGCCCCGCGGTTCCACCAGCCCCGCGGCGGCGGACGGCGCTCCGGTCATGGATTGACGCAGGTCACGTCCTTGGAGGCGAAACCACTACCTCCGGTCACCTTGTTGGACGCACAGTCAATTTTGTTGTTTGTTGTTTTCGGATTGTGAATCCAGAAGCCGACGCCGGTGGCTCCGCCGAGGTCCACGATATTGTCGGCGAAGACGTTTCCGTCGCCGGAGCCCAGTGACTCACCGTTGGTTGTGATCACGTGGGTCTGGAAGCCGTCCTTGAGTGCCGACGGCCCGCTTACCGTACCCCTGTTACCGGTAATCATATAGTTGTTGCCTTTCACGTCTACCCAGGAGTCCGCCCAGCTCCCCGACATGCCGACCGCGTCGAAGGAGTTGTTCTGGATCACGCCGCCGGTCGTGCCCTCCTTGATGTCGATGTTCTCGGCACCGGTGTGACGGATGGTGTTTCCGATCACCTGGTTGTAGTCGGACGTGTCCGGCTTGCCACCTGTGTAACGACCCCAGTTGGAGACGGCGGAGCCCAGGTAGATGCCCTCGCCGAAGCTGGGGGTCTTTACCCCCGTGTTTTCCACCAGGCAGTTGGTCACCACGTTGTAGCTGGAAAAAGCCCGCAGGTGGATGCCTTCCTGCCCGACGTCGTGAACGTACAGACCGTCGATCGTCACATGGCTGGAACCGTCGAGCACCACGCCCTTGGTCGCTTCCGTCACGGTGAACCCCTGGAGCTTCCAGTAGCTTGCTCCCAGGAGGTTCAGGCCGTAACCTCCGCCCGCGCCACCGCCGTCGAGTACGGCGTTACGGGATCCACGCAGTGTGATGGGTGCGGCTTCGGTGCCAGAGACCCGGATGTTGAATCGCCCCGGGCTCGTCGGGGTACCACTAGGCTTGCTCTTGGCATTGTAGTCTTTTGCGTCCTTGCCCGAGTAACGGCCATCGGCCATCGTGATGGTCATTCCGGGGTGTGCGGTGTTGAGCGCGTCTATCAGGCTCGTGACATTGGTCACCGTCACCTCCGTTCCAGGCGCGACTGGGTCCAGCGCCGGCGCGGCCGGCACGGGCGGCGAGGACTGTGACTGGGAGCCGTCTTCCTGGTCCGGGCCCGGTGCCGCCGAGGGCGTGGCCGTCCCGCCGGCTGTGCCTTCGCCTATCCGGAAGTTCGCCCGGGAACGGTGTGTCCGCCGGGACTGGTCCCCGTCCTTCTCGTAGGTCTCCGCGATCAGCGAGTGCTTGCCCTCGCCCAGGCCAGCCACCTTCACAACTCCAGGATTCACCGTGGTGAGGGATTTCCCGTCAAGCGTGAAGCGGATGTCCGCTCCGTCATCTGTGCCCGCGAGCCCCGCGTAGAAGGTCGAAGCGGCAGGAAGGGCCTGGTTGTCGAGGCTTTTCACGTCGGTCGACAGGTCGCCGGAACCGGAGAACACCAGCTGCGCTTCCCCCGCGGATGGCTGGGCGGGGAGCTGGGTGGTTGGCTGGGCGGGGTTCCGGCATGCGGTTACCAAAAGTAGTATTGCTCCTACGAAGAGCAATGATGCGGATTGGGCCGTCCGCTGGACCAAGCTCCCGCCCGTAAAAGCCGCGAACATACACGTCCCTCGCATCTCGATGTGTTGAGGCAGGGAGAGTATAGGTGTTCCATGCGATGGGCGATCGCATCCCTCAATGGGATGCTTCTTTAAGTTATCTCCATTGCGGCGCGTCGGTTCATGGCGGAGGTGTCGCGGGTGCGCTGGATGGGCGTTCGGGATCGGTGGCGACGCCGGGATGCCGGGGCTACAATCCACCGATTGCCGCTCAGGGAAAGATCATTCAAGGGTTGCGGGAGCTGATTATACCAGCGCCGGTCGCGATCAGCCTCCGCCGCCGCTGTCGGCGGCATCCGGTGGAGAGCCGACGATTGTTTCGACGTGGCCGACGATGTGCTCAGGGGGTTTCATCGGTGTTCGTTCAATGACAGATTCCAAACTGCTGCCTTCGATGCGTTGGACGCGTCGGATGTGCCTGCCACGCTGATAGCCGCACCGATGCCCGTCGATGTGTACATTCTGATATCGGGTGTTTCCGTCGGTGTGATGATGTCCTGCTGTTGACAGTCCCGCAGCTGCTCGTCACAGAGCCAGACAACCGGCCGGCGCCTGCCGGGGGTGTCGAGGATCGACCCGCCGGCAAGAACACGGCGGTCCGCCGTGGCAGCCAGGAGCGTGACGACCGCGTCGGCGGGCAGGCCGGTTTGAACGTCCTGCCAGCTTCTCCCGTCCGCTGACCGCCGGAAGTGGGCTGATGTACCTGCTCCCTCCGGTTCCTGACCCACCGCGAGCAGCACGCCACCGGGCAGGAGCACGACCCGGTCGAATATCTGGGTGCCTGGCCCCCCGGCTCCGGTCACCGTTTCCCGCCG
Organism: Protofrankia sp. CiT1; assembly: GCF_917627385.1. Lineage (GTDB taxonomy): Bacteria > Actinomycetota > Actinomycetes > Frankiales > Frankiaceae > Protofrankia. The sequence goes on from NZ_CAKJTL010000067.1 coordinate 20,118, forward strand.
CCAGGCCAGGCCGTCGGTGGAGCGCCACACGGCGCCGTCTCCGTCACGATCAGTACCGCGGTCGATGCCGACAGCCAGCAGCCCGCCGGCCACCGCCACCACATCGCGCAGCTGCCCCGGGCTGCCGGTGAGATCGCCACCGACCACCCGCCAGGCCCGCCCGTCCGGGGAGTCCCAGGCTGTCGGCACGGCCTGGGACGGCCCCGAGCCCGCCGGCGCTGTCCACCCGACCGCCGCGAGCCGGCCACCGACGCTGGCGACACCGGTGATCGCGCCCGGCCCGGAACCGGC
>NZ_CAKJTL010000068.1 GCF_917627385.1 Protofrankia sp. CiT1
GGAGTCGACCGAGCCGATGAGCACGGACATCAATCTCACCACGCTGCTCGGCACCGGTGACCCGAACACTTTCGACCCGCCGGCGGCCTGGGCCTCGCGCAGTCCCTGGGACCGGCTCCGGGTGCCGATCGGTGTTGCCGAGGACGGCTCCCCGGTGGAGCTGGACCTCAAGGAATCCGCACAGGGCGGGATGGGTCCGCACGGGATACTGATCGGCGCGACCGGGTCGGGCAAGAGCGAGTTGCTGCGCACGCTCGTACTGGCACTCGCGATGACCCACTCCCCCGAGGTGCTCAACGTCGTACTGGTCGACTTCAAGGGCGGCGCGACCTTCCTGGGCCTGGACGCGCTGCCGCACACATCAGCAATAATCACAAATCTCGCGGACGAACTGCCGCTGGTAGACCGTATGCAGGACGCGCTGCACGGCGAGCTGGTCCGCCGGCAGGAGGCGCTGCGCAGGGCCGGGCACAGCTCACTCCATGAGTACGAGCGCGCTCGGATCGCAGGCGCCTCCATCGAGCCGATGCCAACATTGATCATCATCGTCGACGAGTTCAGCGAACTGCTGGCAAGCAAACGCGATTTCACCGAGCTGTTCGTCATGATCGGGCGACTCGGCCGTAGCCTCGGGGTGCATCTGCTGCTCGCTTCGCAGCGTCTCGACGAGGGACGGGTGCACGTCCTGGAATCGCATCTGTCCTACCGCATCGCGCTGCGGACCTTCTCCGCGATGGAGTCACGCGCCGTCCTCGGCCTGCCCGACGCATACACGCTGCCGTCGGCGCCCGGCAACGGGTATCTCAAAACCGACACGTCGACTCTGATCCGTTTCCGGGCGGCCTATGTCTCCGCACCGCACCGGGCCACCACCGTCAGCGCCAGTCGCGCGGCCGCCAGCCGGCAGGTGGCCGCGTTCGCCGCCGGTTACATGGCGCCTACGCTGCCGCCTTCAGTGGATCACGCCGATCAGCAACCGGACGTGTCCGATGCCAACCCGCCCGGCAAGCCCCTCATTCAGATCATCCTGGATCGGTTGCAGGGCGAAGGGCCACCAGCCCACCAGATCTGGCTCCCGCCGCTGGCCAACCCGCCCACTCTGGACCAGCTCCTGCCGCCGCTGGCCCCGGATCCGGAACACGGCCTGGTACCGCTGAGTCGACCGGATCGGTCCGAACTGTCAGTGCCGATCGGCATCGTCGACCGGCCGTTCGACGGCCTGCGTGACCTGCTCATGGTCGACCTCGCCGGGGGCGCCGGCCACGTCGGTGTGGTCGGGGCACCGCAGAGTGGGAAGAGCACCCTGCTGCGCACCCTGATCCTCAGTTTGGCGCTGACCCATACCCCACGGCAGGTGCAGTTCTACTGCCTCGACTTCGGTGGTGGTGCGCTCGGCGGGCTCGCCGACCTGCCACACGTCGGCGGCGTCGCCTCCCGGCTCGACGTCGACCGGGTCACCCGCATCGTGGCCGAGGTGTCCGGCCTGCTCACCGCTCGCGAACGGCTCTTCGCCGACCACAGCCTCGCGTCCATGACGGACTATCGACAGCTGCGCCGTGACGGCGGCTACCAGGAAGACCCGTATGGGGACGTCTTCATCGTGATCGACGGCTGGTTCACCCTCCGCCAGGAGTTCGAACAGCTCGAGCCAGTGCTGTCAGACCTCGCCAACCGCGGCCTCAACTACGGCGTGCATCTGATCATTTCCGCCGCACGCTGGTCGGAAATCCGGCCAGGCATGCGGGACCTGATCGGCAGCCGACTCGAACTGCACCTGGGCGACACGCTCGACTCCGAGGTGGGCAGCCGAGCCGCCGCGAACGTGCCCGCGACGCCCGGCCGGGGCCTGACGTCCGAAGCGCTGCATTTCCTCTCCGCGCTGCCGCGCCTCGACTCCTCGACGACCATTAACGATCTTGCTATCGCAACCCGGGCCGTGGTGGACGCGGTGCTCCAGGCCTGGCCCGGCCCGAGCGCCCCAGCGGTACGGCTGCTGCCCAACCTCCTCGCCGCCGAGCAACTGCCCCCGCCCGACGGCGACCTGCGGATGGCCATCGGTCTCGACGAACATCGGCTTGAACCGGTGTTCCACGACTTCAGCGAATCCGCCCATCTGATCGTGATCGGTGACGCGGGCGCGGGGAAGACGAACCTCCTGCGCCTCGTCGCACAAGCCGTCGAGAAACGGTACTCGACCGCGGAAGCACGGATCATGTTGGCCGACTACCGGCGAGACCTCTTCTCCATGGTGACGCCAGAGCGCCAGCTCGGCTACGCCGTGTCGAGCGACGCCCTGCGACAGATCATCCGCGAAGCCAGCGAAACGCTGCGCGCCCGGCTGCCAGGCCCGGAGATCACTCCCGATCGGCTGCGGCGGCGCGACTGGTGGATAGGACCGCGGTTGTTCGTCGTCGTCGACGACTACGACCTGGTGTCAAGCGGAATGACGACTCCGCTGGAGCCGTTGCTGGACCTGCTTCCCCAGGGAGCCGACATCGGCCTGCATCTCATCATCTCCCGGGCCGCGGCGGGCGCATCACGGGCGATGTACGACCCGATCATGCGTCGGCTGTGGGATCTCGGCACGCCAGCGCTGTTGATGTCATGTCCCCGGGACGAGGGTACGTTCCTCGGCGACGTCCGGCCCCGGACGCTTCCCCCGGGCCGCGCCCAGCTCGTCAGCCGGCGGCAGGCCCAACTCGTCCAGTGCGGCTTCGTCCCTGTCCCGACAGTCGAGGAACTGTTCCAGTGATGCTCCCGCGCCTGCGTCGTGAACCCGGCGGCGCAGGCGCGGGAGGCGCGCATGCGATGGAACGGACCCACAGCCGGCGCCGTACCGACCCGGCCCCGTGTGACGAGGGCGCCAGCGAACGGCCACGACGCTGGCAATCCGGGGAAAAGACCGCTGGTGGCGGCCTCGGCACGGTGCCGAGGCCGCCACCAGGCGCCGGTCCGTCCCCGGCCGGCGCGGCCGGTTACACGGGCACCGCCAGGATCTCCTGACCATCAGGCGTAATAATCATAAGTGTGGCGATGTGTTCTATGGGAATACCGACAGCCCCACTGATACGTTCGCCCGCGGGCGTGGGTGAGTGGGGTGGTACGACCCAGGTGCCGGCGATGTCCTGGATTCCCTTGTGGGAAACCGCGACGAGCCTGCAACGCTCTCCAGCGGCAACAGCGCGTTGGGTACCTGCTACCGTAAGCTGAATTCCGGTTCCCCAGACAGCCGGGGTGAGTACGGCCCGGCCGGTGACAGCTGTCTTGGTATCGCTGCCCTCCACAGTACGGACGCCGACGGACGGTGTGGGCGCGGCCACCGGCACCGGCGCGGCACTGTTGGAGTTACCCATAGCGAAACCGACCGCGCCCGCAGTCGCCACACCGGTTGCGGCCGCGGCAGCAACCGCGAACAACAGCCGTCGTGGCAGAGCATTCGGCGGCAGACCGGCCAGCGGTGGGCCGGCCGGGATCGTGTCCGGCGCCGGCAGGCCCACAACCTCATCCTCCTCGGTCATGGTGCCAGCCGCCAGATCCGCGACGGTGTCGCCCAGATCAAGCAACTCGGCATGGCACGACTCGCAGGAGCGCACATGCTCCTCAAGCCGCGCCTCCTCCTCGGGCTCAAGCGCCCCGAGCAGGTAGGCGCCGAGCGCACGGCGGTACTCCACATCGGTGGTCATACAGCCAACTCCCGCCCCTCATCGAACGCAAGTCGAAGAGTCCGTAACGCATAGTGGATCCGCGACTTGACCGTACCGACCGGAATACCCAGGACACGAGCAGCTTCTACAGCTGTCCTGTCCTTGAAGTACACCTCTATGAGGACGGCACGGTGCTCGGGGGTGAGACGGGACAGCGCCCGTTTAACTTCAAGTGCGGTCAAAACCTCCTCAGAACGGTCCCAGACGGCGGTCTCCGCGGCGTCGTCCTGGTTCACTTCGGTTGGCCGCGCCCGCTTCGCGCGGTAACCATCGACTGTGACATTATGTGCAACCCGCATGAGCCAACCACGTACGGAACCCCGCTCCGGGGTCAATGCCTCCGCATTGTGCCAAGCCCGCAGCAACGTCTCCTGGACGATGTCCTCCGCGCGATACCGGTCACCGACCGTCAGCCGCAGTACGTAGGACAGCAACGGGGCGCCGTGCTCGGCGTAGAGCTGCCGAACGAACTCGGCCCGATCCCTCGGCTGTTCCGCTGGTCGGGGCAGGGCTAGATGTCCGTCGCGTGGATCGTCTCCGACCTGGACCATGATTGGGCAGCCAACCAGTTCAGGTCAGTTCGGATCCACCGGCACAGCCCGGATGTCGGTTCGGGCCCGCCCGTCGCCCGGAGTGCCGTCCACTCGCACCACGCTCGTTCGATCTCATCACAGCCACCTAGATCTATGCAGATAATAGATAACCCTGCTTTAATTTTTACTAATGTGGACAAACCCTAATGGATTCCCCGGACGAACGCCGCATGATCCCCGAAACTGGACACTCTCGTCCGGAGCCGGCGGAATTTTGTGTGTCTGGCGGGAACGGACCACCGGCCCTAGGCAGCCGGGTAATGGCATTATGATCATCTGATCGCGCGGCAGCACCCCCGGTGGGCACTCACCCACCGCGTTGTCCACCTTACTCAGCCGGCTAAGAGCGCCTGGCAACAGGGGGCGCGCTGCCACGGGGCCGGGATACGGACCTCGTGTCATCGCTGCCCATGCATTGCCGCGCGATGCATGGGCAGCCCGGCTCGCCGGTCGCCGCCCACCACAGTGGCTCTCCGCGATACCCACACCCAACCCGGCTCCTTCATCCACAGTCCTGGCGCCGGGCACTCCCCGACACGCCTGATAGCTGACGGCCGACACGAACGATGGCCCAGCAAGACAACCTGCCTGGCCACGGTCTGGGCAGGAGCACCCCACCCAGACCCCCAACAC